>JBDTKU010000164.1:0-7242 GCA_039935135.1 Ginsengibacter sp. | reverse complement strand
CGACGAGAAAGGAAGCAATAGCAATGCTTAGATCCTTAAACGCTTCAAGAATGCTTGCCGCGCCTTGCGTAACGCCATAATTATTTTGTACCTGGAGAATAACAGTGCCAACGCTGTTGAGCAAAATGGCAAAAACAAAATAGTTGATAAAAAGCGAAAGTTTTATTTGCCAGTTGTTCATTGCAATATCTTTTGTATATTTTTTCGAATATACTATTTTATTTATGCAAAGACTCTGCGAAAATTATTGCAACACTTTCATTGGATGATAGTAAACCAACAAAAAGGGCAGATTTTTATTTTTGGGGAAAAATTTAAAAAATACTCTACAATTTTCAGAAAATATTTAAATAATTATGGTGCAAGGCGCATTAGTTCTAAGAAACATTTAAAGGAGAAAGCTTTATCCAGCTTGTTGTTTCGCTGCTTTCAAAGAATTAGCCTTTTTCCATGCATCGCGACCAAGACCGGGGATTACATGCCTGTCGCTGTGATAAGACGAGCGAACCAGCGGACCACTTTCTACATAATCTAATCCCATTTGGTAACCAATCTCTCTTAATTCAGCAAATTCAGAAGGATGAACATAACGCTCTACGGGCAAGTGTTTTGGAGTGGGTTGCAAATATTGACCAATCGTAATTACATCTACATTACTGTCTTTAAGATCCTGCATTGTCTGGATCACTTCTTCTTTCTTTTCTCCCAAACCCAGCATAATACCGCTTTTGGTGCGCATGCCTCCTTTTTTTAAGATGCGCAATGTTTCCATGCTTCGCCAGTATTTTGCCTGGATCCTAACATGACGGGTTAAACGTTCTACTGTTTCAATATTGTGGCTCACCACATCAGGAGCCGCGTCAATAATGCGTTGTATGTTTTCTTCTTCCGCTTTGAAATCAGGAATGAGTGTTTCTAAAGTAGTCCCGGGAGATAGTTGACGAACCGCGTTGATCGTTTGCTGCCAAATGATAGAGCCCCCATCTTTCAACTCGTCACGATCAACAGAAGTGATAACAGCGTGTTTCACTTTCATCAATAAAATGGCTTCAGCTACTCTCTTAGGTTCCTGGAGATCTGCAGGCAAAGGTCGCCCGGTAGCCACTGCACAAAAACCACAACTTCTTGTACAAATATTTCCAAGGATCATAAAAGTTGCAGTTCCTTCCCCCCAGCATTCGCCCATGTTAGGGCAATTGCCACTTTCGCAAATGGTATGCAGTTTATGTTCGTCTACAATTTTTCTTACTTGCTTGTACTCCTCTCCTATAGGCAGTTTCACACGCAGCCAATTTGGTTTGCGCGGCTTATCTGCCGTTGGCAAAGTCATTACTTCACTCATTTATTTTACTATTTATTTTGATCAAAATTAATAAAGAGATTTTATTTTCTCTTTCCAAAGATGATGGATACATATCCTCCAAAAAAGAATTGCTTCTCTTTATTGTAAACCATCTGGGGAATCTTTTTTGCATAAAAGTCAGCGGTCAGCCCAACTTCAATGGCAGAAACTACTTCATTATAACTTCCATAATCGAAGCGTACAGCAGCTTTGGCATAGAGGCCCGGTGTAACAGTAAGTTCATTCCATCCTTTTCCCAAACTTGGACCTCCAAAAATAGTTCCTGATAGAAACTGTGCGCTGTCCGGTGAATTGTATTTTATATAATCAACGCCATTACCATTTTGCACCTGAACATAATAAGGGCGAAGCAAGCCCGCAGAAAATCCTCCACCATAATTTGCCGTAATAGAGACCCCATTCTTATTCGATTTATTTCCTAACAAAACCTGCTGCTGAACGCCAAGTTTTACAGGATAAAAAAAGTTTTCTTTGCCATAAATAAACGGAACCGTGTTTGCGTAAATTCCATTTTGTTTTTCTTCTTTGATATGCTTTCTTTCGCTGATCTCAAGCTGGTAAAGCAATGCCTTTTTTACAGAACTGGCTCGGCCCAGTTCAAAGAAAACTCCATATCCATCTGTAATAAGTTTGATACCGAACGCAAAACTTTTTTTGTAGGTAATCACACCTTCTTCTTCCTGTCTTATCAGTTCGTTTACATGCTCTCTTTTCTTCTCCTGTCGTATCTTCTTAGTTTCCTGGGCAAAAGTTTGAAACGAAATAAAAACTGCTGTTACAATGATGATGATTTTGCGCATTTGTTATTGATCTGTTAGTGCTGTAAATTTATCGCAAAAATAAGACAATGACCGCATCAATATCGTACCAGGGAAATTTACGTTGTGAGGCTTTTCACCTCCAAAGTTCTTCAAAAATAGAGACCGACGCACCCACCGACAACCGGGGAAAAGGCGAGCGTTTTTCACCCACAGATTTATTATGTGTATCACTTGCAACCTGCATGCTTACAACGATGGGCATCAAAGCAAACGATATGAATGTGGATATGACCCATTCAAGAGCAGACGTTACCAAGCACATGGCAAGCGATCCACGCAGGGTAGCAAAAATTGAAGTTTATGTCACTTTGCCCAAAGAAATTAATGAAAAAGAAAGGTTAATTTTAGAAAAAACGGGCAACAATTGTCCCGTTGCTAAAAGTGTTCATCCGGATATTGAATTGGTGTTACAATACGATTGGAAATTATAATTAGCAAATTTAAAAATGTGCATATTCGAAAATTATGGGCAGTATCACCATTTCTTATTCATTTTCAAATTTGCACATTTTTATATTGTTACATTTCCACCTTTTTTAATAAAGAATTTCCAATTGCGCATTCAAGACAAAGCGTGTTATCACAATAATGATTTTTTAATTGTATGAGTGCCTGCGATTCAAAAGCATTTTTATTAGAATAACCCAACTTTTCAAAACCTTTGGTAATATGGTTTTGTTCCGGCGGAATTTCTTCCAGCCATTTGATGGCTTTTTCTTTATACATTTCATCATTGTGGTGAAGGCCATAACAAAACACAATAGGCACAAGAGTATTGATGAAAATATTTTCGATCATTTGCTTGCCCAGTCTCTTTATTTTAAAGGCGCTTTCTTCATCAAAAATGTAATGATAATGCCAGTAATCATTGGCTTCGAGCTCAAACATTATTTTCAATTCTTTTGCAGATTCTGTTTCTTTTATTTTGGAAAATAAATGCTCGCTGTTATGGATCAGCATGGCTAATTGTGCCAATCGTATCGTCGGAAAATTTGCCGGCCTCATTCTCAAAAAATGTAAACTTTCTTCAACAGGAATAAGTTGATATTTTTTTCTGTAAAATTCATACTCCTTTTTCAGCATAGCAGGATACTTTTCTTCAAAATCTTTTTCGAGTAGGCCTGCCTGCCCAAATAACAGCGCTTCAATTTGAAGTATGCTGCTTTTGTGTTTTACTAAAAGAGTTAACGGTAGTGATTGTGCGATTTTTTTGAAAACATCGCGGTTTACTTTCAAACCAAAATTGGCAGCGATCAGCCACCAAAAAGTTTCCTCCCAATGAAAATTAGTTTGCTGTAAAATCTTAAAAATAGCATCCGATTTCACCAATAATCTTTCTGCTGCCAGCCTTTGCTTCCATGCCGTCAAACCAAGGCCACTCAAAGTTATTTCGAGTTTTTCGCAAGGAATAAAATAAGGCCTCTCCATCAGTTGACGGTATCTCTCCAACAATAATTTTGAAACGCGGCTTTGCAATTCCAGCGTAGGCAAGTGGTTTTCATAAGGATCTTTTATTTCCTGGTCGTGGTTCCACACCACATGCAGAATAATGTTATTATAATTTTTGTCTAATGAATGATTGTGCCGTCTCCAGTCAGAAGAATTGATATGAATTTCTATATTCCCTGCCCAGATGGTTTCGTTGATCTTAATTTTTGCCTCTGAAAAATCAGGCCCCTGGTTGCAATTTGAAATCCCCGGATGGAATATAGAAAGCAGTTCGCCATTAGTGCAACGGAGTTCGTTGTGATTGTAATATTGAAACCTCCAGATGAATTGCAGTATATCCTCTCTCATAGCCATCGTAATTGGAAGAATAAAAATTAGATTAAAAATAATAAAATAATTCTGAAGAATCATGCGTAGAAATTCTTAGAATAAAAATCACAGTAAATGAAGATATTATTTGGATTTTACTTTACTTTTGGCGTCCATTTTGAAATTCTTCGAAAGAAGATATTGCCCGGGTGGCGAAATTGGTAGACGCACTGCCTTCAGGTGGCAGCGTTCGCAAGGATGTGCTGGTTCGAATCCAGTCCCGGGCACGAAACCGAAGTAGAAATTACTTCGATTTTTTTATAGGAAATATCAGAGACCTGGCAGGTCTTCGGCATCACACGGGTTGGCACATCGAAAAGTATGAATATAAATATCACGCAAGGGGTATCGAGAAATGGTAAGAAAGTCTATTATGTTCTTGAATTGAAACCAATGGAAGGATATATAAAATACTGGAATTCTCTTATCTGAGAATTATATATTTATTATGAAATCAGGGGGCTTTTATTGCGTCTAATCGGACTATTAAAAAGTTGGGAAGTCAGTGAGCTGTAGTAATTTAATTCTTAATTTCTCTCTTTCAATAGTTAATGATTGAGTTTCATTGAATCACAATTACAAAGCCGCATCCCTTTTTAAATTAAGATGAATAATAGATCCCTGATGGCTAATATTCAAATTCAAAACCTTTACAAAATTTTCAATAGCCTTATCAATACTACCTTTTCAATATAATATTAATTGCGATGAAGTACAGTTTGCTTTTGAAAACTTCCCTGACTTCATTTCTATTTGCGGAAGATTTTTATTCAATAAATAACCACCTATATTAAACTATTCAAAGGTTCAGTATCACCGGAATTAGTGGGCTAATTTAATCTGGCGCAAGGGTAATTTTCTATGGAGAGAGGGGCAACTTGCCTGGATTTTTCAGTTAAACTTTCTGAATGAAGAATCAGCAGTAAACTACAAACTATACCGGATAAATTAAAAGAGATCGAAACGAAAAAAGTCCTGGTGATTTAATTGCCGGGACTTTTTTTATTTACTAAATTCAGTCCAAATTAAGTTACTGCGTTTTCGCCAGTCTCCAAATGTAAAATAATTACTTTTTGTTTGTTTACTATAAATTCCCTACAAGAGATTCAAGCACTGTTTTTGAATCAAAAAGAAACTATTTTTTGCTTAAGGCTGGTTGTCCGGAGTAGGTGGAATTTCTTTGTTGACCACTGTATTATCTACCTTATCTGCACCGGGTGTATATTTATAATATTCTTTATCTTTTATTTTGCCGAAGCTCACCAGTGCCAAATAAATAGAAGCTATGAGACTTAGATATACGCCAAAAGACAGAACATCAGTAACGCCGGGAGCCATATCATTAAACTGGTTTGACATATCGTTAAACATACTTCTCATACCAGAAGGAACTTCAGGTTTCATCTTAAAATATAGACCCACTATCCCTATAATAAAATAAGCGGCAGGAAGAATGTGAGCCAGTTTAAAATATTTAGAAAATTTATGGTTCCCACTTAAATTTTGATATAGTATTAAAGCGCCGCTGACGGGAACAAGAATAGCAAGGACCATGAAAAGCCGGGCAAATCCATGAATAAAAAATGAAAACAAACCCGGGGAAATCCCGTTTGAGGTAATTGAAGCGCCGGACATAGATACCATTGTCATGCTTACCCAGGGAAAGAAATAGAAAAGTACCAAAATTGCAGCAGCAATGTTAGTTCCTGTAAATTTAATTTTGTCCATAACATGAAAGTTTTATAGTGAAGAAATAATTAAGAATTCAAAGAAGATATTTGTGATTTCATGTCACCCGGAGCATAAATTGATTTATTTCAATATTAAATTTTATTAAAGGGAAGCATTTTTAAATAAGGAAATATTTGAACAAATATAAATTATTTCAATTTATTTGGAAGGGTAAAATAATTTATTCTTAAAATGGCTTTTTCAATTTAATTAATATCCACCGCAAAAGATTTCAAATAATTGAAAATTATTTTTTTAGTTACACAACTATTTGAAGGAAAGAATAATTCTCCAAAGTTTTAGCTAAATAAATGCAATCATAATCCCAGGCCTTTATTTTTTTATAAGCCAAAATAAAAATCTATTGTATTTGTCTTTTTACTGTTAGGTTAAAAGAAGCATTCTGCAAAACAATGCTAACAACTCACATAATTCAACCGAGTTGGATATGATACGAATCATTCAATTTTTCTCTCAGATATGATCATGCTCATAAAATAAGGAATATGCAGACTGTAATATTGCAAAGAAAAAATTTAAGCAATCAGGTATTGAAAAATGATCAATCTAGTTTATTCAATTTCTCATTGGCAAGTTTTAATTTTTAAATTAAAAATTCTTTACTCACTTTTCAAATCAATTTATGAAAAAAAGTCTCATTCCGGTACTATTGCTTATCACAGCAGTTGTGTTATTCAGTATTACCGGTTGCAAACCCAAAAACGCGGGCAACGCTGCAGATGGTGACGCCGCTTCCAGAGTTTATGTAGCCCCCGGGAAATACGATGAACTCTATAATTTTGTTTCCGGTGGCTTCAGTGGCCAGGTAACGGTCTATGGAATCCCGTCCGGACGGC
The DNA here is from genome assembly GCA_039935135.1 of Ginsengibacter sp. GTDB lineage: Bacteria > Bacteroidota > Bacteroidia > Chitinophagales > Chitinophagaceae > Ginsengibacter. The sequence continues at coordinate 652 of JBDTKU010000164.1, read as the reverse complement.
TGCTACGTGTAATTCCTGTTTTCTCTTTAGACCCCCAGGATGGTTGGGGCTATAGTGAAGAAACGAAGCCCATGCTAAATACTTCTCACGGGATGGTTCCATGGGATGACCAGCATCACCTGGAGCTATCACAAACCAATGGTGAGATAGATGGCCGGTGGTTATTTGCCAACGGCAATAATACACCACGTATTGCCCGTCTCGATCTCAAAACTTTTCGTACTGCAGAAATTTTGGAAATTCCCAACAGCGCAGGAAATCACTCTTCTCCTTTTATTACGGAGAACACAGAGTACGTGGTCGCAGGCACAAGATTTAGCGTGCCAATGGACGATAAAAATGGGGATGTTCCTATTGATACCTACAAGAAAAATTTTAAAGGAACCGTAAGTTTTATCAGTGTTGACCCCCAAAGTGGCAATATGAAGATCGCTTTCCAATTGCTGCTGCCCGGTGTGGATTTTGACCTGAGCCACGCCGGTAAAGGCCCCAGCCACGGTTGGTTTTTCTTTAGCTGTTATAATTCAGAACAGGCGCATACTTTATTGGAAGTAAATGCTTCACAGCGCGATAAAGATTTTATTATGGCGGTAAACTGGAAAAAAGCCGAAGAATATATTAAACAGGGTAAAGGAAGAAAGCAAACTGTAAA
>JBDTKU010000163.1:0-19620 GCA_039935135.1 Ginsengibacter sp. | reverse complement strand
ATTTTTGATTTCTGAATAATGTCTGACAGTAAAGCAACAAAAAAGGCGGATTTTTATTTTTTGGATGAATAAATTAAGGAAAGTGATGAGCATTCATTTTGATTAGAAATTTTCAATCAAAAAGAAGTTACTAAATCTTTAATAATAATAAAAGCTATGGGAAATATTTATAAATATCTTTTCTGGATAAAACTCTAACAAATTCCACTGTTTCATTTTCATAAAAAATTCCAATACGGTAGCTACCAAATCTAATACGGAAGGCAGCTTTAAAACCGGTTAATTTTTTACAGGAAGTTAATTCAGATAATTGTTTTTTATCCATAATATCCCGAATTATTTGTTCAAGCAAGATTCTTTTGGAAGGAGGTAATTTTTTGGCATCTTTTACGAAAGAATTTCGGATTTCTACATTCACCTTGAGGTTTTTAATTGATTCAAAAACTCTTCCTTCTCTTTTTTATTAAGTAAAGTGGTTTTTCGGCCATTTAGCATCGCATTAAGCAAAGCTTTATCTTCATCTTCCTCTGAATGAAAACCTATTTGTAAACTATTAAGAAAAGCTTTTAATACTGTTTCCTCTTTTTTATTTTTGGGAGTAACTATGAGTGCCATTATTTTAAAATTTAGAATTTTTTTGATCTATTTTTTCTTTGTATTAAAAATACATTTTTTATCTTAAATCAGTCAAAGATTGATTAAAATTCAATTAATAGTGATTTTCGTTTTTCCTCCGATCCTCTTTTCGTAAATTTGCAATCATGCAGGAATATTTATCGGGACTGAATGATGCGCAACGTGAAGCGGTTCTTCATCGTGACGGTCCTATCATGATCGTAGCGGGAGCGGGCAGCGGAAAAACCAAGGTTTTAACTACAAGAATCGCGCATCTGATGGCTACTGGCGTCGATGCGTTTCAAATATTAGCACTCACTTTTACGAACAAGGCTGCGGCTGAAATGAAGGAAAGAGTTACGCATATTCTTGGAAACAATGAAGCGCGCAATTTGTATATCGGTACTTTCCATTCTGTTTTTGCAAGAATTTTAAGAGCTGAAGCTGACAAATTAGGCTATCCGCGCAACTTCACCATTTATGACACGGATGATGCAAAAAGCGTTGTGAAAACAGTGGTGAAAGAATTAAATCTTGATGACAAACATTATAAAGCCAATACAGTTTATAATCGTATTTCTCATGCGAAGAACAGCCTGATCACACCCGAAGAATATATCAATGATTTTGGATTGCAGCAGGAAGACATGAGGGCCAACCGGCAAATGATCGGGCAAATTTATACAGCTTATTGCAATCGCTGTTTTAAAAATGGGGCGATGGATTTCGATGATCTTTTGTTGAAGTTCTACCAGCTTTTGAAAACACATCCGGAAAGCCTTAGCAAATACCAGCACAAGTTTAAATACATCATGATCGATGAATATCAGGACACTAACACGTCTCAATACCAGATCATAAAATTGCTGGGGGCGATGCACGAAAATGTGGCTGTGGTAGGCGATGACGCACAAAGCATTTATAGTTTTCGCGGCGCTACTATCGAAAATATTTTACAGTTTCAAAAAGATTATGACGAAGTAAAAGTCGTAATGCTCGAACAGAATTATCGCAGTTCTCAGAACATTCTTCACGTGGCGAACCATGTAATTGCCAACAACAAAGGACAGATTCCCAAGAAACTTTGGACCAGTAATATTGAAGGAGAAAAAATAAATTTAGTTAGAACAGCTACCGATAATGAGGAAGGAAAATACGTTGCTGATGCCATACAGGAACAAAAACTGCGCAATCATTACCGAAATAATGATTTTGCTATTTTGTACCGCACCAATGCGCAAAGCCGCGGCTTTGAAGAAAGCCTGAGGAGAATGAATATTGCGTATCGCATTTACGGCGGCATTAGTTTTTATCAGCGAAAAGAGATTAAAGATTTTCTGAGTTACCTACGCGTTATTGTAAATCCCGGCGATGAGGAAGCGCTAAAAAGAATCATTAATTATCCGGCACGAGGTATTGGGAAAACTTCTGTTGAAAAGGCGGTTCTCTTTGCCAATCAACAGAATATTTCTATGTGGAATGTGCTGGAACACGCTGCTGAATTTGGCTACAGGGCTTCCACTCTTGAAACGATCAACAACTTTGTGATAATGATCAAAATGTTTCAGAGTGAATTACAAAAAAAGAACGCTTATGACCTGGGCATCCTGGTGGGTAAAAACACCGGAATTGTAAAAGATCTTTTCAATGATAAAACCACTGAAGGTTTAGCGCGATATGAGAATCTGCAGGAATTATTAAACTCCATAAAAGGATATACCGAAACTCCAACAGACGATGGAGAATTGCTTGATAAAAGCCTTGGAAGTTATCTTCAGCAAATTACTTTACTTACGGACGCTGACGACGATAAAGGAGAAAGCGACGTGGTAAAATTAATGACCATTCATGCGGCCAAAGGGTTGGAATTTCCGGTAATTTTTGTTGGCGGGCTGGAAGAAACTTTATTTCCAAATGCCATGGCAATCAATACGCGGGAAGAATTGGAAGAAGAAAGACGATTATTTTATGTAGCCATAACGCGTGCTAAAAACAAGCTGTGGCTAACGTATGCAAATACCCGTTATCGTTTTGGAAATCTTACTCAGAACGATCCAAGCCGGTTTATTGAAGAATTGCCACAGGAGCGGCTTGATAAATCCTTTGCCGGTGGCAACATGCGAAACAATCAAAGTAATAATTATTGGAACGCTTTTGATAAGCCCAAATTTTCAACAGGAAATCAAAAGCGGGAAACAAAATCAGAAAAGCCTGCTTACCTGGTTTCCACCCCGGTAATAAAAATAAAAGAACATGTTCCTTCACCGGATTTCGCGCCAAGCGATACCAGCCATTTACAAACGGGGCAAAAAATAGAACACCAGAAATTCGGTTTTGGTGAAGTGTTGAAAATGGAAGGCGCGGCGCATAATCCCATCGCCACCGTAAAATTTGAGCACAATGGGGAGAAAAAGATTATGCTGAATTATGCCAAATTAAGAATCGTGGAATAAACTTCGTTTACTGCTTAATGAATATGGCGACGTTTGATAATTCCTCCTGATGCTTCTTTAATAGTACTTGCAAAGACGAATGAACGGGGATCAATTTCATTAACGAGGTTCTTAAGTTTCCTGATCTCTAACCTGGTGATTACCGTAAAAATAATATCGCAGTCGCTGTGTAAATCAAATTTGCCCGGCAAAAATCCTCTTTCCCCTTTGTAAATCGTGATTCCTCTTCCCATTTCGTTAACCAACCTGTCTTTTATAATTTCACTTTTTCCGGATATAATAGTAACTCCAATATACGCCTCCAATCCTTCCACGACATAGTCAACCGTGCGTGTAGCAGTGAAGTAAGTAAGCATAGAATACAGGGCTATTTGAATACCAAAGCTGAAAGCAGCTATACTAAAAATAAGGATATTGATAGCAAGGATGATTTCGGTTATGGTAAAACTTGTTTTTTTCCAGGTGTAAAGTGCAAGGATTTCAATACCATCAATCGCGCAGCCAGCCCTCATCGTAAGTCCAATACCTGCTCCTAAGAAAAACCCTCCGAAAATGGATACGAGCAATTTGTCTGAAGTGATGGAATAATGTGGAAAATAATATAAACATAATCCAAGCAAAAGCACACAGATAAAGGTTTTTAATGCATAACTAAAATTCACAGCGTAAATGCAAATGACGATAAATGGAAGATTTGCCAGCACGATAACATAAGAAATATCCAAATGATAAAGCTCACTGATCAACAAAGAAATACCAGTGATGCCTCCATCAAAAAAACCATTAGGAATAAGAAAACCTTTTAAGGAAAAAGCTGCCAAAAGCACTCCAAATAGAATGAACAGTGAGTCGCTTAACCATCCACCAATAGCAAAACTATTTTTGACATTCTTTTTTTTCGTTAATCTTAATTTTAATTGGAGCAATGTTTGTTTCAGGCGCGAGTCAAGTTTGTATTGGGCAGCGTGAGTAAAATATTTATGACTTTCTACAAATTTAATTTCTTCATTGCTCCATTCTTCCCGATTTTTTACAATGCCCGCTTCATGTAATTCTTTATATAATTTTTCCGCGCCAATAAAATATTTGTCAGTTCCAAGATAATATAGGTCAGCATCGCAGAGTATTTCTCCAAGCTTGCCTTTGGGTTGCTGAGGAATCCTGGTAGCCAATATCAGCCTGCAAATCTTGTCAATAGCTTCCTTAGTATAGCCATATTCCGGCAACCATTTCGCGGCCATTTCACAGGATATTTCTTCATGATCACTATAGGTTTCTAAAAAACCGGAATCATGGAAAAGTGCCGCGGTTTTTAATATCGTAAGATCATCGCCGGTTATCTTTTCCGTTCTCGCCAATTGCTCTGCACTGGCGATTACATCTTTGGTATGTTCAGAATTGTGATAGTGAAGGAATGGAGGTAATTCTGTTTCTAACTTATTAATCAGGAATGAATAAACCAAATCATATTGCATTTGTTGTGACTGAGCCAAGAATTTTAAATTTATCTATTATAAAAATGATTTAACTGTGTTATGCCTGTCAGGTTTGGGTAAAGAAAGAACACCTCACAAATCTAAACAATACAGGATAAAATTATAAAAAATGTATCTTCAAAGAAGAAAGAAGGAAACATTACCAATTAACTTACTATCAATTAAAGATTTGTCAAGCTTCTTTTATGAGAAAGACTTATCATATTTTCACCTGGAAAAAAGCGCCCTTTCTGCGTTTACTCATTCCCGTTATAGCCGGTATCCTTTTTCAGTTTTATGTAAAAATTCCCATTTCATCCATTCTGTTTGTTGGAATTGGTTCCATTTTTCTGCTCTTTATTTTTTCTTTTCTTCCCGCAGTGTTACGCTTCCGCTTAAGAATCCTGCAGGGAATTTTATTATCTCTTTTGCTGATCTTTTTAGGCTCTTATATGGTTTGGCAAAAAGATGCAAGAAATGATGAAAGATGGTATGGAAAGCATACGACACAAAATAATTTCCTTGTAGCCACTATTGCAGAACCGATGCAGCAAAAGGCAAAATCCTTTAAAGCAATTGTAAACGCCAATGCCATTATCCAAAATGGAAAAGTAATAAAAACGACAGGAATGTTTTTGGCTTATTTTCCCAAAGACAGCGCTTCCGGAAATCTAAAATATGGCGACAGGATCATAGTAAACAAAGTTTTAAGCCCGATTCCTAATTCAGGAAATCCGGCTTCATTTGATTATGCCCAATATTGTGCATTCCGCCAACTTTACCAACAGGTTTATTTAAAAGAAAATGATTGGATCTTATTGCCTTCAAAAAATAAAAGCGCCTGGCGCTCATTAATCTTTTCTGTTCGCGAAAAGACAATTGAAATTCTTGAAAAATATTTGGGTAAAAATGACGAATCTTCAATTGCAAAAGCATTGCTAATTGGCTACAAAGTTGACCTTGATAAAGATTTAATACAAGCTTACAGTAATGCCGGAGTTGTTCATATCATTGCTATTTCAGGGCTTCATATCGGAATTATTTATGTAGCTCTGTTTTGGATTTTTTCAGTCTTACCAATTACCAAAAAATCCAAATCTTTACAGATACTATTTATCCTGGCAGGCCTGTGGCTTTTTGCATTCATCACAGGCGCATCTCCTTCTGTTGTCAGGGCGGCCCTCATGTTTTCTTTTATTTTAATTGGAACCGCTTTTAATAAAAAAGGTTCTGTTTATAATTCGATTTCCGCCTCTGCCTTCTTCCTGCTTTGTTACAATCCCTTTCTGTTGTGGGATGTTGGTTTTGAACTTTCCTACCTCGCAGTTATAGGAATTGTGGTGGCACAAAAACCGATTTCAAACTGGTTTTATTTTAAAGATACCTGGTTGCAAAAAGGATGGCAAATAATGGCAGTTTCCTTATCCGCACAACTGTTTACCTTTCCTTTATGCCTTTATTATTTTCACCAGCTTCCATTATTATTTTTGTTATCAAACCTTATTGCTATCCCTCTTACTTTTTTCGTTTTATGTGGTTGTCTTATTTTAATTACTCTTTCGCCCATTCATTTTTTAGCGTTCTATGTTGCAAAAAGTATTTATGGTTTAATATGGTTCTTAAATCATTCTGTTTTATTTTTTAATTCAATACCTTATTCTTTGTGGACAGGTGTTTCAATTTCTGTTATTGAAACTTTTTTGTTATACTTATTTGTTTCATGCTTTGTGTTTTCGTTCAAACAAAAGGATAAAAAACTTTTCAGATTTTCTCTCGCCTTTTTCTTTGGATTTATTATGCTTCAAACTTTTGGCCAATGGAAATTGTATCACCAAAAGAAAATAATTGTCTTCAATATTTCCCGGCACAAAGCAGTGGAATTTATTGACAGAAATAATTATTTCTTCAGCGGCGATTCAGAAGTAGTAAATGATAAATTACTGGATAATTATAATCTAAAGCCGGTGCGAATAGCATTTCAGTTAAATGAAACTCCGTTGCAATCTGAGCACCTGTCTATAAAAGATCATTTTTTTCAATTTTATAATTCCAAAATTTTAATGATCGATTCTTCATTTAAGAATTTTCAATCTCATGATAAATTGAATATTAATTATATCGTGATTTCAAAAAATCCACGGATAAAGATTTCTGAAATAGCCGAAAATTTTGATTGCAAAAATTACATTTTTGACGCTTCCAATCCAGCATGGAAAATTGAGCAATGGAAAAAAGAGTGTGAAGAATTACATTTGCACTTCCATTCTGTCACGGAACAGGGTGCTTTCGTTATCAATTTGTGAATGAAAAACTTTTTCTCTAAAAATGCAACAGAAAATAAAATCAGCTCTCATTTCAGTTTTTAATAAAGAGGGTTTAAAGGAAATTATACCCTTACTTCAACAACAAAATATTACCATCTACAGCACAGGGGGCACGCAAAAATTTATAGAAGAAAACGGCGGGAAATGTGTTTCGGTAGAATCACTCACCGGTTATCCTTCTATTCTGGGAGGACGCGTTAAAACACTTCATCCTGTGGTGTTTGGAGGCTTTTTAGCCCGTCGTGATGTAGAAAGCGATTTGAAAGAAATGGCAAAATACAAAATTCCTGAAATTGATTTGGTGGTGGTGGATTTGTATCCTTTTGAAGAGACGGTTAAATCAACCCATGACGAAGCGGTGATCATAGAAAAAATAGATATCGGCGGACCATCAATGATTCGCGCGGCTGCAAAAAATTTTAAGAATGCAGTGGTGATCGCTGATAAAAATCAATATGAAACATTGGCTCACATTTTAAAAGAGAAAAATGCCGAAACCTCTTTGGAAGAACGAAAAGAATTTGCGGCTAAAGCGTTCGATGTTTGTTCGCGCTACGACATAGCGATCTCTAATTATTTTAATAAAACTAATTTCTCTAATCCTTTTTCTTCAGAAAAGAAAACATTGCGCTATGGTGAAAACCCTCACCAGCAAGGATTTTTTATTGGAGATATGAGTTCTTTTTTTGACCAATTACATGGCAAAGAACTTTCTTACAATAATTTGGTGGATGTGGATGCAGCCTTGCAATTGATGAAAGAATTTCAAAAGAAAGATAAATCAGATCCTGTCACATTTGCGGTGATCAAACACACTAATGTCTGCGGAATTGCACAGAGAGATACTATTTCAGATGCTTTTTCAGCGGCCCTGGCCGGAGATCCTGAGAGTGCTTTTGGCGGAATATTAATTTCTAATTCAGCCGTGGATCTGAAAGCAGCAGAAGCGATAAAGGATATGTTTATTGAAGTCTTGATCGCGCCTGACTTTGATGAAGAAGCCCTGCCATTATTAAAAGCGAAAAAGAACAGGATCATTTTAAAATTGAAACAATTTCCTTCAGGAGGACAGCAAACAAAATCATTATTAAATGGACTTTTGATCCAGGATAATGATGAAGGCAATTTCACAGAATGGAAAGAAGTAGGAGGAAAGATTTCTTCACAAAATGAAAATGAGGATCTTGTTTTTGCCAACCTGGTTTGCAAACATTTAAAAAGTAATGCAATTGCTATTATAAAAAATAAGCAACTTTTAGGAAAAGGCGCCGGACAAACTTCAAGGGTAGATGCCTTAAAACACGCGATTGAAAAAGCAAACCAGTTTGAGTTTGATCTTAAAAATGCAGTGGTAGCCAGTGATGCATTTTTCCCCTTTGATGATTGTGTGAAAATCGCTCATAATGCCGGCATCACAGCATTCATTCAACCAGGAGGTTCTATCAGGGATAAAGATTCTATTCAATACTGCAAAGACAATAACCTGGCAATGGTTATCACAGGGCTTAGGCATTTCAAACACTAAAGTACAGATTAACATTTCACCTGGATCGTTGGCTCACAAAACAAGAATATAAATTATTTGTTAGTTTACTATAATTCAATCCTGGTTTACTTATATTCATTTGCCCAAAAACGAAAAAAATTCTTCAGAATTTTATTGTTCAAAACGATTCTATCTTTGATTTCATACGGTTAATTTATTTTAAATATTTTAATGATGGAAATAAAGATTCTTTCTGTAGAGACCAAAGACATAAGATTCCCCACCAGCAGATTCTTAGACGGATCAGACGCTATGAATAAAGATCCCGATTATTCTGCCGCTTATGTTATTCTAAAAACCAACAATCCTGAGTTTGAAGGCCATGGATTGACTTTCACCGTTGGCCGTGGAAATGAATTATGCATTGCGGCAATGGAGTCACTGTCTTATATGTTGATTGGCAAATCAATAAGAGAAATTGCATCAGACATGGCCGGATTTTGGCGCACGATTACCGGTGATTCCCAATTTCGCTGGCTTGGCCCGGAAAAAGGAATCATCCACATGGCGACCGGTGCGCTCGTAAACGCCGTTTGGGATTTATATGCTAAAATAGAAAGAAAGCCGGTTTGGAAATTAGTGGCAGATATGACGCCTGAGCAAATTGTTGGGTGCATAGACTTCACTTACATCACGGATGCGATCACACCGGAAGAGGCGCTAAAAATGCTTCAAAAACAAGCTGGCACCAAACAGGAAAGAATAGATTATTTATTGCAAAACGGATATCCTGCTTATACCACCTCTGCAGGTTGGATGGGATATTCAGAAGAAAAGATAAGAAGGCTAAGCAGGGAAGCAAAGAGCGAAGGATGGGAACACATGAAGATGAAAGTGGGTGGCGATGTAAATGAAGATGTAAGAAGAGCTACGATCATTAGAGAAGAAGTGGGTAATGAAATGAAATTAATGATGGATGCCAATCAAAAATGGGAAGTAAATGAAGCGATTGAGAACATGAAATTGCTGTCTAAATTTAATCCCTGGTGGATAGAAGAGCCTACTAGCCCTGATGACATTTTGGGACATCTTGCTATAAAAAAAGCAGTTTCGCCTATTAAAGTTGCCACAGGCGAACATTGCCAGAACAGGGTAATGTTCAAACAGTTTTTACAAAGCGGCGCTATTGATATTTGCCAAATAGATAGTTGCAGAATTGGCGGTGTAAACGAAGTTTTAGCGGTGATGCTGATGGCTGCAAAATTAAATGTTCCTATCTGCCCACACGCGGGTGGCGTAGGCTTGTGTGAATACGTTCAACATTTATCAATGATAGATTACATCTGCATCAGCGGCACTTTGGAAAACCGCATCACTGAATATGTAGATCATCTTCACGAACATTTTGTGAATCCTGTTGTTATAAAAAATGGAAATTATATGCCGCCAGCAGCGCCGGGATATAGTATTGAAATAAAGAAAGATTCAAGAGAATCTTATACTTTTCCTACCGGAGAAATATGGAGAGCAAAGTGAAATCAGTTTAAGTAAAATGTAGCCACGGTTGCTGAATCCTTCCTTTTGATATAATCTCGTTTGTCCATTGGTGTTATATCAGTAGAGGAACAAATAATGCTGATTTTTATTTCTCAATATCGATAAATAACTTCGGGTGAAAAATTCCTCAAATCTTCATTGGTTTTTTGCCAGTTGTCCGTAAAACCAAGCATGAAACCACCACCGCCCGCTCCGCATATTTTTAAAAAATAATCACCGTTCTTTATTCCTTCTTTTATTATTTTTTGAAAAGAGGTAGGAATAAAAAACTGCATTTCACGCAGTTGGAACTGAATCAGCTCGTCAAGATTTTTATATAACGAAAAACAATCTTCTTCTAAAAAAGAATGGATACTTTCATTGGTAAAATTTACCAGCTCATCATGAATTTTATTTCTGAATGTCGGATTAGTACAAAAGTTTCTGAATTCCTGCATCATCACGGAGGTCTGTCTTGAAATCCCCGTGTTCAACAAAAAAATTACATTTTTTCCATTCTCATTCCTTACGGGAATAGTTACGGGCAAAACATCTTCAGCACTTTTGTACAGAATGGGTTTGTTCAGGATAATACTGAGAGGATCAAGACCGGAGCTCGTTCCATGGAAAAAAGATTCCATCTGCCCTAAACTCATTTTAAGTTTTTGCGCAGTTCCTAAAGTAAGGCCCTTCAATTCATCTTTAAGTTCTTTTGCTTTTTTCAAATATCTTAGAAAGATGGCTACTACCAGTGCGCCGGAGCTTCCCAATCCATAACCCTGCGGAATATTACTGTTGAAAAAAAGGCCGTTATCAATTTCGTGTTCAAATTGTTTTACTTCCAGAACAAAATTTTCATCAACATGATTTGCAACGAAAGTTGAAAACTTTTTTAAAAACTCATTGGAGCGAAAGGCAAATTTATTTTGAGCACCACCATTTGCAAAAGTTAATTGCCCTGAAAACCTATCATAAGGCATTACCAACGCCATGCTGTTGTATAGAGCGCTGTATTCGCCAAATAATAAAACTTTTGAATTAAAACTTTCCATTCAGGGTCATTAACTTTTTAATTTTTGAGGGCCACTTCCCAATTTATCAAATATTGTTCCTCCAATGTTATTTTTAAAATTATTATCCAAAAATTCCTTCACTTCATCTTTATCACTTTCCCGATACAGCACATGAACATTGGGACCGGCATCCAAACTAAAACAAACTGGGATATGAGTTTCTTTTCTAAAATTCATTATCTTTTCCATAGCCAGCAGGGTGCCTGGTTTCATCAAGATGTAATAATCTTTAGAGGTCAACATCATGGCGTGCAAAGTTAAGGCTTCTGATTCTGCGATGGTAATAAACGCCTGCAAATCCCCTGAAGCAAGAATTTTTAATAATCGGGAAGCCCGATCATTAGCCTGGGCAAATCGACTTTCAGCAAAAGGATGATCTTTCATCAGGGAATGCCCCACAGAACTCGAAACTTTTTTAGGTTCATTTTCAATTATCAAAATGGCATCGTGCAAATTTTTAAAATTTTCATGAACGTTCATTATTGGCACAGCAAATTCATCAGAAGAATCCTTAATATTTTCAATTTTACCCCATAAAACAAAACCCGGATACAGGGAACGACAAGCACTTCCGCTGCCAAGCCGTGCCAGGCGTGAAGCATTTTTCAAAAAATCCTTTTTGTTTTTTTCTTCAAAATATTTTTGGGAAGCATCTGAAAGCGAAAGAGCGAGAGCCCCAAATGCCGAAGCGGAAGAAGCAATGCCGGCTGAATGAGGAAAACTATTGTGAGAATTTATAACAACTGCGCACTCTTTTAAAAACGGAAAGTCTTCCTGCTCGCTTTTCAAATATTTGCGTAAGCGTTCTTCAAAAAGAATATTTTTATTCCCCTCAAAAAAATACTCCAGCTCAATTTCTTCGTTTGATCTTTTTTCAAAAAGTTCAAGGTCAACGTCAGTAAAAGAATTGGTCAACGTCATGCTTAACGAAGCGTTGCAGGGAATTTGATTTTCTTTCTTGCCCCAATATTTTACAATGGCAATATTGGAAGGGCATCGCCAGGAAAATTTTTCTTTTGATAGGCTGGAGTCTTGCATTTATTTTTTAATAATTTCATTATAGTTGAATAAAACTGAATACCCTTTCCCGGCAAAATAACTTCGTGCGTCATTTTCTTTTCGGAAAGTAGCCATGAAAAAATCTCCACCCCAGGCACCCAACGATTTAATGGCAAAAGGATAATCAGCAAAATATTTTTCTTTTAAGGTCGGGGAATTTAAAATTGGCGAAAGTAAATTCTCACTCTCTTCTGTTGCATCTTCAAAAACATCAATCTGTGTTGCTTTTGCAGCCAATATAATAATTGATTTCATTTTCTCCACCTTATCCGTGGATATTTTTAGCGGGCTAAATTGTTTTACTTCTTTTTCGCTAATTTGTTTCTTGCCACTATAAACAAATAATAATTTAGAAGTAATTTTTGGAAATAAATAAACGGGGATCGTTTCATGACTTTCCATATCATAAATTATAGGAGTGTTGGCAGTAGCGCACGCTATGTCATAACCAGAACCTCCCAACGAACTTTTTAATAATAAATAAGGATCTATTTTGCTCCATTGCGACAGTAAGCTGATGAGAGTGGAACTGGAACCCCAGCCCCATTCCAGCGGAAAATCTAACTGAGTCTGAAAGTTCTGGCCTGTTTGAAATAATGAAGGTTTTTCTTCTTTAATGATTTTTAATAAGGTCATCAATGTATCGGCTTTTACAAAATCCGGAGTCTCTATTATTTCCAGATCTTTTGAAAATGCGCATGAAAACCAAACCTTTTCATCGATCTTACTTACCCAATTAAAATTGTTTTGATCCGAATTCTCAACCTGCATTTTTTGTCCATATTTCAGAGGAATGGCCAAACAGCCGGAACCTTTTAGCACAAGGTATTCTCCAAAGAGCAGCAGTTTTCCTGACGCGAAATAATTCATTTGTTTCAATTAAATCTTTACCGGATTTTTTAAAGAAGGCGCGACTTCAGCGCTATTAATTTTATCTAATAATTTTCTGACGGCCGACACAGAAACTTTTTCGTGTTTAAAATGCTCAACAATCTTTTCTTTATACCTGTCAGGCACTTTCAATTGTTTCATGATATTGAACAAATGCATTTTCATGTGGCCTTCCTGGATACCAATAGTCACCAATGATTTCACGGCTGAAAAATTATTGGCCAATCCCGCAGCCGCAGCTATGCCCATCAATTCTTTTGCCGACGGATGGCCTAACAACTCTAATGATATTTTCACCAACGGATGTAGGTTTGTTAAGCCGCCTACCACGCCCAGTGAAATTGGTAATTCAAGAATGAATTTAAATTTGTTATCTTCTAAAATCACTTTTGTCAGTGGTCCGTATTTCCCGTTTGAAGCAGCATAAGCGTGGCCACAGGCTTCCACAGCGCGAAAATCATTTCCGCTGGCTAAAACAATCGCATCCACGCCATTGAATATTCCTTTGTTATGAGTTACCGCTCTGAAAGGATCTACTTCCGCGATTCGAACTCCCATATAAAATCGCTGCGCAAAATCTTTCCCTGATAATCCCGGAGCCATTTTATCAAAATTAACCACGTCTGTTTCTACCCAACATTTTACGCGGCAATTGGGCGTGAGATTGGAAAGTATGCACATTACAATATCCAGGCCTTCTCCTGAAAAATCATTTTGTGAAGCATACCATTCTTTGAAAGTGGCCGCAAATTGTTCGAGGCAGGAATTGATAAAATTAGCGCCCATTGAATCTACCGTTTCAAACGTGCAGAAAAGTTGCATTAATCCTGGTTCCTCGTTGCTAAGATCTTTTAGTTCAATATTGGTAATTCCTCCGCCTCTTCCCCGCATGTTTTCTGTAATTGAATCCGTTGAAGAGATCAGGATTTGTTTTAATTCAGGAAATTTGTGTTGCAGCAGTTCAAGGTTATCATTCCATAAAAAATGTATCTGGCCTACTTTCTCTGTCGCCACAATTTCAGTTTTAAACCCGCCATGCAAAAACCAAAACTTTGCACTGTAAGATGCAGCGGCCACCACAGAACTTTCTTCAATCACCATGGGAAGCGTATAAATTTTATTGTTTATCAAAAAATTAGGCGCTACACTAAATGGCAAATGAAAATTAGAAATTGTGTTTTCGCTAAATTCTTCAATAAGCTCCTGGATAGCTTTGTCCTGGTGATAAAAACTTTTAAAATACCGGATCACTCCTTCTTTGTTTTCAAAAAAATTGCCAATCAAATCCAGCCTTTCTTCTTTTTTCATTTTTGAAAAACCAACTAAAACTCCGGGGATATTCTTCATTTTCTTCAATTAATTTTTAAAATACTTTGATGGTAATCGACGTTTTCAAAAGTATCACATGCCAATTATCATCCTTGCCGATAAGCTTGGCCGTTTTATTTTGATTACTCTCAAGAATAATTTGAAATTAATAACCCATCCATGATAGTGTCCAATATTTTATTCCAGAGAATGAAGAGGCTTACACAATTCTTAGACCAAAACCAGTGAATCAAAATTCCCGGTAAAGTACGAAAAGTCTCCTTATTCTCAGAATCGCAGTAAAAGGACAAATATTGTTCTTTTTTACTTTTACCGTCGCAATGCTTCATCAATTATTGGTATTCAATAATTGATGAAAATATTTAAATAAAATAAACTTTTATAAATATTACCAAAATAGAAAATTGAATTTTTAAAAAGCTACTATGAAATTATTTTAAGACTTAATCTGAAAAGCATATTTTATCTTTAGATTTTATGAATTTTAACCAATTGGAATATATTGTTTCTGTTGACCGCCATAGGAATTTTGCCCGGGCGGCAGATGAATGCAAAATAGCACAATCCACACTGAGCAAGGAAATTCAAAGATTAGAAAAAGAATTTAAAATTATGATCTTCGACAGGTCGCGCCATCCCGTAGTTCCTACGATGAAAGGCATCGATCTTATCAACCAGGCAAAAAAAATCCTTGAAGAACAACAACGTTTTAAAAATATTGCGGGAGAAAGAAACAATCGCCCATTCGGTAAATTTAGACTGGCAATTATTCCAGGACTGGCTCCTTATATTATTCCATTATTCACGCGACAGCTTTCGAAAAAATATCCGGAATTAAACCTGAAGATTTTTGAAACAGGCTCAAAAGAGATGATCGAAAACTTTGAAAATGAAAGCCTTGATGGCGCTATTACCATCGCACCATTTTTAAAAAAAGGTTTTTATGAAGACAAGCTTTTCGAAGAAAGATTTGTGTTGTATGTAAATTCTAAAAATAAAATATTCGATTCGGAAAAAATAAAATGGAATGATATTCCTCTCGATGAACTGATACTCCAGGAAGATATAAGGGAGTTTTTACTAAATAAAGATTCAGGAGAAAAAGTCTTACCTATCGCCGTTAGTAAAATAAAAAATATCGCTTTTGAAAATGGGTCTCTGGAAACGATAAGGAAAATCATAGACCGCAACGGTGGCCTCACGTTGATACCACATCTTGCTACACTTTACATGGGCGAACGAAGATTAAAAATGGTACGGGAAATCGAATCGCCTATACTAACAAGAACCATCATTTTTGTAACACCAAGAGGCTTTGAAAAAAATCGAATGACCAAAGTGATCAAAAAAGAAATCGTTGCCAATCTTCCGAAAGAAATATAATAATCTCTTTATCCTTTTATTACTTTTTCCCGATTGCCATGCGGAAATTATTCATGGTTTTCCTCTGTCTTTCGATGTAATGCCAAACCCAGAAAACCAGCAGGAGAGAAGCAATCATGTATAGAGAAGGCAAAATAAATCCCAAGCCGGTTAATAAAAAAGCGAACACCAAAAGCAAGCCGGTGAACAGATGTGTGATAGCCGTATGTGCATTGCTTGGAATCAGGTCGGCAGAATTTTTATCGTAATTCTTTTGAGCATAACGAATTGCCTGAACGGCGAATGGTATAGAAAGAAAAGCCACATAAAATGTATAAGGCGCATAGCCCAGCAAAGGCAATATAGCGATGATGGCGTAAGCGGCAGCAAAGCAAGTGATCAATATATTTTTCGCTTTCCTTTTCCCCAAACGCACAACCAGCGTGTTTTTCCCGGATTTCATATCGGATTCGGCATCCTGGAATTGATTAATCAATAGCACATTTGAAATAAAAATCGCAACCGGTAGCGAAATTAAAAATGCCTCCAAAGAATAATATCCTGTCTGCACATAAAACGCACCCATCGTCATCATAACACCAAAAGTAGTGGCGATTAAAAATTCAGCAAGGCCTGGAGCAACATTGATAAATGAAAACTTTCCTTTTTCACCTGTATAAAATAATCCTGCGAACAAGCCATAAAAAATGAGCGGAATCAAACCCCAACCACTGACGGCAACTAAATAAGCGCCAATTAAAAAAGCTACGCAACATAAAACGATTCCGAAAAATCCCATGTCGGAACGGGAAACAAGCCCAAGCTGAATCATGCGTGATCCGCCGGTGAACGGGCGAATTCCTGCCACGTTTTCATTATCTCTTTCAGCATCTTTCCAATCGTTTATCATGTTGGTGCCAGCCTGAATCATAACGCCGCCGATTAGCGTTAGTAAAAACAATAAAATATTTAAAGTATGAATTGCGTAAAAAGCTATTGCTCCGCCAAGCAAAAGTGGAATTAAAGATGCCGTTAATGACAACGGCCTTACTGCTTCTTTCCATGCGCGGGCTTTGGCTTTCACGTCATCCCAGGTACTAAAAGATTCTCTATTTTGAGGAAATTCAAAAATGGTTGGTTTTTCTCCCTGTAAAATTTCAGGAACAAAACGATATTTAACTACAAAAGGTTTTATGCGGATAAATTCCAAACGGTCCGTTGCATTAATCTTTACAAAGTTGGCCACTATGGGAGAACGGACATTCATCAATTCAAGTGCCTTTGCGCGTTCTTCTTTGTCTTTTATAATCTCTGCCCTGCCAATAATTTCACACTCTTCCATTTCCATAAAAGTTTTCCCCTGGTGAATTAATAAAGCCGTTTCCGGAATATTGCTCCATTGAATCACTTTAGGATCTCCTTTCATGCTGCTCACATAAATATTGAAATCATCATCGGCGCCGAAATGCATCATTCTTTGCCGGGGAGTTCCCATATTGGAAGTGCCAACTGCTGCTACTTCTGCGCGGGATAAATAATCTATAACTTCCTGTTTGCTTCGCTGTGCCATAGGTTGAAAATTTGCTTTTGCAAAGCTACTTTATTTGGAAGGGCTCGGTTTTCCATATTAGGAAATTTTAAGTTAAAAGAAAAGTTTGCTGATTACAGTAAACAAACAAATAAGCTGGATTTTTATTTCGATATGATTCATTTGTGTCTCATTGAAATACTCCAATCGCTTTTGGCTATACGTCTAATCGTCTTTGCCACATTGACTTTGGGTATTTGCCGGCCTAACTTTGCCCTATCATTTATAAACACTAATACTTAATACAATGTCTGATTTAAAACAAATAACTGAAGTGAAGGAGTTGGCCAAATTTGTCACTTCCCGTAGCTATGAAAATCTTTCAAAAGAAGCGGTTCTTTCATTAAAGATTCGTTTACTCGATTCTCTTGGATGTGCCATTGGCGCTTTAAAAGGTGTGCCAATAAAAATGCTAAAAGAACAATTAGATGATTTTGGTGGCAATCCATTAGTTAGTTTAATTGGTGGAGGGAAAACGGCTCCCGACCGTGCAGCTTTTTACAATTCCGCATTAGTTCGATATCTCGATTTTAATGATAGTTATCTTGCTAAAAATGAAACCTGCCATCCGTCAGACAACATTGGAAGCGTTCTTGCTGCTACGCAATATGCCGACAAAAATGGAAAAGATTTCCTAACCGCTCTTGCCATTGCCTACCAGGTTCAATGCAGGTTGAGCGATGTGGCTCCCGTCCGTGATAAAGGTTTTGACCATACTGTGCAGGGCGCTTACGGAGTGGCGGCTGGTGCGGCATTCGCTTTAGGATTGGATACTGAGAAAACAGCCAACGCTATTGCAATCGCAGGGACAGCTTACAATGCGTTGCGTGTTACCCGCACTGGAAATTTATCCAATTGGAAAGGACTTGCTTTCCCTTCAACCGGCTGGACTTCCGTTCATTCTGCTTTTTTGGCTATGCGTGGCATCACAGGTCCGGAAGAAATTTTTGAAGGAAATAAAGGATTTAAAGAAACCATTTCAGGAAATTTTAAGATAGACTGGGAAAAAGAAAATCTTGAAAAAGTTACCCAAACCATCATCAAAAAATTCAATGCTGAAATTCATTCACAGGCAACGCTGGAAGGCCTGCAGGATATGATGGTGATGTATAAATTCAATCCAAAAGAAATTACAAGTATTGTGCTGAATACATTTGATGTCGCGTTTAATATTATCGGTGGCGGCGAAGAAGGAGCAAAGAAAAATATCAGTACGAAGGAAGAAGCAGACCACAGTCTTCCCTACATGATGGCTGTTTTGTTGCTGGATGGTAACGTGCTTCCGGCTCAATATCTTCCTGGGAGAATTTTGAAAGATGATGTTCAGCAATTATTGCAAAAAGTACAGGTAAATCAGAAGAGGGAATATTCTGAAAATTTCCCCAAAGAAATGGATTGTGACATCACCATTACTCTCAAAGACGGAACGAAATATCACATTGATAAAAAAGATTACAAAGGATTTATTTCCCGCCCGGCTTCATGGGAATTGATTGTTGAAAAATTCAATAATCTTTCATCGCCATTTGCCGATGAACTCACAAGAAATAAGATTGTTGCTATCGTAAACGACCTTGAAAAATTTCAAATAAAAGACTTAATGGAAATACTTGAAAAAGTTCAGGTACCTCTTGAAAATAAAAAATTAGCTCACATTTAAAATAAATTATCATGACAGAAAAACAAGATTTTATCACCAATCCAATCGCTTTTGATTGGTTGCAACGAAATGACCGGCCTGCAAAACCGCGCAAAAGAGGAATGACAGAAATCCGTGCCGCTTATTACTCCAATTTTGGCCTTAGTTATTTCAAAGATATTTTGGAAACTACAGGTAATTATGTGGACAGTATAAAATTTGCCGGTGGCGCGTTCACCTTTATGAATCCAAAAAAGATAAGAGAAATCAATGACCTTGCACATCAATATGGCACGCTGGTTTCTACCGGAGGCTTTATGGAATATGTGCTTACCAAAGGAAAGGATTCTGTAAAAAAATACATCAACGAATGTAAGGAACTTGGTTTCGATATTATTGAAATCTCAACAGGCTTTATTTCAATTTCTACTGATGACTGGCTGAGAGTAATTGAGGATGTTCAGAAAGCAGGATTAAAAGCAAAGCCTGAAGTAGGAATCCAGTTTGGCGCAGGCGGAGATACTACCACCGGTGAGCTTCAATCTGAAGGAACCCAGGATGTAAGCTATGCTATTACCCAGGCTAAAAGATTTTTGGATGCAGGCGCTTATATCATCATGATGGAATCTGAAGGCGTCACAGAAAATGCATCTCCATGGAGAGTGGATGTCCCGGCAAAATTCATCAATGGATTGGGTCTGGAAAACGTCATGTTTGAAGCAGCAGACCCGCAGGTTTTTAAATGGTATATTAAAAATTATGGCCCGGAAGTAAATCTCTTTGTGGACCA
>JBDTKU010000162.1:0-8858 GCA_039935135.1 Ginsengibacter sp. | reverse complement strand
TTTCACGTTTAATAATTAATTAATTTCTGCACCATCTCATCCAATCTTGATTTTGCCAGAAAGTTTTTTTCCAACTCCGCATTAAACGGAATCGGTGTATCAAGCGAAGCGCAACGCATCACCGGCGCATCCAGAAATTCAAAACAATTTTGTGCAATCCACGCGGCTATTTCTCCGCCAATACCTCCGGTTATAGTGTCTTCGTGAAGCACTAAAACTTTCCCGGTACTGTTTACAGAATTTCTGATGGCTTTATAATCCAGCGGCAGTAAGGTTCTCAGGTCAAGGATATCTATGGAGATTTCAGGATGTGCATCTGCATATTCTGTCGCCCAGATGACGCCCTGGCCATAAGTGATGATACTAACGTCCATGCCGGTACGAATCTGTTTTGCCTTTCCTATTTCGATTTCAAAATATTCTTCGGGGAAATCGATGCTGATACTTCTGTACAAAGCTTTGTGTTCAAAAAACAAAACCGGATTTGGGTCATTGATTGCTGCAATTAATAAACCTTTGGCATCTTCCGGCGAAGAAGGATAAACCACTTTTAATCCCGGCGTATGAACAAACCATGCCTCATTGCTCTGGCTGTGAAAAGGTCCTGCGCCAACTCCGGCTCCTGTTGGCATTCTTATAACCACATCCGCATTTTGATCCCAGCGATAATGAATTTTTGCAAGATTATTAATAATCTGGTTAAAACCTACAGCAACAAAATCAGCAAACTGCATTTCCATTACACTTTTAAATCCTTCCAACGAAAGTCCAAGAGCAGCGCCTACTATCGCACTTTCACAAAGAGGCGTGTTGCGCACTCTTTCCCTGCCAAATTCACTTAGAAAGCCCTCTGTAATTTTAAATGCGCCACCATATTCTGCAATGTCCTGGCCCATTAAAATTAAGTTGGGATGGGCTATCATTGACTGGCGCAATCCTTCCCTGATAGCATCAATAAAGCGATTTCCACGTTTTTCATTTGATGGGAAAGATTCTTTTTTCTCAAGAAACCTTTCCTTATCCTTTTCAAATGAAACAGTTTTTTTTGCATAAACATCATTGATTTCCCTGGCGGAAATTTCAACTTTTGAATAATGAAATTGATGAGTAACTTCTTCAAGCGGGCTTTTATTAATGTAATCCCGGGTCTCGTCCCGGATCTCAGCAATCTGCTGGTTGGTCAAAACATTTTCTTCTACCAAAAACCTTTCAAAATTTTTTATCGGATCTTTTTCAACCCATTTTTCAAACAATTCTTTCGGAACATATTTGACGCCGCTGGCTTCTTCATGTCCGCGCATTCTGAATGTCATGCATTCTATCAAATATGGCTTCTGATTTTTGATACAATAATCACGAACGCCTTTTACCGTATCATACACCGTAAGAATATTATTGCCATCAATTTGTACACCTTCTATTCCATAACCTTTCGCCCGATCTACCAAATTTTGGCAGCGATATTGCTCGCTGACAGGAGTGCTCAAAGCGTAGCCATTATTTTCTATTATAAAAATCACCGGCAAATCCCACACTGCCGCAACGTTTAAGGCTTCATGAAACTCTCCTTCGCTTGTGCCTCCTTCGCCAGTGAAAGCCAGACAAACTTTATTCTCGTTTTTTAATTTATGAGCCAGCGCCACGCCATCCGCCACAGAAAGTTGAGGGCCAAGATGCGAAATCATTCCACAAATAAAATACTCCTTTGTTCCAAAATGAAAACTTCTTTCACGTCCTTTTGAAAATGCTTCCAAGGAACCCTGCCATTGTTTTATCAAATCAGCCAGGGGGATTTTTCTTGAAGAAAAAACGCCCAGGTTTCTGTGGAGAGGCATAATCCATTCGTCTGGTTGCAGCGCCATTGTTGCTCCTACGGAAATCGCTTCCTGGCCAATGCCGCTGAACCATTTGGAAACCTTTCCCTGTCTTAATAGCAAAAGCATTTTTTCTTCTACCATTCTTGGCAAGAGAATGGCCTTGAAAAGCTCAATTAATGTTTTATCGGATAAATCTTGTCTATCAAATTTCATATTGCAAATTTCAGGTTTTCATTATAAACCGGTTAGCTTTTGTTGAAATAAGTTTGTTTACTGGAAACAAGTTTCATTTGTAATGAAAAAATATTTAATAAGAAAGGTTATCAGGAGAAGAAAAAATATATAGTTAGCCAGCTTGAGGTATATTTTTGGAGTTTATCTTTACCGTTAGTAATCTCGTAAAAATATGTTTAGATTTTTTGCAAGAAGCGCTAATTTCTTATTGGGGAAAAGGCTTCAAAATAAAAAAATATTTATAAGCAGTTCCCTGGAATATTTAGAAAGGCCACGACATTTAGACAAAAATTATTTTGACTATGTAAGGCTTGCTACGCTTGAACTGGTAAGCGAGGAAATTAGCAGAAAAAATTTAAAAGGTAATGTGGCAGAGTTGGGCGTTTACAAAGGAAAATTTGCCAGGTATATCAATTTATACTTTAAAGAAAGAAAATTATACTTGTTTGATACGTTCCAGGGGTTTGACGAAAGAGATATCAATAAAGAAAAGGATGAAGGATTTTCCTCAGGATCACAAAATTTTTCGGACACCACACTTGATTCCGTGTTGAATTTAATGCCTCACAAAGAAAATTGCATTCCCGTAAAAGGATTTTTTCCAGAATCCGCCAATCAAGTTATAGATGATTTTGTTTTTGTCAGTATTGATGCAGATTTATATGAACCCATTTATGAAGGCCTTGTATTTTTCTACCCACGTTTAGTTGCGGGAGGTTATATTTTCGTCCACGATTTTAATAATGATAATTATCCTGGAACACGCAAAGCTGTTGAAAAGTTTTGCTCAGAAAAAATCATTTCATTTGTACCAATCCCTGATTTGGCAGGGACCGCAGTTATTTGCAAATAACAGAATACTTTTTGGCTTTAAAAGTTCGTTTACTGCCAAATAGTTTTGTCTTTATTTCTTTTTCACATTATTAATTGCTGATGAAATAAACGACAACAAAATTCCAAAAATTAACGCCCACCAAAACCCATTAATATGAATACCCGAAACAAATTTGCCCGCGAGCAATATCATGCAGACGTTGATGATCAACAAAAAGATGCCAAGTGTAAGAATGGTAATTGGCAGCGTTAATATAATAAGAATTGGTTTTAAAATTGCGTTTAAAATTGCCAAAACCAGTACAAAAACTACCGCTGTGGAATAAGAATCGATAACAACATGAGGTTTTAAAAGAATTGACAACGCATACGCAATTAAAGCCGTAACCAAAAGCCTTACAATGAATTTCATGAGAAAAAAATTTCCCTAAATATAACTCATATTACAAGTAATTCATAAAAATCAGCAGGGTCAAGATATTTGATGGAAAGTTGTTGCAGCTCATCCGAAGTGATGCCTTTTATTGTTTTGAGGGAATCATAAAAATAATTTTCATCAAGGCCATTTAGTATAAGGCTCTTCCATCTTGAAATAATCTGGAAAGGCCCATCAATATATCCAAGATTGAGGCCCATCATGTAATTTTTAACCAATAAGAGCTCTTCATCATCTACGGGTTCTTCTCTCAAAATTTGCATCTCTTTATACACTTCTTGTATGGTAGCCTCACAAACCTCTTTCCCCGCTTCTGTGCTAATGATCCAGGAACTTTCTTCCAAATGATTTTGAAGAAAGCTATGAATTCCGTAGGTGTAACCCTTCTCTTCCCTGATATTAGCCATCAACCGCGAACCGAAATAACCTCCGAATAAAGTATTAAGCACAATCACCTTTTTGAAATCCGGATGCTTCCTATCAGGAAACGGTCTGCCGATCCGTATTGCACCCTGAACCCCTTTCTCATCATTATTGATAAAAAACTTTTTTTCAGAAGCTAATTCGCGTGTATGCGTAGGTGTTAGCAGGTCTTCATTAATTGATAGATCGCCAAATTGCATTTCAAGTATTTGCTCAAAATCATTAGGTAATTTTCCTGCGGCAAATATCCGGCACCTGGATTTCAGGTAATATTTTTTATAGAACGAAACAAGGTCTTCTTTTTTGATGGCTTCAATATCTTCCTTATTACTTACCCTTCCATAAGGATGGTTTGGCCCGTACAAATATTGATCAATAAGCCTGTTGGCAACAAAATCGCACTTTAGCAGGTTAACTAAAAGTCGCTGAATACTGTTTTGTTGAAAAATTTCCAGTTCACTTTCCGGGAAAATTGCTTCCGTCATCAGCTCTCTTATTACGGGCAATAATTCTTTCAGATGTTTGGAAAGACAATGCAACGTGATGGACGCGGTTTCGTTTCCACTATTTCTGTTGAGGTACGCTCCGTAATATTCAAAGTACTCAGTGATATCAAAAGCATTTTTATTTGTCGTTCCGTTTTTTAGCAGGTAATTGGCTGCTGATGCAATCCCGTTTTTATCTTCATAATTATTTCCCGCATCAAAAACAAATTCAATCATTGCTACTTCCTCAGCGCCGTCGTTGATATAATACACAGGCGCACCATTTGACAATAGAAATTTTGTGTAGGGTTTTAAGGATATATTAAGATCTATGGGGTCTTTTATAGGAGGAGTTATCGTTCTGTTGATCATTTAATTTAGGATTATAAAAAGGTTAAGTCAAAATCGGTTGCTGATTCACGGGATTGGCGACGAACTAAAAGAATAAAAATAGTTTCCGAATGAAAAACATAAATAACGCGATAACTTTTTACTAATATTCTCCTCACTTTATATTTTTCTGAACTGTAAATAATTTTCCCAATTTCAGGATGAGAGAGTAGTTTTTGAACTGAGAAATAAATGAGCTTAATAATTCTTTTAGCCTGGAATAAGGAATCCGATGCTATATATTCTTTAATTTTCAAAAGGTCATTCTCCGATTGTCCCGTCCATTCTATTTTTTGAACCAAGATTCAGTTAATTGGTTCATTTCTTCATTCGTATGAGTATTTTTAGTTTCAACATCTTCTAATCCTTTTTCTATTTTTTCCAGTAAAACAATTCTCTCAAGCAATACATCAATGTTGTCAAATTTCTCTTCCGGCATTGACTTAATACTCTCAATTATTTTTTCTTTTGTAATCATAATGAATCATTATTATTAAGCTTAGGCACATTTAAATTTTCAATTTCTTTTTTGCCTCGTCAGAATTGAATGTCCTGCTGTTATTTACATCGTCTTCTGACTGTTTCAATTTTTTTTCAAGAATTATTTTATAAAAAATATCATTCACCTCCTCAAGTGATAACGATCTTGTAATTTTTATAACCTCATCTTTTATATTTGAGCCTGTCATAGCAAAAATAATTTTCAAATTTACTCTTTTT
Source organism: Ginsengibacter sp. (assembly GCA_039935135.1). Taxonomy (GTDB): domain Bacteria; phylum Bacteroidota; class Bacteroidia; order Chitinophagales; family Chitinophagaceae; genus Ginsengibacter. Next base: position 3,519 of record JBDTKU010000162.1, on the reverse strand, counting down.
TATGAACCATTATAATTTCCATTAAAGCAGAAACATTAGATTCAATACTTAAGATTGTTAAATAGAGGCGAAGTAAACAAACCACAAAATTCTAAAATAGAAATCTTTATTATTTATTCTTTCACTGATGATCTGTAATAAAGCGTATTGCTATTTTCATCTGAAAATATGGTTTGACTCTCTTCTAAAATTTCTTCCCTGGTTACTGCGTAATATTTTTCCAATTCGGTATTCATCAGGTTGGCATCTCCCAGCAATTCATAATTACCAAGGCTGTTCGCCCGGTTCATGAGGCTGATATCTTCAAAAGCGATCATACTTTCCGTTTTGTTTTTCACTTTTTCCAATTCCAGCACGCTGATCATTTCACTTTTAATTTTATCGAGTTCTTCAAAAACTGCTTTCTCTGCCTTTTCCAGCGAAACTCCTTTAAGAAGTCGTCCGCTAATAGTTAAAAGCCCTGGATCAATACTACCCATGTGTGAACAATCGATGTCGCTAAACAATTGTTTTTCTTTCACCAGGTTTTGAAACAGCCTGGATGAAGTGCCACCACCAAGGATCTCACTAATAATTTCTGCCGTATAATATCTTTTATCAAGTCTTCCTGAAATATGCCACGATTTGAAAAGCGCATCCAATGGAACCGGCGCTGTAACTTCCATCATTCGGGCTCCTTTTTGAACAGGCTCCTGGCTGACCCTGCGTTCATACTTATTTCCGGCAGGAATATCTCCAAAATATTTTTCGGCCAATATTCTTACCTGTTCTACAGAAACATTTCCTGCAACAGTAAGAATGGCATTGGAAGGAGTATAGTGCTTATGGAAAAAATCTTTCACCTCCTCAAGGGTTGCGTTTTCTATATGGCTAAGTTCTTTGCCAATCGTCATCCATTTATAAGGATGAACTTTATAAGAAAGGTCCCGAAATTTATGCCACACATCGCCGTAAGGCTTATTTATATAGTGTTCTTTAAATTCTTCTATCACTACTTTTCGTTGCACTTCCAAAGAATTGGCATTAAAGGCGAGAGAATACATCCTGTCACTTTCGAGCCAAAATGCAGTTTCTATATTTTCAGCGGGCAACTGGCAATAATAATTGGTGAGATCGCTGGTAGTATATGCATTGTTTTCACCACCGGCCATCTGCAGCGGCTCGTCATAAGATTCTATATGCAGGCTGCCACCAAACATCAGATGCTCAAACAAATGGGCAAATCCTGTATGCGATTCATCTTCATCCCGCGCACCCACATCGTACATAACATCCACCACCGCCATGGGTGTACTTTTATCTTCATGCACAATAACCCGCAACCCATTGTCTAAAACAAATTTTTCATAATTAATCATAGCTGCAAAATTGCGCTAAACGGAACCATTTCCCAAATAGCGACTAAATGATAACAATTAATAATAAAGTTATATGAAATATTTTTTCATTTAAGCGACAACCAAGTGTTATAAAATAAAATTGCAGTATTTAGTTGAGTTTACATTTTATAACTTTGTGGGGAGTTGATTTTTGTTTAACTTCTCACAATATTATTACCGAAATGCTTTCAAAAAAAACACAATATGCTTTCCGTGCCCTTGTTCACCTGGCAGAAAATTATGGGAAAGATCCTGTAAAAATTTCTTCCATTTCAATTCAGCAAAAAATTCCTTTAAAGTTCCTGGAGCACATTCTAAATGACCTTAAGAAAGCAGACATGCTGGAGAGCAAAAAAGGAAAAGGGGGTGGTTATATGCTAAAAGTTTCTCCGAAAAAACTGAATCTGGCTACAGTGATCAGAATCATTAATGGCCCAATCGCTTTACTTCCATGTGTAAGTTTGAACTTTTATGAAAAGTGCCCTGATTGTGATGAGAATACCTGCGGAACACGCAAGATGATGTTGATTGCCCGGGATGCCACTCTAAAAGTATTGGAGAAAAAAACTCTTTATGACATGATGGTTGAGTAAAAGTGCAATGTGAAAATTTTAAAAATTAGAGTAAACCAACAAATAACAGGAATTTTTGTTTTAGAACCATTACTCACGCTTTTACTTTCCAGAAGCCCTTACGACACTACTTTTTCCAAAACGATTTTTAACTTCATCCAGCGCTTTGTACAAAGTCTTTTTTCTTTCATTATCGCTGAAAAGATTTACCTGTAAGCATTGATTGCTAAAATCGCTAAGACGAACGCCTAATAACCTGACGGGCTTTCCTTTTCTATATAACTTATTAAAAAGGGCTTTGGCAACCGGAATAATTTCGTCGTCGTTAGAAGTGTAAGGAATAGTGGTTTGTTGTGAAGTGGTTTCAAAATCCGGATAGCGAATTTTAATGGCAACACACGCAGCAGATTTAGCTTCCTGCCTGAGTTTATAACAAATAATTTCCGACATCCTTACAATTTCTGTCATTAAAAAATCAACATCAGTCACATTTTCCATGAATGTATTTTCTTTCGAAATGGATTTTGTTTCTCTGTATTGATTAATTAAAGAAGTGTGCGTGCCTTGCGCCTTGTGCCATAGCTCATTCCCCCATTTTCCTAATATTTTTTCAAGGTTTTCTACGGTGGCGTTATGAATATCTTTTATGAATACAATCTTGTGATATTCTAAAATTTTATTTGACTGCTCGCCCACTCCTGGTATTTTGCTCACTTCAAATGGTGCCAGAAATTCTTTTTCCTTGCCGGCGGGAACCTGCAAAAAACCATTAGGCTTTGCTTCATTGGTCGCCATTTTTGCTATCAATTTATTTTTACCAATTCCAAAAGAAATGGGAAGCCCGGTTTCGTTCATTATTAATTTGCGTAAATCAATTGTCCATTTTAAAGGATCAAAAAATCTTTCCATTCCCTGCAGGTCAATATAAAATTCATCAATCGATGCTTTTTCAAAAAGCGGCGCTTTGGATGCAATGATATCAGTTACCCAATGTGAATATCTTGAATATTCACTATAAGTGCCTGAAATTACAATAGCATGCGGGCATAAACGCATCGCAGTTTTCATGGGCATTGCAGAATGAACTCCAAATTTCCGCGCTTCATAAGTACAGGTGGTTACAATGCCCCTTTCATTTTGGCCGCCTACAATCACTGCCTTTCCCTTTAAAGAAGGATTTTTTAAAATCTCGATTGAAACAAAAAATGAATCGAGATCAAAGTGGGCGATCATATTGGAAGCGGAGTTCATCAAGGATGTAAATATACAATTTGGATAATGATCATTACCAGCTTTGAGATCAAAATTTAATTTGTAAACAGGAATTTTGTTGGATAAATAAAGTAAATATCAGCAGCCAATTTCGTAGAATTACGATTGACACAGTAAATTCAGTAGCCAAATATTCAGTCAGTTTTGCGCTTGTGCAGCGATTCGTGGGCTCTATCTTTGTTCTCAGAAGTTGATTGATGTTCAACAAACATTAATCACATATCCAAGATCCATTGAAAAGTAGCCATTTCCTTTAATCCAGGAAAAACCATAAAAATCCGATATCAGTCAACTTC
>JBDTKU010000161.1:0-19322 GCA_039935135.1 Ginsengibacter sp. | reverse complement strand
TACAGGCGTTGGCAGAGCAGGGCAGATTAGTCCGCTTGCCTCAAAACAAAATTGGCACTTACAACAAAGCGAATAAAGCCTATATGGCTTTTGAGCAGGAACATGAAAGAGAACCCTCTACCGAAGAGCTTTCTGAGATTTTAGAGATGAGTGAAACAGAGATCAACAATATTTTTCAAAGTAATACACGGCACACCTCATTGGATGCGCCGGTGCATGAAGCTGAAGATGTTGCCATGGGCGATCTCTTAAAAGGCGCTGGAGAAACTGATGAAGATGTAATGCACGATTCATTGAAAAATGAAATACGTCGTGTGTTGAAGTCACTCAGTCCACGCGAAGCGGAAATTGTAAACGCGTATTTTGGACTTGACGGCGAAAATGGAGTAACCATTGAGCAGATCGGCCAAAAATATGATCTTACCAAAGAGCGCATTCGCCAGATAAAAGAAAGGGCGATTAAGCGTTTGCAAAAGGCACGTTATAGCAGCGCACTCAAAGCTTATTTAGGTTAAATTTTAGTTTGATCAATAAGATAAAAGATAAAGCCGTTCTTTCCAGGACGGCTTTTTTAATTCTTGGTATTATTATCTTTTTAAGCGGTTGGGAACATTCTCTTCTCCACTTTTTAAAGTATCTGTGCCGTTTACGTGATACCTGTGAGGCAACACGGTATCAGCGTTAGATGGAGATCCTTTCATAGTGTCATGATCCATAGCACTTCCATTAGGCCGGCATGAGGCAAAAAATAATGTAATTGCTACGATGGTGCAAAATCTTAATACTTTCATCCAATTTTTTTTTGAGGTTAATATAAAATCGTATCCTGCAATGAAGCCTCAAACTTCCGATAAAAAATCTAAATCTTAAAATATTTTACGAAAATGCGCTCCTGTAAATGATTTGATTGATAATGATATTTCTATTATTTGAAAAAAGAAATTTATAGTAAACAAACTTTTAACTGCGATTTTTATTTTGTGACGTTTCCCAAAAAAATGAACAGGGATAAAATTTTCATCGGCATAATTTTTGAATTACTTCGGTAAAATTCCTGAATGTTAAAAAAGATCATTGTAATATTTATCGCTTCGTCAACGATACTTCTAAACAGTTGCGGAAAAAAAACGGTTCCCACCAAGACGGCTACTGTCACCCCTATAAAAACTATTAAGGTAGAAACTCCCGTAAAAAAGGTAATAGCGGAATCTGAAAAGCCTGAAGCGGATACTGCTACAGTAGTGGCAACTGTAAAAGAAGAAAAACCAACGCCTAAACCAGCAGACAAACCGGATTTTCCAAAGGTGATTAGCGTAAATGACGATGCAGCTACCAAAAGCGTTGACGGCAGATTGTTTTATGACGTTCTGGGCCACAGGTATTGGAAAAATTATGATGACGGGAAATATTATTTATTTGACAAATCAATGTACAATAACCCGGATTTTAAACCTCCAAAATAATTTTCCCGAATATAAATCGTTGAGAATTTGGTAAATTATTTAGGCACTTTTCTATATTTTTTAACTAAAAGTTGTACTCTTTCCATTTCAGATCGGATTTGAACCGTGGATTTGAATCAGAATTTTTTGAGCAACTATTATTCTTTTGATGCTGATAATTTAATGTACCTTTGGAGGGATAATGATGGTCTATTAACACAATTTCATTCACGATCCGGCAAGGATCATTAAAAAATTTTAAAGGAATTTATGGCAGAAACCTGGAATAAGAAAGAAAGAGAAAAGAAAAAACGACAAAACAAAAAAGAAAAAGCCGAAAAAAGGCAGGAGCGCAGAGAAACCAAGAGCGCTGATTATGAAGATATGATTGCTTACATTGATGAAAATGGCAATCTATCATCCACGCCTCCTGATCCGAAGAAAAAGTTTATTGTAAATGTGGAAGATATTGAAATTGGGGTACCGAAACAGGAAGAGTTGAATCCGGAGGACCTGATCAGAACAGGCGTGGTAACTTTCTTCAACAATGATAAAGGATACGGATTTATAAAAGATAAAGAAACCCATGAAAGTGTTTTTGTTCACATCAATTCTTTGTCAGAACCAATCAAAGAGAATAACGTGGTTACTTTTGAAACAGAAATGGGTCCAAAGGGGGCCAATGCGGTCAATGTGAAACTGGTTAAATAGCTACAAATTTTTATTTATTTTTCAGATAATAGAAGCCACACGGTTTCTATTTTTGGTTAAAATAAGATTTAACATTATTTCTTTGTTTACTGGAAGGAGCATGACATTTAACCCGCAACATTCCACCTAGCTGAAATATGATCAGAAGTATTCACCAGTGTATTCATAAATCTTTTCTCTCCATTATCTGATTGATAGAAAACAGAAGAGATACGACACGGAAAAACTTCTCCTGATTTTTTGATACAATTTACTTCTGCTTTTGCAAAACCTTTGTCATTTCTATTTTCGATAAAAGATATAAATGAATTGTCATTGGTTTTAAAGAAATCTGACGATTTGAGATTTTCTATTTCACTTGGGAGAAAGCCGAAAAGGTTTGAAAATTTTTCATTGAAATTAATAATTTTTCCATTTTCACCCGCGATGTACATGGGAAGAAATGCGTTTTTGTACACAGCATCATACAATTGTGTTGTGGTAACAAATTCAGAATTATCTTCAATGGTTTCTGAAGTAGGAAACAAATCTTGCCTTTCATGAATCGTAACGATAGTTTTGGGCACATGGCTGGGAAGGTCACTCATGGTATCGACTTTTAATACTATTTTACTAAAGCAATTACCATGCTATAATAGTCATTACATCAATTTTTATTAGAAAACTGTGTGCTAAGAATAAGTAGTAAAAGAAAAAAAATGATTTTTTACAGTTTCTGTTTTACTCTTCTTAGTTCAAGTAAATTTAGACCGTTAGGAACAAAATTTTCTATGTCAGGCTGCACCAGCCAAATTACCATATCATACCACAAAGGCACTACGGGCGCGTATTTCATCATTACCTGATCTGCCTGCTGATAGATTTTATATCGGATGCTATCATTCTTTTCTGACAAGGATTTTTCATACAATTTATCAAAGGCCGGGTTGTTAAAACGTGTATAATTTGGGGGGGCAGGATTTTTTCCATAAAATACACTCAAGAAGTTTTCAGCATCGGGGTAATCGGCTATCCAGCTACCGCGAAAGAACAGCGCTTCCGATTTAGCGGTTTGTTCCAGTAGCAAACTTTTTTGCACCACTTCTACATTGATCGTGATACCTATTTGCTGCAGTTCGTTGGCGATGTAACTGGCGATGTCGGCATACAAAGGCACAGTAAGCAATTTGAATGGCGGAAGTCCCACGCCATTTGGATATCCTGCATCCTTTAATAATTGTAATGCCTTTTGAGGATCGTAATGATACCCTTTTACGGCAGCAGAATCAAAGGAAGGAAATGCAGCCGGAATAAACCCACTTGTTGCAGGAATACCAATGGAATTCCGTATGTAAAGAATCATCTTTTTCCTGTTGAATCCATAGTTGATGGCTTTGCGGATGCGAACATCCCTTAAGGGTGAATTTTTTACAACAGGAAGTGAACTGTCGCACAGGAATCCTAAATATTCAATAGTGAGCGCGGGATGTTTTATCAATACAATCTTTCCTTCCCATTCTTTACGCAGTGTGCCTGATTTGGTAAGCACTTCGTCTTTAAAAGAAGGATCAATTTCATTTACAAAATCCAGCCGCTTCTGTTGAAACTCTAAAAATTCTGTCGCTTTGTTTTGCAGAAAGGTTACTTTAATTCCATCGAGGTAGGGAAGCCTGATGCCGTTGCTGTCCAATTCAAAATATTTTGGATTTTTTTTAAGCACCAGCGCCTGCCCTTCTTCCCATGCCACCATTTCAAAAGGCCCGGTGCCACAGGGATGCCTGCGAAAATCCTTTCCATATTTTTCTACCACTTCCCTGGGAATTACAGAACAATATTGCATGCTCATTACACCTAATATGGGGTGAAAAGGTTTTAGTAGTTTTAGCTGAAAAGTGGTATCATCAATGGCTTTAAAAGGGTCAGTTGTATCTACGCGCCCGTTGAAAATCCAGGCCCCGCTGCTGGCGGTACTTTTATCAAGAATGCGCGAAAAACTATATACCACATCAGCAGCCGTCATTTTTCTTCCTTTGCCATCGGGGAAAGCCGGGTTATCCTGGAAATAGACATCGTTGCGAAGATGGAAGGTGAAGGTGAGGTTGTCATCAGAAATATCCCAGCTTTTTGCAAGAGAAGGCACCAGGTTTAAATGATCATCAGTTTGCACAAGCGTATTATAGATTTGGTGAACCACCCACATGATCGATTGATTTTTGGCAAATGCAGGATCAAGCGTAGCAATGCCTGATTGTTCATTGTAGCGAAAAATATTTTTGTCATTAGGATGATGCGAACAAGAAGAAAACCCGAGCATAAAAGCCGTAAGACCGAAAAAGAATTGCCACGTTTTCATTTTTTTTTTCACGGTAAGGGACATTTGTTTTTTTAACTTCATCTTTGTTTATAAAAAAATAAATTTAGTAAATGAAAAAGATATTTGCGGTATTAAGTTTAATGATGATTAGCTGGAATGTTTTACAGGCACAGGAATTTATTCATGCCGACACTTTGCGCGGAAGCAATGGCCCAGGAAGAATTTGGTGGAATGCGACTAAATATGATCTGCATGTAGATTTTAATTTGAGCGACAGTACAATCATTGGATATAATGTAATCAGTTATAAACCACTTACCAAAAATCACGCACACTTTTTTCAAATTGATTTGCAGGAACCGATGGAAATGGATTCAGCCATTTTAGAAACCGGCTCTCCAAATTATCCTTTAAATAGAACAAACTTGTCTTTTACCCGGGAAGGAAATGTGTTTTATGTATATCTGCCGAAAGCAGACCCGATAATGGTTCGCAAGCATGATATAAATACGATGATGATAACTTCCAAAAGTTCCAAAGAAAAAAATATTATTAAAATTGATACAATATCTAATCTGATTATTTACTATCATGGGAAACCACGGGTTGCTAAACATGCACCCTGGGATGGCGGCTTTGTTTATAGCAAAGACCAATCAGGAAATCCATGGGTGGGCGTTGCCTGCCAGGGATTGGGAGCGAGCGTTTGGTATCCGTGTAAAGATTACCAGGGCGATGAACCTGACAGCGCAGAAATGCATTTCAGGGTTCCTTCAGAATTGATGTGCATCAGCAATGGCAGATTGAGAAACGTTGATTCTTCCAACTCTAAAAAAAGCGTTTATACATGGGCGGTAGTAAACCCAATCAACAATTATGATATTACATTTTACATTGGCAAATTTGTACATTTTGGTGAAATTTATAAAGGTGAAAAGGGAGATCTCACGATGGACTATTGGGTACTTGATTCAAACCTGGCAAAGGCCAAAGGTCAGTTTAAAGACGCGCCCCGGATGATGAAGGCTTTTGAATATTGGTTGGGGCCGTATCCTTTTTACGAGGATGGTTACAAATTAGTAGATGCGCCCTACCTTGGAATGGAACATCAAAGTGCCATCGCCTATGGAAATCGCTACGAGAACGGATATCTTGGTCGCGATTTGTCGGGAAGCGGATGGGGGATGAAATGGGATTTCATCATTGTACATGAAAGCGCGCATGAATGGTTTGGCAATAATATTACTTCAAAAGACCTGGCAGATATGTGGATTCATGAATCGTTTGCCAATTATGCAGAAGCGCTTTTCACAAAATATTATTATGGAAAAAAAGCGGGTGATGAATATGTGATTGGAGTTAGAAAAAATGTACAAAATGACAAACCGGTCATCGCGCATTATGGGGTGAATGAAGAGGGGAGTGGTGACATGTATTACAAGGGAGGCAACATGCTTCACACCATCCGGCAGATCATCAATAATGATGAAAAATTTAGAAATATTTTAAGAGGATTGAATAAAACCTTTTATCATCAAACCGTTACTGCCAAACAGGTTGAAGATTATATCAATCAACAATCGGGCATTGATTTTTCAAAAGTTTTTCAGCAATATCTTGAAACTACTGAAGTGCCGATGCTGGATGTAAAATATATTAAAGGAAAACCTTTTTATAAGTGGGATAATTGTATTGATGGATTTAATATGCCTGTAAAAATTTATGACCAAAAGGGAAAATCTTTTATCATTCGTCCCACGAATAAATACCAACAAGCTCCCAGTAACGTTAAAAGTTTTAAAGTAGATGAAAATTATTATGTAACAGTTAATGTAATTAGTTAGTTGGATTTATACCGAATACGAATTGCTCCGGCTAAACCATTGAAGGATCCATAGAATAAGAAACATGATTATTTCCTGGTTTACTGTACTTTTCTTTGATGCCAACAAAAATATAACCACTACTTTAGCCGCTTTAATTCAGATATGTCACAGGTAAGAAAGCAAAGCATTGTTTCTACGGTTTTTGTATATGCCGGTTTTTTGATCGGGTTTGTCAATACGTTTTTGTTTACAAGACAAGGTTCACTTTTTACACCTTCAGAATATGGGCTAACCATTATATTTATCTCGGTGGGCAATTTGATGTTCGCTTTTGCTAACCTGGGAATGATTTCAGTGGTTTATAAATTCCATCCCTACTATAATGACAACCTTCCCAAAAAGAAGAATGATCTCTTAACCTGGACTTTGCTGGTGAGCCTTATTGGGTTTTGCTTTGTAATCCTTTCAGGCATTGTGTTTAAAGATCTCGTGATCCGGAAATTCGGGGGCAATTCACCGGAGTTTGTAAAATATTATTTTTGGATTTTCCCATTTGGATTTTCACTTTTACTATTTTCCATTCTCGAAATTTTTGCATGGAACATTCGCAAATCTATTTTTACTACTTTTTTAAGAGAGCTTTTTTTTAGATTGATCACTTTATTCCTCATCTTCATTGTGAGCTTTGAATTAGTCAATGGCTTTGATACTTTCATAAAATTGTACGCCTTCAGTTATGGCGTTGTTGCCCTTGTTCTTTTGATCTATCTCATTTATAAAAAAGAATTTTACATCACGTTTACCATTAGCAGGGTTACAAAAAAATTCTATAAGAAGATGCTAACCATGGCTTCTTTGATCTATGTAGGAAGCACCATTTTTACGATTGCGATGTTTATTGATGGCATCATAATCGCATCGTTGTTGGGTACTGATTCCGTGGGTATTTTTGGATTTGCATTTTCTATTTCAGGACTGGTGCAGGCTCCGCAACGAGGCGCTGTGGCAGCTTCCATCCCCGTTTTGTCGAAGGCATGGAAGGATAAAGATTTTGAAAAGATCAATTTGATCTACCAGCGCTCGGGCATCAATCTTCTTATTGCCTCGTTAGGAATATTCTTAATCATCTGGCTAAATTATGCAGAAGCGGTCGATACTTTTAAATTGAAACCCGCGTATATTCAATCTATTTGGATATTTTTCTTTTTGGGCATTGCCAGGGTGATTGATTTGGGAACCGGTGTTAATTCGCAGATTATCGGCACTTCCACTTTTTGGCGTTTTGAATTTATTAGTGGAATGGTTTTGTTGTCTCTTGCAGTGCCACTAAATTATTATCTCGTAAAGCATTATGGAATCATAGGAGCGGGCTACTCAGCGGTTATTTCCTATTCGGTTTACAATACTATTCGCATATTATTTTTGAAAAGAAAATTCAATATGCATCCTTTTAGCATGAAAACGGTTTATGCAATTCTATTGGCATTTGCCTCTTATTTAATTTGCTATTTTTCTTTTAATTCTATGCATGGTTTTGTAGCTATGGTGCTCAGAAGTATTGTCTTTACTGTATTATATGCCGGCTCAATTATTTATTTTGATCTTACACCGGATATTTTATCTGTGTGGGTCAACGTAAAAAACAGGGTTCACAAAAAGAAGAATTAAAGATTAGAATTATTCCTGGCAAATAAGAATTCACTTTATTTATTCGTTTACTGGATTCTTTTTTTCAAATTCAAAAAATAATTCATAGCCCATCCTGGCCTCTACAGAATTAGTGCAGTTTTCAAATTGTAAGAAAGTAAATTTTGGCTGAAAATATTTTCGATATTCTTCATTACTGGCAATAAAAGGCGGCTCATTAGGAACAAATTTTTTATTGAAAAGAACTCCTGCAATTTTCCCGTTGTCTTTCAAAAGATCGTAGCATTTTATTACATAATCCTCTCGGAGAAAAGGTTGCAAAGCACAGAAAAAAGTTTGCTCTAAGATTAGATCATATTTTCCTGTATGTTCAAAAAAATTCTTGTTTACAATCTGGATGGGTTCATCTTTATATTTTTCTTTCAATCTTTTGGTAACTACCTGTGAAATATCAATGAGAGTGACATTTGAAAATCCTTTGCTCAAAAGATATTCAGCCTCGTAAGCATTGCCGCAACCGGGGATCAGGATTTTCAGTTCTTTATTGGTAAGGCTGTCAATGTAGCCTTTTAATGGCGGAGAAACCTGGTTCATATCCCAGCCGGTTTCATTGTTTAAATAACGGTTGTCCCAAAATAGAGAAGTTAAAGATGCTGAATTATCTTCATTTAATGTTTCATCTCCCATTTAATTTTAATTAAAATGATTTAGTTAAATTTGTAAGTAAAAGTAGTGATTTTTGTAATTTAAAATCAATTATATGTTATCAGTTTTTAAAGAATTTAATGCAATTAAAAATAATATTGTCGAATTGATAAACGTGAGTGGTTATAAAAACGATTATATAGCAAAGAAAATTGGACTGACTTCTCAAAATTTTGCTGTTAAGAAGCAGCGCGGAAACTGGTCTTCGGAAGAACTTGAAAAAATTATTGAAGTGCTTACGAAACCGAATGAAGATGTAGAAAATGCATTGATGGTGGAAATAATGCGAAGTCGGCAAAATGATGAAACTGTACCCTTATCAGAACTTAAAAAAGAGTTCGGATGGAAGTAATTGTAAAGCGGGGATTTCTAAAAGATTTGCGAAAAACTCCCGCACACATTCAAGAAAAAATTGGCGATGCAATTGGAATTTTGGAGAAATCGAAAAGGCTTGAAGAGTCGGGCCTGGACTATAGAAAAATGTCGGGCCAGAAAAAAGGTGAAAATTTTTATCGCATTCGCACTGGAGAATATAGGATAGGAGTGGAACTGAAACCACCTTCAATTATTTTCATAACAGTTCTTCATAGAAGTGAAATTTACAGGCACTTCCCTTAAACTTCAGAGGCTAATTTTTAAACAACACTATATATTTACATTTTTTGGGGAGCGTTAATTCCCAATAACTGTAAACCACTTTTTATGATGTTTGACGTCATAACGCTTAGGGACAAACGCAATTGTTTCTTTTCATCACTCTCTGCATTGGCAACTGAATGTTCTGTATAAAACGAATTGTATAGCTTAGCCAGGTTAAAAACATAATTGGCAATCGCAGATGGATTCATTTCATTCCCTGCGTCGGAAATAATGCTGCCATATTTTTCTAACATAATGATCAGTTGTCTTTCCAGAGGAAGCAACGAACTTCCTGAAAAGTCATCACTAACTACTGATAATTTTTCTTCGCCCACCTTTCGTAAGATTGATTGGATCCTTGCATAAGTATATTGAACAAATGGCCCTGTAAACCCATGAAAGTCGATGCTTTCTTCCGGATTGAAGATCATTCTTTTCTTAGGATCTACTCTTAATAAGTAAAACTTCATTGCACCGAGGCCGAGGGTTTCATACAATTCTTTTAATTCCTCTTCTGAAAAATCGTTGACTTTACCTAATTCTTTTGTGTGCTGTTCTGCGGTGGCAACCATTTCATCAATCAAGTCGTCGGCATCCACTACAGTTCCTTCGCGGCTTTTCATTTTGCCAGTGGTTAATTCCACCATTCCATAACTTAAATGAAAAATTTTATCTGCGAATGGCATTCCCAGTTTGCGGATAATTTCTTTCAATACTTTCATGTGGTGCAATTGCTCATCGCCTATCACATATATGCTTTTGTCTAAATGGTATTCCTCAAATTTTTCTTTAGCAAGGCCAATGTCCTGCGTAATATACACAGAGGTTCCATCACTTCTTAAAACCAGCTTTTCATCAAGGTTTTTATCAGACAAATCGATCCAAACACTTCCATCTTCTTTTTTGAATAAAATATTTTTTGCCAACCCTTCTTTCACAAAATCTTTCCCTAACAAATAAGTATTGCTTTCATAAAATGTTTTGTCAAAGTCACTTCCTATTCTTTGGTACGTTTCGTCGAAACCCTTATATACCCATCTGTTCATCGTTTTCCATAATTCTCTTACATCTGGGTTTCCCTGTTCCCAGTCGAGCAACATTTGCTGTGTTTTTTTCATCACAGGCGCTTCTTTTTCTGCTTCTTCTTTGGTCTTGCCGGAGTGTATAAGTTCAGCAACTTCCTTTTTATATTCGTCATTGAACTTCACATAATAATCGCCCACAAAATGATCTCCTTTTTCATTTTCAGAAGCAGGAGTTTTGCCACCGGAAAACATTTGCCACGCGATCATGCTTTTACAAATATGAATGCCGCGATCATTTACGATTGAAGTTTTTACCACGTCATTTCCATTGGCTTTTAATATTTCCGCAACGCTCCAACCCAAAAAATTATTTCTTAAATGCCCTAGGTGCAGCGGCTTGTTGGTATTGGGCGAAGAATATTCCACCATCACTTTCTGATGATTCGCGGCTTTTTTGCCGAAATTTTCATCACTATAATTTCCTTTTAATAGTGAAGTGAGCGGCTTATTAGCAATGGTGAGATTTAAAAAACCTTTTAAGACATTAAAAGCTGCAAAAAAATGAGGGTCATCTTTTATTATTTGTTCGCCCAGTTCTTTTCCCAAAGCCTCCGGAGATTTTTTTAAAGTTTTTACCAAAGCGAAAAGAACGATGGTATAATCTCCTTCAAATTCAGGCTTGGTCTCATTTACCTGGAAATCATTTTCAGAAAAAGTTTGTCCTGATAAATTTGCCAAACTATTGATGGCTGCGGATTGTATAATGGAAATAAATGACATGATGCGAAAATAGACAATTGATAAATGGAATTATCAATCTTGCAGTAAACCAACCTGCCTGCCGGCAAAGGCAGGCAAATAACTGTGATTTTTATTTTAAGAAATTTAAAAGGGACAAAGAGATTATTTATAGTTTTCCACCGCTTTTTTTACGCTGTCGTATTTGAGCAAAAGTGCGCGGGCAGTGGCTTCATCTTCAATCCCGGTTTTTTCCATCAACATCCTGGTTCCCCTGAACACAATTTTCTGATTTGTCAGTTTCATGTTCACCATTTTATTGTCTTCCACTCTTCCCATTTGGATCATTGCGGTGGTTGAGATCATATTTAAAACCATCTTTTGGGCGGTTCCGCTTTTCATTCTTGTGCTTCCGGTAACAAATTCAGGCCCCACGATTACTTCTACCGGATAATCGGCCACGCTGCTCACAGGCGAATCCGGGTTGCAGGCGATGCTTCCGGTAACGATGTTATTTTCCCTGCATTTTTTTAAAGCGCCGATCACATACGGCGTAGTTCCGCTGGAGGCAATACCAACCACCACATCGGCATCGTTCACCTTGTATTCCTGCAAATCTATCCAACCCTGGTTGGTATCATCCTCTGCGTTTTCAACAGGATCAACAATGGCTTTCTCACCGCCGGCAATGATGCCCACCACAAGACCTTTGGGAACGCCATAGGTGGGCACACACTCACTTGCATCCAAAATTCCGAGTCGGCCGCTGGTGCCGGCTCCTATGTAAAACAGCCTTCCTCCATGGTTCATTTTTTCAGAAACTGCTGAAATCAATTTTTCAATTTGTGGCAATGCTTCCTGGACGGCAGGCGCCACCTTCATATCTTCTGTATTGATGTTTTTAATTATTTCAGCGATTGTCATTTTTTCAAGACGGCGGTGAAGTGATGGTTCCTCGGTAACTTTTCTAAAAGCCATTCGTATTTTTTTTGCAAAACTAATTTAATAATAATTATTTATGAATACAATATCATTGTTAAAAACTATTTTCTTCTTTGGCGCAATTCTTTACATACATTAAATTACACCGCTATTATTTTTAATTGTAACAATTTTAAAATGAAACAACTGTTTGCTGCGATTTTTGTTTTTTTTATTTCATTATCATGTGCGACTGCTCAAAATTTTGAGAAAAACCTGGAGACGTACGCTAATAATTTTACTGCCGAAAGAATCTATTTGCACTATGATAAATCTTCGTACGCTCCCGGCGAAACAGTCTGGTTCAAGTTGTATATGATGCAAACCATTTTTCCGGCGGATGACAGTAAAACGGTTTATATTGACTGGACAGATCCTACAGGAAAATTATTGGTACATACTTTAAGTCCTGTGCAGGATGGAACCGCCTTTGGCCAGTTTAAAATTCCGGATGATTACAAGGGACCGTTTCTTCATGTAAGATCTTATACCAAATGGATGCTCAATTTTGATTCTTCTTATTTATACAATAAAGATATTAGGATTCTTTCAGACAGCGGCGTTGCGCCATCGAAAATTGTTATCAAACCAGAACTTGAGTTTTTCCCTGAAGGAGGTGATATTATTGATGGTGTGAATAATAAAGTCGCCTTTAAAGCCAATGACCAATTTGGAAGGCCTGTAAAGATAAAAGGCGTGATAAAAAATAGCGGCGGCGAAGTGATTGATAAATTAGAACCTTTCCACAATGGAATGGGATTCTTTTATTTCATGCCGCACTTGGGAAATAAATATACTGCTTACTGGCAGGATGAAAAAGGAACTGAGCATACTACTCCTTTGCCTCCGGTAAAAAACTCCGGCGTTTCTTTACAGGTAGCTATTGTAGGTTCAAAAAGAAATTTTTTGGTAGCAGTTTCTCCGCAATCTGTATCTAAATACAATTTAATACACGTCGTGGGCACTGAATACCACCAGCCGGTTTTTAATATTACGAAGCAATTCAGCAATGGCGTCACACAGGGAGTCATTCCAACAGAGGCATTGCCAACCGGGATTTTGACCATCACCGTTTTTGACGAAAATTGGATTCCCCTGGCGGAGCGAATTACCTACATCAATAATGGTGAAGCTGAATTTCATCCAACGATGAGTGTGAAACATTGGGGATTAAATAAGCGGGCGAAAAATGAAATAGAGATTGAAGTGCCCGACAGCCTTTCAGCCCAATTATCAGTATCCGTAACAGACGGCGCAATTGGAATAGACTCCACTGATAATATTATTTCACATCTTTTATTAACCGACGAGTTGAAGGGGAAAGTGTATGATCCGGCGTATTATTTCAAAAATACAAGCGATTCAATACAACAGCAACTTGATCTCGTAATGCTTACGCATGGCTGGCGAAAGTTCAACTGGCAAAAACTGGTGTCGGGAGAATTCCCTCAAATAAAATATCCGAAGGATACTTCTTATTTATCCATTTCTGGGAAAATTTATGGAGCCACTCCCACACAGTTGGAACTGGCAAAACAGATTGTGTTGATGGTAAATAAAAGGAATTCAGGAACCCAGGTTTTTACAGTTCCTGTGAAGCCTGACGGAAGTTTTACAGATCCTTCTCTTATACTTTTTGATACCGCCAAGATCTATTACCAACTGGGAAAAAATAATGGGCTGGATGATGTATCCGTGCAGTTTATGACTAAAAAGCTCCTGCCATTTGCAGATAATGCCAAAGCAACGGGATTAGATTTCAGCCATATGCCTGATACCACAGGGGATAAATATCACATTCATTTGAACGACGCATTACAAAGAGAATTGGAGTATTATAAGGGGAAAGTTTTGGCTACCGTGAATATTAAGGCGAAATCAAAATCCACGCTTGACGAAATGGATAAAAAATATACTTCGGGCATGTTTAGCGGTGGTGATGCGCATGAGTTTGACCTTGTAAATGATCCTTTTGCAGCATCATCTATCAGTATTTTTCAATACCTGCAGGGGAAAGTTGCCGGCTTGCAGATTAATACATCGAGCAATCCTCCCAGTCTTTCCTGGCGCGGTGGCACACCCTCTTTATTCATGGATGAAATGCCTGTAACGGCGGATATGATCTCTAATATTCCTGTGAATGATATAGCTTTTATAAAAGTTTTTCAACCCCCTTTTATGGGTGCAGTGGGCGGAGGAAGTGGCGGTGGAATAGCGATCTATACAAGGAAAGGCGGAGATGAAAAACAAGAATCCGGCAAAGGACTTTCTAATAACACGGTCAGCGGCTATACTTTGATCAGGCAATTTTATTCACCGGATTATGATACATTTAGTGAAGAAAACGAGAAGAAAGACCTCAGGAGTACGCTTTACTGGAATCCTAATGTGGTAACGGTTCCCGGACAAAATAAAGTGCTTTTAAAATTTTATAACAACGATATAACTGAATCCTTCAAGGTAACTATTGAAGGTATGACAAAGGATGGCCGGCTGGCGCACGTAGAGCAAATGATGGAGTAAAATAGATCAGATTGTTTTGCAGTGAACGAAGAAAAAAACCGTTTTTTTTATTTTAGTTTTTCGATAACGTCTGCTGCTTTGGCTGCAATATCTTTCCAATAAAAATGGTGGAAGTAGGCAGGTGAAATGTTGTTGAAATTAGATAAACTGGTTTCCATTTTATCAGCAAACATTTGCCAATCTTCATTTGGAGTTAAATACAATTTTTCATTGCAAAGATTTTTTTCTACACCAATCGCGCCATCAATCGTAGAAACCGCGTTCATATTGTATCCCAGCGCTTCTACCAATTTCGTTTTAATGCCGCCGCCTTCTGTAACAGGATTTATAAATACATTTGCGCCTTTAAAATATTCGGAAATGTCATCTACAAAACCTGCATAGATAATATTTTGATGTGCATACTCTTTTAAATCATTCATCTCATCCGGAAGGCCTTTTCCGCAAATAATTATTTTGTAAGGAATTTGTTTTTGTATAAAAAGCGGGTTAATCTTTTCAACAATATTTTTTACCGCGATAAGATTCGGTTGATAATTCAGCGTACCATTAAAAAGGAATAGATGGGTTTGTGGTGATAAGGAATATTTTCCCAACAGTTTATTTTTTGCCATCAATTTTTCTGAAGCAGAAGGAATGATATTCCACGAAATCCCATAAGTAATAACCGTACTTTTTTCAAAAGGAATTTGATATTGTTCCTTGAAATATGTTTGATCTTGCGGGGTAATACAAAAAGTGAAATCCGTTTTATGATGGATCCATTTTTCATAATGCCACAAAATTTTCCACCACCATTTGCCCACTGTCCTGAAGCGCTCTGATTCTATGTTGTGAGAATGAACAATGACTTTTACTTTACAATATTTTTTGAGCAAAAGCCCCATCCAGCCATAATAAGGATGTTCAATAACTACGTGCGAAATATTATTTTTCTTGATTATCTTTTTTAGCTTCTTAAAATTAAATGGATTAATATATCGCCATTTTCCGTTTTCCATTTCGTTATAAACTTTATAAGAAGCCAGCGAAGGATCATTATCGCAAATGGTAAAACAAAACAAATCAACTTCTTTCGAAATATATTGATTAAACAGGGCAATGCCTTTTTGGCCACCTAATTTTGGCGGAAATATTTTATAGGTTACAATACTCAGTACATTTGCCATTCAGAAAGAATAATTCCGACAAATTAATATTATTTTGCCGAGAGTCTTTTCAAAACAACTCATTTTGATGAAATTAATTTCATTTTTTTCCAGGTTCACTTTCATTTGTAACATTTGTTTTCTATTGTTTGTCATCTTCTCAAAAATAGAATCTGCCCAACCGGTAACCGGAACACCCGGCACCGTGGCCACTTTGCCATATTTTAAAGACCTGATCATTATACTCGGTTTTTCTGCCATCTTGATTAACCTGGTGATGTGCATTGTCTATGTGATAGTTTATAGCATTAAAAAAATAATTGTTTCACCCAAATGGCTAACCCTCGTAAATTTTTGTTTCCTGATCTTCGAATTTTATTTTTTCTTTTTTTATAAATAGCCTTGGTGAATGATCCAAAGAATCTTAAATGACAAACCCACCAAAATATTTGTAGGATTTACGGCTTTTTTTGTAGCCAATGCTTTGGTAGCAGAAGCGATTGGAATGAAACTATTTTCTCTTGAAGGTTTGTTCGGATTAGAACCGGCTAACTTCACTTTTTTCGGACAAAGCGGGTTAGCGTTTACGCTTACGTGTGGTGTTATACTATGGCCTTTCGAATTTGTGATCACAGATATCATCAATGAATTTTATGGCCCTAAAGCAGTCCGGAGAATTTCTGTAACCGCCGTAATTCTTATCTCTTATGCTTTTGTGATGTATTTTATTGCGATCGCTTTGCCCCCGGCAAAAGCCTGGCTTAGCAGCAGCCACGAGCAGGGCGTGGAAAATATTCAAACTTCGTTTCGTGCCATCTTTGGTCAAAATATGCGAATCATTTTAGGAAGCCTTGTTGCATTTTTAGTGAGCCAGGCGGTGGATGTTTTTGTGTTTCAGAAAATAAAAAA
Source organism: Ginsengibacter sp. (assembly GCA_039935135.1). Lineage (GTDB taxonomy): Bacteria > Bacteroidota > Bacteroidia > Chitinophagales > Chitinophagaceae > Ginsengibacter. The sequence continues at coordinate 2,735 of JBDTKU010000161.1, read as the reverse complement.
AGTAACCGGAAATAAAAAACTGTGGCTTCGCGCCACGGGTTCTACTTTGGTTTCGCAATTGGTGGATAGTTATATTGTTTTATTCATTGCCTTTAGTGGATTGTTTTCATGGCAATTGATCCTTGCAGTGGGCCTGATGAATTATCTTTATAAATCTACATTGGCAATTGTTCTAACCCCTGTTATTTATTTTGTGGAGAGACGAATTGCGAAATATATTGGCCACAACGAAGTGGAGCAAATGAAACGGGCAGCAATGGGAGAAGAGCCTTCTTTTGAAAATATTCCGACTGCCGGGTGAGATGAATTACTGGGATAAGAAACCAGTAAACTTACAAATAGTCTGAATTTTTATTCTTTTATTTTTCTTTTTTTGACAGGAGCCCCGCGACAATTTTATCAATGGGTAAACTCATCTTTTCTTCAGAAATTTCAGATAGATCAATAAATCGGAAACATTCGCTTTTGCCTTCTTCTGAATTGATCGCGGCCAGGTCAAAAGGTTCATCGCAACTAACATAGTAATAAATAGAAATGATCTGGTCGTTGGGATTGAAGGCGCTTTGCTGGTAAATTCCGGTGGTATAAAAATGATCGCCTACTTCAATTTTGATATTCATCTCCTCTTTAAATTCTCTTTTCAAACATTGGATGGGCCCTTCGCCAAACTCTAAACCACCGCCGGGAAACTTGGTATAAAGATTCCCCCGGATGATTTCATCACTTATAAGAATTTGATTTTTATCATTTATCAAAAGTCCGTAAACGCGTACATTAAACATTAAGATTCCTTTATTTCGTATTCCCCGGAAAATACAAAAGTAGCCGGGCCGGAAAGCCAGATATTTTTAAATTCCGAGTCACTTACTTTGTCAAATTCCACACTTAAATTTCCGCCTTTGGTTTTTACTTCTACGTGATTAAAACCATTATCATTGTGTGCTGCCATCAATGCAGAGGCCGTAACTCCTGTGCCACAACTTAAAGTTTCATCTTCTACGCCACGTTCATAAGTGCGCACGAAAATGTGATCTTCATCAAGGGTTTCAACAAAATTGACGTTAATACCTTTTGCCGCAAATTCTTTACTGTTACGAATCTTACGCCCTTCAGGAACTACATTTACTTCATCCGCGACACTGACAAATTTTACATAATGCGGAGAACCAGTATTTAAAACATAATGATCTAATGAGAATGCAACGCCTGATACATTACTCATTTCTAAACTTACCTTTTTGTCAAGATCTATCTGGGCTTTATGGCTGCCATCAGTAGCGGAAAAAACGTATTTATTTTTTTTAATGCCCATGTTAGAAGCAAACTGAATCATGCATCTTCCGCCGTTTCCACACATGGAACCTTCATTTCCATCTGCGTTGAAATAGACCATTTCAAAATCAAATCCCTCTTTTTCATTCAATAACATAAGCCCATCCGCACCGATTCCAAAATGGCGTTCACACATTTTTTTGATATGTTTAGTTGTCAATTCAAGAGCAATTTTTTCCCTGTTGTCTATAAGAATAAAATCATTTCCCGCACCCTGGTATTTATAAAATTTAATTTTCATCTACTATTTTTTATTAATTATTTGATTTGTAAATCTCTTTGAATCTAATTTAATTTCTTTACGAAAAGAATGGTTCGTATTTATAACTTTTCTGAAATGATTTCAAGAGATTTTACAATTAGTGTATCAATCAAAGCCAATGAATCCCTACTAAAATTTTTATGAATCCGATTGGCAATGATGGCATTTAATGAAACGCAATGGTGATGCAAAGCTTTGCCAAGGCCGTATATTGCTGAAGTTTCCATCTCAAAATTGGTGATCCGGTAATCTCCAAATTGAAAGGTAGTGAGTTGATCTATCAGTTGGGGATACGCAATACCTAATCTTAAAATTCTTCCCTGCGGTCCATAAAAGCCAGGGCAAGTCACCGTGATACCCTGGTGGAATCCATCTACGAAATGCTTAAGCAAATGCATGGAGGCCGATGAAATGTAAGGATCACCAAAAGCGCTCTGCAATTGTGTTTGCGTTTTGAAATAATGAATGATCTGTTTTTCCTCTTCGTTATTTTCATGAAGATAGAAATTCATCAGGTTATCGAGTCCAAGCCCATGGCTTCCCGCTACAAAGCTATCTACAGGCACATCCGCCTGCAAAGACCCCGAAGTTCCAATGCGGATAATATTTAATTGTTTTAATTCAGGGTGGATGGTGCGATTGTCAAAATCAATATTTACCAATGCATCCAGCTCGTTTAACACAATATCAATGTTATCAGGACCAATGCCCGTGCTGACTACTGAAATTCTTTTGTTGCCAATAAAGCCGGTATGAGTAACGAATTCGCGATGTTGTCTTTTAACTTCTACTTTATCAAAATGTTTACTAACTTCAGCTACACGGTCCGGGTCGCCAACGGTAATAATATTTTCGGCTATTTCATCCGGTTTTACATCGAGATGGTAAATGGCGCCCCGTGGATTTATGATAAGTTCTGATTCAGCAATTTGCTGCATAATAATTTTCATTATTGAATAATGTTGCAAAATTACTGCATTACCAACGAATCGGATTTTCGATATCCGAATAAGTTTTTTCTAAATAAAAATTACCTATTTTTGTGCGCTTTTGAAAATAAATGGTCCTGTGGCCGAGTGGCTAGGCAAAGCTCTGCAAAAGCTTCTACAGCGGTTCGAATCCGCTCGGGACCTCTAAAGGG
>JBDTKU010000160.1:0-22520 GCA_039935135.1 Ginsengibacter sp. | reverse complement strand
AGCCGGCTTCCAGAATCTCCGTCGTGAAAGCCTTACGTACCAGTTGCTCAAATGTTCATCTAAAAAATATTCAATAGCTCTTCCCGCCTGTGTTGGTTCATAGTCGTCTAATGCCACAGTTACTTCTTTAATTAAGGAGTTTAAAGAAGAAAGAATCCATTGATCCAACTCTGGCCTATCATTTATAGGGATAAGGTCTTTTCCAAAAGTAAAGCCGTCAACATTGGCATACAGAGCAAAAAACTGGTAAGTATTGTAAAGTGTGCCGAAAAATTTCCGTTGCACTTCTTTAATTCCCTCAGTATCAAATTTTAAATTATCCCAGGGAGAAGCGTTGGTGATCAAATACCATCGGGTGGCATCCGGGCCAAAAACTTCCAGCGTTTCAAACGGATCAACTACATTGCCCACACGCTTGCTCATTTTGTTGCCGTTCTTATCCAGGACCAGCCCATTGCTAACAACATTTTTATAGGCGACACTATCAAACAGTAAAACGGCTAAAGCATGCAAAGTGTAAAACCAACCTCTTGTTTGGTCCACGCCTTCCGCAATAAAATCAGCAGGAAAATTCTTCTCAAACTCTTTTTTATTTTCGAAAGGAAAATGCCATTGGGCATAAGGCATCGCCCCACTATCAAACCAAACATCAATCAGGTCAGGAACTCTTTTCATCGGTTTGCCTGAAGATGAGGTAAGGATAATATTATCCACATAGGGTTTGTGGAGATCTGACACCATTTTATCTATCTCACTTTCCTCCAAGTCTGCATTTCCTGCTTCAATGGACTTTTTAATTTCTGATTTCAGTTCCTCTATTGAGCCGATACATTTCTCTTCTTCTCCATCTTCGGTGCGCCATATTGGCAAAGGTGTTCCCCAAAATCGGCTTCGGCTTAGGTTCCAATCTACCATGTTTTCCAGCCAGTTTCCAAATCTTCCGGTTCCGGTTGAAGCTGGTTTCCAGTTGATGGTTTTGTTCAATTCAATCATCCTGTCTTTGACGGCTGTCGTTTTTATGAACCATGCGTCCAGCGGATAATAAATTACCGGTTTATCTGTACGCCAGCAATGAGGATAATTATGCTCAAATTTTTCCACCTTAAATGCCCGGTTTTCTTTTTTTAACTTGACAGATATATCCACATTTACATCCTGGTAATCAGGATCGTCTTTATAATCTTTTACGAATCGTCCGCTAAATTCACCAACGCCATTTATGAATTTGCCTTCTTTATCCACCAAAGTTAATATGCCAAGGTTATTTTTTTGCCCGGCTTTAAAGTCATCAGCACCAAAAGCGGGTGCCGTATGAACGATTCCGGTTCCGTCTTCAGTGGTTACAAAATCCCCGGTTATTACTTTAAATGGTTGAGCTCCGGGAGTTATTTCCCTGATTTTGTTCAATGAATTCGATTCAAAAGGCATCAATTGCTCGTAATATAATCCTTCAAGGTCACTGCCTTTAAATTCGGATATTTTTTTCCATGGAATGAGCTTATTGATTTCTTTGTTTTCCTCGAAAGAAATATTTTCTGCTTCCGATTTAAAATATTTTTGAATAAGAACTGTTGCAAGGATAACGTTTATGGGTAAATGAGTGTAAGGATTAAAAGTCTTAACTAATGAATATTCAATATTTGCTCCAACCGTTAACCCTAAATTGGAGGGTAATGTCCATGGAGTAGTTGTCCAGGCAAGTAAATATAAATCGAAATCAATATTTTCAAATAAAAACCTGGATTTTTCATTTTTTTCTACCTTAAACATGACCGTCGCACTTGTATCTTTTACATCTTTATAAGTTCCGGGTTGGTTTAGTTCATGGGAACTTAAGCCCGTTCCGGCAGCGGGTGAATATGGCTGGATGCTCACACTTTCATATAAATAGCCTTTTTGATATAATTCTTTCAGGCACCACCAAAGGGTTTCTATATAGTTATTTTCAAAAGTGATATAAGGATTTTTTAAATCCACCCAATACCCCATTTTCTGAGTTACCTCATCCCATTTGTCTTTAAATTTTAGAACTTCCCGACGGCATGTGGCATTATATTCCTCAACTGAGATAGATTTCCCAATATCTTCTTTCGTAATTCCCAGAAGTTTTTCTACGCCCAATTCTACAGGAAGCCCATGAGTATCCCAACCACCTTTGCGATTTACCTGGAAACCTTGCATGGTCTTGTAGCGGCAAATCAAATCTTTTAGTGTCCTGGAAATTACATGATGAATACCGGGCATACCATTAGCGCTTGGGGGCCCTTCATAAAAGACAAAGGGAGTTTTTCCATCACGGTTGGTAATACTTTTTGCGAATGTATTTTCATTTTGCCACGATTGTTGAATGTTTTTTGCAATTTCGGTAAGGTTCAACTGCTTATATTCAGGGTATTTTTGCTTCATTTCTATAAACCTTCAGTTAAAATAAAAGGATGCAAAGGTAAAGATTTTATAAGTGGTTTTTGCCCGGGACGCGCTTTATAAGGTATCGGCTTTTTCGCCTTTTATTTCTATTGCATCTGTTAAGAAATGAGAAAAACGTTAATTGTAGCGAATTTTTACCAATTGGTGACGGCTTTGGCATTGTATTTACATTAGGGAGAGCAAGCCGTTGCAAAATATGAAAACCACCGGTTGTATGTATTTAATAATAAAAATTAAGCATAATGACTGTTGCAATGGATAACCAGGAAGGCGAAGCTTATTCTTCGTCTTTCCTTTTTTGTAAGATTACTAATACGATTGAAATTATCGCATAGTAAAGCAACAAATAACCCTGATTTTTATTTTGTGGAAAATTCTTAGCGAAACAGCAATTCGCAAGGCTTGATTCCTGTATGTTTTTTAAACGCGGTGGAAAAGTGAGAAATCGATGAATAGCCAAGAGAATCGGAAACTTCTGTAACGGTCAATCCTTTTTCATACAATAAATATTTTGCATGTTCCATACGCTGGCTTTGAAAGAAATCAAAAATGGTGCTGCCAAACATTTCTTTAAACCCTTTTTTTAGATAGCATTCATTTATTGCTGCCTTGCGGCTTAGTTCTTTTATGGTTAGGGGTTCATTAATATGTTCCAGCAGAATCTTCCTTGCAAGGGAAATCTTATCCCTGTCGGCCTCATTTGCTAAAAATTTGCAACCTACACTTTCCTCATCCTCACCACACATGCACTCAATGCTGTAAAGCAAAAGAATTTGAGTTTGTGCGTTTACATAAATATTTTCAAAACTGTCGGTGTAACGATGATTCATTAAATCTTCCAACACACTCCTGGTTCTGTTACAAAGCGGTAGGCTTCTCGTAAATGAAGTGGTATGCTTAAAATTGAGTACGTTTTCCGAAAAATTAGTGGTCTTCAGTCCTTTTACAAACTGAGAAAGATGATCAGCATTAAATCTAAAATAACCAACATCAACGGTATCTACCAATTCTTTGCAGAGATGGGATTGGGAATGTTTGCAAAAATTACATTCTGTATCTTTTAAATTACAATACCTGTTGCCTTCCATACAAAACACCAATTCAAGATTGCGCGATTCTTTATCATCTTTATGATAATTATAAACCAACATTCCTGTTTCTTCAAATTCAACGCCTGGAATTTTCCTGTATCGGTTGATCACATATTGAACCGATCCCGGAATATCCTGGACATTATGTTGCACTAATTCCAAATCATTCTCCGATCCGGTTTGACCAAGAGCAATTGATAAAATATTTTGAGCAGCTTCCATAATCAAAATTATTGCGCTGCAAAGTTACAATTTTATGAGGAGAATTCGTCCGTAGTGCGACTTTTCGGTATAAAACAATATGATTTTCTAACACTTGCAACAAAAAATATGTAGAGTTTTTAAAGAGTACAGATTAAACTGTTCGTAAAATCAAATTTTAAAACTAAGAATAATTCTACCGCTGCTATAAATAAGGAATAGCAGCCTATTCGACAGAGATTTTTTTTAAAAAATAAATTACAACTTATCAAATAGTAAAGATTGATAATACCATCTTTATACCTATCTTGTTCGGGTTTCAGAGTACTGAAATAAAAATACCTTCAAATAATTTCAAGGCAAAGCGTTTTGAATTATCAAACTAAAAGAGCAAAAAAATAAAATAAATGAAAAGGTTTTTTGACTATACTCTTTTTCACATTGATAAATTCGAGCTAAAAGTAATTTCTGTTTTCCTGGTAATTTTATTGATCATTGTTGTAAAAGTTATTCTTTGGCTAATAAAAAAGAGTATTGATAGCGCATCGCGTATTGAAGTTTCAAAGAGATATGCGGTATTCAATTTGATAAAGTATGTAATCATCGTGTTTTCTATCATTGCAGCGTTTCAAATACTTGGCTTCAATTTTACCTTACTGCTTGGAGGCGCAGCCGCGCTCCTGGTGGGTATCGGACTTGGATTACAAAATATTTTCAGTGATTTTATTTCAGGAATTATTTTACTGGTCGAGTCAAAAATAAAAATACATGATATTGTGGAAGTGGATGGCCTTTTATGTCGTGTTTCTGATATTAACTTAAGAACCACTACTGTTTTGGGCCGCGATGATAAATATATCATTTTGCCCAATTCCATGTTGACCAAAAACCATATCGTTAATTGGACCTACGGGGAAATTGCTTCCCGGTTTTTTGTATCAGTTGGAGTGGGTTATACTTCGGATATAAATCTCGTTAAAAAGCTTTTACAAGAAATTATTGACAATCAAACCGGCGCTTTAAAATCACCAAAACCTTTCGTTCGCTTTGTAGATTTTGCAGATTCATATTTGTTATTCTCCGTCTATTTCTGGTCTGAAGATGTATATGGCGTGGAAAATATCAAAAGTGAAATCCGGACAAAAATATTTGAAAAGTTTAATGAAAATAATATAGACATTCCATTGCCCCAAAGGGTTGTACACTTTGAGAAATAGATTTTATTATGAATCTATAAAAATTTGCCTTTTCATTTTTTCACTCTGCTTAATAATAGAAGTATTAATATTTTTCAGTAAACTAATAAATAACACTATTTCCTGTTTGTGCAATTTTTTTCTCATAGTTAGAACTTTGTTGAAAGCCATCCGTACTTGCTATTGACATGCTGGAAAATATGAGATCAATTTTTTGTTTTACAATAAAATAAATAAAAAATACGTAAAGGAGAGAAATCAAATAAATGGATTTGCCTGTCAGGCAACTCTACCCTTTATTTTTCGGGAAGCATACCAACCCAAGATACTACCCCATAAAAGCATATTAAATACTATTGGTTTTAAAATACCCATTAGTGTAAATCCATTGAACAAAGGTTTGCCAAGTGCCCCGGCTATTGCAATCCAAAGCCAAAGATTGGGTAATAAACCGAATAAAATTCCTTTTAAAACGGTAGGCCGTTTCACCATCCAACCAAAAATCAACCCCCAAATTCCACCGCTAAGAATAAAAAGAAGGAGAGCAACTATCTGGTCTGCAGGATGAGCACCAATGGTAGCGCGATAGGTGGAAACGAAAGGAGGAACACTTTCTCCTGCGGCTTGCATTAAGTAAGAAATTAAAGCCAAAAAAACAGCGCCTATGCAACCGCCAAAAAAGCCAGTTTTTAAGGAATATTTCATATTGAATAATTTTATTGGAAAGCTTTTTCTTTTCTAATCGACTATTTTATTATTTAAAGGTAGTATTTTGATTGGACGCAAGTTTTAGTCTAATTTAAAAGGAGAGCTATTGTCAAACTTCATTTTTAAATTATGGCAAGAGAAGTCTATGATATTAATTTAAAAAAGCAAACCGGAACGGATTAACGGTTGGAATCTTTATGCGTTGTTCCCAGTTTCAGGTATTGCGCACCATGCGGAATTGCTCACTTTGACTTAAATATTTCCAGCGCGATAGATATTAAAAAAGCGATTGATTCACGCTTTCCAAGCCAGATAATTTTGTTAACCAAAGATTCTTTAAACTTACTCCAATACTTTTTCCATTTGCATACTGCGCGATCCTTTAATAAGCATTTGTGCGTTTTGGAGATTTTCTTTTTTGAGCCATTCCTTTGCCTGCAAAGAATTTTCAAAATTGATGTAATCCTGCTCAACCTGGTTAAAATTTTTTCCGACCAGCACCACGGCATACCATTTGTATTTATCGATCAATGAAACAATTTCTTCGTGTTCTTTTTGGCTGTCATCGCCCAGTTCCATCATACTTCCTAAAAGAAGTATCTTTTTATCTCCCTGCATATTCGCAAAATTTTCAATAGCCGCATTCATGCTTCCTGGGTTGGCATTATAGGCATCCAGTATGATTGTGTTGGAATCTTTTTTTATCAATTGCGAACGGCTATTGGAAGGTTGATAATCTTCAATCGCTTTCTTAATATTTTCTTCAGTGACTTTAAAATATTCTCCAATGCATGCAGCAGCAATCACATTGGGCAAATTGTAAGTGCCTACTAAATTGGTCTTAATAGTAAACGAACTTTTACCTTGGATTTCTATTTCAAGAAGTGGATCATTCTTTAAAATTCTTCCATTTATAACTTCACTGTGGCTTCCATAATAAACAGCGTTTTTTACTTCTTTCCCCAAAGCAAAAACTGCTATGTCATCCGTATTTACAAAAGCGGTTCCATCATGTATTTTCAAATAATCAAAAAGTTCACCTTTCCCTTTTTTTACATTTTCAACACCTCCAAATCCTTCAAGATGAGCTTTGCCAATGTTAGTAATTAATCCATATAACGGATGTGCATACACGCAATATCCTTTAATTTCATTAAGATGATTGGCTCCCATTTCTATAACTGCTATTTCAGCACCAGGCTTAATTTTTAGAATGGTAAGTGGAATTCCGATATGGTTATTTAAATTCCCTTTGGTAGTGTAAGTTTTATAGGTGGTGGAAAGCACTTCATGAATCAGTTCTTTCGTTGTTGTTTTTCCGTTGCTTCCTGTGATGGCGATAAAAGGAATATCAAATTGTTCGCGATGGAATTTGGCGAGTTGTTGTAAAGTTCCCAATACATCTTTAACCAGTATAATTTTTTCATCCTCAAAACCAGGATCCTCATCCGCTACCACAAAGGCTGCACCAAGATCCAGCGCTTTTTGTGTGAATTCATTGCCATTAAAATTAGGCCCTTTCAGTGCGAAGAAAATTTCGTCTTTTCGTAGTTTTCTTGAATCGGTTTGCACATTAGGAAACCGTTGATAAATTTTATAAATCTCTTCAATATTCATGGAGCAAATTTATGTTTTCATTACTGAAAAAGCGGATGCGGATTTGGAGTCAATCGTATTTTTAGAATATATTGTTGGAAAAATCAGTTTTACCTTTGCATTATGGAAAAAAAATCAAAACCCATATTTAACAAGCGTATTTTTTGGGATGTGGATTTTGAAAATCTCCATTATGATACCAAAGCCAATTTCATTATTGAGCGTGTATTTGAGCGGGGCGACGTAGATGACATCCGTAATTGCCGCCGATATTATGGTGACGAAAAAGTAACCGCCGCTTTGTTGAATGCAAAATTTCTACCTGAAACAAGAATGTATTTGGCAAGTGCCGTAATCAACAAACCAATAACCGAATTCAGATGCTACAAATTGAGACAGTTGAACCCCACACTTTTTCCGTATTAAAACAGTTGATGGAGATTAATGAATTAAAAAAATTTTCATTAGTCGGCGGAACGGCTTTGTCACTTTTATTTGGACACAGAAAATCAGTTGATCTGGATATTTTTTCTGATAAATCATTTGAGAACGAAAGAATTATTACTGTATTAAAAAAGAAGTTCGGGAAAAAATTTGTTAGGGAGGAAAAAGCTCCACGCTTTGGTATTTTTTGTTTTATCAATGATGTAAAAATTGATATCGTGCGCCATCCTCATCCTTTAATAAGGCCCTTGCAAAATATCGAAGGCTTGCGGTTATTTTCAACAGAGGATATTATTGCAATGAAAGTGCAGGCAATATTAGGGCGTGGAAAAAAGAAAGATTTTTGGGATATTGCCGAACTTTTAAAACATTATTCCATCGCTGATTTTATCTCTTTTCATAAAGAGAAATATGCTTCGCAAAATTTAATGATTACCGTTCCCCAGGCCATTACTTATTTTGCAGATGCTGAAGAAAGCGAAGATCCAATAAGCCTGAAAAACCAGACGTGGAAAGGTGTGCAGGAATTTATTAAGAGAAAGGTGAGTGAATATTTATGGTAGATTAAATGAGTGTTTAACCATTTCATACAGTCAACGAATAAATAATTTAAATTCTTATTTTATTTAAAAAACGTAAAGAAGGTGTCTTTCTCATTTGTGGTTCTGATTTCTATCGCAATACTTGAATTTGCAACAAAAGTGTTGGATCATTTTTAAAGTGAAAAGCATAGCTTTTAATTATTTAACTTTGAAGAAACACAAGTATTATGGAAGCAATAGCCTTAAAACGGATATCACCCCAGGAATACCTAAGCTTTGAAAGAAGTGCCAAAGAAAAGCACGAATATTTTGAAGGCCAGGTAATTGCGATGGCAGGTGCCTCGTTGGCTCATAACCGTATGGTGGTTAACCTGGTTAAGAAAATTGGGAATTTTTTGGAGGATAAATCTTGTGAAATCCTTCCAAGTGATATTCGTATCAGTGTACCTACTTATGAATCTTACATGTATCCTGATGCAACTATTGTTTGCGGCAAACCAGAAACGGAAGATGAAAAATTTGATATCTTAAAAAATCCATCCGTAATTTTTGAAGTATTATCACCTTCTACTGAAGATCATGACAGAGGAAAAAAGTTTTTTTTTTACCGGCAAATTCCTTCGCTTAAAGAATATGTACTTATCAGTACCACAAAATATTTTGTTGAAATCAGCAGACGGCAGGAAGATAACTCCTGGAAATTTGAAGAAATAAGCGATGCCAGTTCTTATCTAAGCATTGCAGCTATTGATTACCGGATTTCCCTGAAGGAATTGTATAAAAATGTGTTTAAGAGCTAAAGCCGTTTTTCTTATTCCATATTTATTGACAAATAATGCCCTTAAACTTCACCAGCGCCATTGTTATTTTCCGGGAAAATAAATTGTTTTTATTAATAAAATAAACAAATATTTTTGTTTCAACAGGCAGTTAAATGAAAGTTTAAATATTTTTTCAACAACTGATTTCTCATTTTGGCAATTCAAAATTAATTGCAATGCAGTATAAGTTTTTTAATCTTTTATAAAATTTTGGAAGAAGACAAAAGCATAATTCTTTAACTTGTGAACTCTACTTTAAAACTTTTTTTATTCTAATGAAAAAAATCCTGGTTACTATTTTCCTCCTTACCTGTATCAAATTTTTAGCCTTTTCACAATCGTTCGAAGATTCTTCCAAACATTGGGTTGATAGTGTTTTCAATTCGCTGAATGATGATCAGCGAATTGCACAATTGATCATTTTGCGTGAAAGCAGTTATACCAAAGATGGGCCGGTTTATTATGATTCAGCAATTACCGAAGCGATAAAGAAATATAATATCGGTGGTATGGTTTTGTTCCAGGGAACGCCCGTAAAGCAAGCGGATTTTATTAATTATTTTCAAAGCATAGCGCAAACACCATTGATGATTTGCATTGACGGAGAATGGGGGCTGGGCATGCGTTTGGATAGTGTAGCTCCTCTGAATCACCAGATGATGCTGGGAGCGATGAGTGATTCTGCCTTGGTTTATCAATATGGAAAATTGGTAGGCAGGCAATGTAAAAGAATGGGCATTCAGGTAAATTTTGCTCCTGTGGTTGATATCAATAATAATCCGGAAAACCCGGTAATTAATGACCGCTCTTTTGGAGAAGATAAATATAAAGTAGCGAATTATGGAATTGCCTATATGGAAGGGATGGAAGCAGAAGGAATTCTTTCATCTGCCAAGCATTTTCCCGGCCACGGAGATGTTTCCGTGGATTCTCATTTGGATCTTCCGGTGATCAATAAATCAATGGCACAATTGACTTCTCTTGAATTATTTCCATTTAAAAAAATATTCAGCGCTGGCATTCCGAGTGTGATGATTGCGCATTTGTATGTTCCCGCGATTGATTCCACCCCAAATACGGCAAGTTCTTTATCAGAGAAAACAGTAACCGGTCTGCTTCGCGATAAACTTCATTATGACGGATTGACTTTTACGGATGCGCTTGGCATGAAAGGAGTGGCTAAATATTTTCCGGGCGGACAAATTGCAGTGCAGTCGCTCGTTGCAGGAAATGATATTTTGGATCTTCCTGAAAATGTAGATTCTGCAATTGCAAAAATCAGGCAGGCGATTGACAGCAATGTACTTAGTTGGAATGATATTTATGAAAAATGCAAAAAAGTACTTTTGTATAAATACAAATATGGGATGGCTTTTCCGCAGCCGGTCAACACTGAAAATCTTACTGAGGATTTGAACAAAGGAATTCCGGAAATGAAAAAATTAGTTGCGGAAAATGCGATCACTATTTTAAACAATAAAGACAAAATATTTTTTCCTCTTACTGCTGAAAACAAAAGAATTGCTTATGTTGGAATTGGTCTTGATAGCGCGAATACATTTGCATCGCGCATTCAAACTGATCTGAAAGCAGATGGTTTTTATTTCAGTTATAAGGAAGATGCAGGAAGAATACCAACGCTGGTCAACCTGATTAAAAGCAAGTATAACACCGTGGTGATAGGAGTTCATAATTACAATCGCTATCCACGTAATAATTTTGGCATCACGGATTATGCTATTGATTTTATAAAGCAGTTGCAACAGCCGGACAGCACCAATTACAAAACTATTTTGTTTGATTATGGAAACCCTTATGCCCTTAAAAACTTTTGCGATGCAAAAAATTTAGTGGCTTGTTATGAAGATGATTCTATTACTCAAACTGCCGCCGCTGATATTCTTGAAGGAAAAATATTAGCCAGGGGAACTTTGCCCGTTACCGTTTGTTCAAATTATAAATACGGAAGTGGCATTTTACCAAAAAGAATAATGCCTGTTTCAACGCCGGATGCTGAGGGAATTAATGGTTTGCAAATGACGCGTAATATTGACTCGATTGCAAATTTGGGAATCTCCGGGAAAGCTTATCCGGGTTGCGTTGTATTGGTTGCCCGTCATGGGAAAATTATTTTTGAGAAAGCGTATGGAACTTATAATTATGATACACCGGAACCTGTCAATCTGAATTCCATTTATGATATGGCATCCGTTACAAAAATTTGTGGTACCACTTTGGGCGTGATGAAATTATATGACGAAGGAAAATTAAGCCTTGATAAAACACTTGGAACTTACCTGCCATGGGTAAGAAAAAGTGATAAAGCCAATCTGAATATTGAAGATATTTTGCTTCACCAGGCTCGCCTTGTCGCTGATGTTGTCTTTTATAAAAAAACAGTTGATTCTAAAACCGGAAGGCCTCTGCCAAAATATTTTCAACCGGATTCTTCAGCGGCGTTTAGCGTTAGAGTTGCGCAGAATTTATATTTAAAAACCGGGTATGATAAAGTAATGAATCAGAGTATTGTTGACAGCAAACTTCTTGCTCCAAATAAATATGTTTATAGCGACAATGATTTTATTTTGATGGCCGATGTTGTCCGTGCTATTTCCGGATTGAGAATTGATAAATATGCAGATAAATATTTTTACAAATCGATGGGGCTTACTTCGATAGGATTTAATCCACGAAACAGGTTTGATACCAATTTGGTGGCGCCAACAGAAATAGATAGTTATTTCCGGCGTCAGCATTTGCATGCAGATGTTCATGACGAAGGTAGCGCAATGTTTGGCGGGGATGCAGGGCATGCAGGACTATTCAGCAATGCGGAAGATATTGGTGCGCTTTTGCAAATGTTTTTAGATGGAGGAAAATTTAAAAAAAAGCAATATATTAAATCCTCAACACTAAATTTATTTACCGCCTACAATTCAAGTATCAGCCGTCGCGGGATCGCTTTTGATAAACCTCAACAAGATAATTATACCACCACAGATCCGCACCCCTATCCGTCAAGATTTGCTTCACCACTTACTTTCGGGCACACAGGATACACAGGGACCGCTATTTGGGTAGATCCCAAATATGATTTGGTTTATGTATTTTTAAGCAATCGCGTAAATCCAATAAGAAGCGATAACTTGTATAAATACAATATTAGAGGTGCTATTGAAGATGCGGTTTATAAAGCAATGGTTCCGGCAATTCCGGAAGTGCTGAAGAGAGAAGAATTTGAGAAAGTAATGAGTAATAACAATGGAAGTAGATAATTGTTTGCAGTAAAGCAACCTGCCTACCGGCAAAGGCAGGCAAATAATAAGAATTCTAATTTTAACTTCGCTATAGAAATACTTTTCTAAAAACGAATAAACCTTTTAACCAATAAAAATTTCAATCATGCAGTATCCTTATCAAATCAAAACCTTAGAACAGTACAAAGAAGCTTATAAAAAAAGCGTTGAAAATCCCGATGGATTTTGGGCAGAAATAGCTGAAAATTTTTTATGGAGAAAGAAATGGGATAAAGTATTGGAGTGGAATTTTAATGAACCCAAAATTGAATGGTTCAAAGGAGCGAAACTCAACATTACGGAAAATTGCATTGACCGCCACCTGGAAACTATGGGTGAAAAACCTGCTATCATCTGGGAACCCAATAACCCGGAAGAAAGAACACGAACTGTTACCTACACCAGGTTACACAAAAGAGTTTGCCAGGTTGCCCAAATGCTTATAAACAATGGTGTAAAAAAAGGTGACCGCGTTTGTATCTATATGGGAATGGTTCCTGAACTGGCTTATGCAGTTTTGGGTTGCGCAAGAATCGGTGCGATTCATAATGTTATTTTTGGAGGTTTTTCCGCGCAAAGTATTGCAGACCGCATTGACGATTCAAAAGCAGAATATATTATAACCTGTGATGGTGCTTATCGTGGTGGAAAAGATATTCCTTTAAAAAGTGTAGTTGACGATGCCCTGATTGGAAACAAAACTATTAAAAAAGTGATCGTTTATACCAGGACGCGCAGGCCGGTTTCGATGTTGAAAGGGCGGGATCTTTGGTGGGAAGACGAAATGGATCATGCCTTATCCCAAATAGAAAAAAACAATATCGTACATTTTCCAGCCGCCGAAATGGATGCGGAAGACCCTCTTTTTATTTTATACACCTCCGGTTCTACCGGCAAGCCCAAAGGCGTTGTTCACACGACGGCGGGCTATATGGTTTGGACTACTTATACTTTTGTAAATACGTTTCAATACAATCCCGGTGACGTTTATTTCTGTACGGCTGATATTGGATGGGTCACCGGACACAGCTATATAGTGTATGGTCCATTGGCCGCAGGTGCTACCAGCGTTATGTTTGAAGGAATTCCTACCTGGCCCGATGCCGGAAGGTTTTGGGATATCATAGACAAATACAAAGTAAATACTTTATATACAGCGCCTACCGCTATCAGAAGTTTGATGAGCTATGGATTGGAACCTCTTGAGGGAAAAGATATGTCGAGTCTAAAAGTTTTGGGAAGCGTGGGCGAACCGATCAATGAAGAAGCCTGGCATTGGTATGATGAAAATATTGGAAAAAAGAAATGCCCGATAGTGGATACCTGGTGGCAAACAGAAACCGCCGGAATCTTAATTTCAACTTTGGCCGGAGTAACACCTGCCATACCGAGCTGGGCCACGTTGCCACTTCCGGGAGTACAACCCGTATTAATGGATGAAAATGGAAATGAAGCAACGGGAAAAGATGAGAATGGTTTGACTAAAGGAAATCTTTGTATGAAGGCTCCCTGGCCGGGAATTTTGCGTACCACTTATGGTGACCATGAACGTTTTCGAAAAAATTATTTTGCAGCTTATCCGGGATTGTACTTTAGTGGAGATGGCGCTTTAAGAGATGAACAAGGCAATTACCGGATTACGGGCCGCGTGGATGATGTATTAAATGTAAGTGGCCACCGCATTGGTACTGCTGAAATTGAAAATGCGATCAACATGCACGCAAGCGTGGTGGAAAGCGCTGTCGTGGGTTATTCTCATCCCATCAAAGGACAGGGCGTTTATGCTTTTATAATTACTGAAAAGAAACATCCTGAAGACGAACAATCCAAAAAAGATATTTTAGAAACTGTTTCAAGAGTAATAGGCCCGATTGCCAAGCCCGATAAAATTCAATATGTAAGCGGGCTTCCTAAAACAAGAAGCGGAAAAATTATGCGCCGCATTTTGCGGAAAATAGCAGAAGGAGATTTGGATAATCTTGGTGATACTACTACGTTGCTTGATCCGGGAATAGTGGAAGAAATAAAGAAAAATAGGGTGTAACGTTTTAGTAAACGAACTTTTAATCCTGATTTTTATTTTGCACGTGGCCAGGGGTGGCTTCAGTAATACTTTTGTTTTTAGATCTCAGGCTTTTAGGTTTTACTTCTTCATCTCCCAGTAATATTCCCAACGATTGAAGATTTTTGATCCGGTCAAAAATTACTTTGGCTATGGCGAGGTATGGAATGGATAAAAACATTCCGGGAATTCCCCATAAAAGTTCTCCGGCTACTACGCCCAGGATTACCATCAGTGGATTTATTTTTACCTGAGAACCCACAATTTTGGGCATTAAAAAATTACTGTCAATTAAGTGAATGCAAATCACAGTGATCGCCACGTACAACGCATGTGATGCATCCACGGTTGCAAAAGTAATGGCCGTACTTATTGCTAACGCAGTAAAAATTCCGACATAAGGAATCAGGTTAAACACACCGACGATAAGCCCAAGGAGAAAAACATATTTGATGCCTAATATCCAGAATACAAAGCAGCTTGCGGCTACTAAAATGGCCATTTCGAAAAATAAACCGGCTATATATTTGCGGATAATATTTTTTATATTTTCTGAAATGTCATAAATAACGGTTTTATTTCTTTCAGTAAATGCGGCTACTACAAAACGCATCCAGCGCGAACGATAGATCAAAATAAACAATGTATAAATGATGATAAATACCAGCATCAGGATAGTGGAAGAAATTGATAAGACTGTTTTTTCAATAATAGTTCCACCCGAATTTAAAACGTTTTCAGTGCTCTTATTTAAATACTCTGTTTGTTTTTGCAAGTTCACCTGAAATGTGGTGGAGAGCCAGGTTTGGGTATCATTGAATAAACCAATTAGCTGCTTTTTCAGTAAGGGCCATTCATTTCCCAAATCCGCAATCTGGGAACCTAAAACATAAAAAATTCCTGAAAAGGCCAACAACAAAAGTAAAACTGAAACAATGCCTGCCATTGACCTGGAAAACTTTAAACTGTTCTCCATAAAATTAGAAATCGGCAACAGGAGCAGAGAAATAAGGAAAGCGAATGCCAATGGTAATAAAATTTCTTCTCCTAAAATCGCCAGGTAGCCACCACCTATTAAAATGATAATGATGCAGGCAAGTCTGAGATAAGCCGTAAGCACATTGTTTTTCATAATAATCTTTTTGAATTGATCCTCCTCACTAAATAATAGGTAAATAGTAAGGTGTTAAAGGCTTATGCAATTTAAACTATGAAAAGGTATAGAATGAAAATTTTAATTAATGCGGACGAAAAAACTGTGCCAGGATTAAAAACTTAAAAATCAATGTTCCAGTACCCATCGCTATAATACGCACACCAATTTTTTTCATTTCCTTTGCACGATGCATCCTAAGAATTTATCGATAGACGATTTTGATTACCCTCTTCCGGAAGAAAAGATTGCCGTTTATCCTTTACCTGAAAGAGACCAGTCAAAATTACTGATCTACGAAAATGGTAATATTTCGGAAGATATTTACAGGAATATTGCGGACCATCTCCCCGAAAATTCTTTCCTGGTTTTTAATGATACCAAAGTTATAAAAGCAAGAATTTTATTTCAAAAAATTACAGGATCTGTTATAGAAATTTTCTGCCTGGAGCCTCATGAAAATATAAACGATTATGCGGTGGTTCTTCAACAAAAAAAATCAACGAGATGGAAATGTATGATTGGCGGCGCGGGAAAATGGAAAGAAAAGGTTTTGGAAAAGAAAGTAATGATCAATGCTGAAGAAATTACGTTGAATGCTGTTTTGGTTGAAAAATTAAGCGATGCGTACCTGGTTGAATTATCGTGGAAACCGGGCAATTATTCCTTTGCAGAAATTATTGAACATGCAGGTGAGACGCCACTTCCTCCATACATAAAAAGAAAGGCGGAGGAAAGCGACTCGGAAAAATACCAAACTATCTATTCGCATTATGAGGGCTCTGTTGCAGCGCCCACGGCGGGTTTGCATTTTACCAACGAAATTTTTTCTTCTTTCAAAAAGAAAAGTATTAAATCTGGTTTTGTGACGCTTCATGTGGGAGCCGGCACTTTTAAACCGGTAAAAGCAGAGAAGATGGAGGGACACGAAATGCATGCAGAATGGATTGATGTGTCCGCTGAATTCATTGAACAGCTAATTGAAAATATTTCTAAAGAAATTTTTTGCGTGGGGACCACTTCTGTAAGGACGGTAGAAAGTCTTTACTGGATGGGTTTAAAGACGTTTCTAAATCCTGGAATTGAATTGGAAAAATTGAAAATAAATCAATGGGAAGTGTATGAGCATCCTTTGCAAAATAATTTATGCAGTGCTTCAGACGCATTGAAATCGCTAATAAATTTTCTTCAAAAGAAAAAAACCGACAGGCTTTTTATTCAGACTCAAATTATTATTGCACCGGGCTATCAATTCAAAATCACCAAAGGTATAATCACTAATTTTCATCAGCCTAAATCTACTTTGTTATTATTGGTTTCCGCAATGATCGGTGAAAAATGGAAGGAAATTTATGAATATGCATTGACGCATGAATTCAGATTTTTGAGTTACGGCGATGGGTGTTTGATTTACAAAGGGAGTTTATAATTGTTTGTTTTTTATTTTTACTGCTCCATTATTTTTTTCAGATTATAACCGAAATATAACAATCCAAAAATGGTGACAAAAGCCATAATCATATTTTGAACAAGTGAATAATTTTGACTAAAAAAGAAGAAAAAAACTCCCGTGCAAATGGCAAACCAAACAAACCGAATGAAGAAACCGGCCTTTGTATTTCTATATTTATTAAATAATACAATGAATACGAAACAAGCGAATATCAAAATAATGATTAGCAATCTTTCCATTGGTTTTGGAACTAATTAATAAATCTAATGGCCTTTTGCTTTAAGCTTTCTGCATTGAACTTTTAGCCTAATTCACCATTTTATCTGCGCAGCAACTGCTGGCAAAGGCTTCGGGCTTGGCTTTAAAAGCGAAACCCATTCCGAGGATATAACCCATGGCTTCGCGCAAAGCTTCATTGCTTCTGAAATTTGGATTGGTATTGATGTCGGCATGCACTTCCATATCCACATCATATTTTGTAAAAAGATCGCATAATTCATAGGCAATCTCAATGCTTTTGGCTACTTCTACCAGCATGCGTTCTTTGATGCTATATTTTTGCGTTGTTTTTTCATTATGAATAAACATAAAACCTCCGCGACCTTCGCGAAGAAAAACGATCACTGTAGCAAATTCGGTTTCTTTACTTTTTACCTGGCTGTCGGTGCCGATGCAGACTTTTAATTTGTTGCCTGCTTCAGTTTCTATTTTGATAGTATTTTCAACAGCAGATTTGATAGGCAGTTCGATGAGCTCTCCATTAAATTTTCTCCATAGCATAAAATAGCGTTTTCTAAATGTAAATATTTTTTAGAAAACCAATGAAAAAAGTTTTGAAACCGCAAACCGGAATTAAATAAAATGCAAGTAAACGAACTTTTACATAGTATTTTTATTTCAAACCATTGATTACTCTTAGCCTAATTCTGTGTTTTCTTTCAGTTCGCGCGGAATCTCCTTCTTTTATTTAGTGAATGCGTTGATAAACTTATAAGGTTTTCAAAAATCTTATAGGTTTTATCGCCAACAGTAAACCAACAAATTTTACCGATTTCTGTTTTGTAAAAAAACAAAAGGGGACAGCCCCTAACGCTGCCCCCTAACTTACACATGAATCTACCTTACAGTTTTAAAATTCGTTGTGTTGTTTTCTGGGAATTACAAATGATTTGCAGGATATAAATTCCGTTAGGAGAATTTTTAATATTTATATTGGATACGCCGGCATCGGCTTTTCCGGTTTTGAAGATCCTTCCGCTTATATCGGCCAATTGATATTGAAAATTTTGAGAAGCATTTACTGTAATCTCAGAAGTGACAACACTGCTGATGGTAAAGGACTTGCTTCTTTCCTCAGTCTTTTTTAAAGGGACAACATTGGAATAGATTTCCTGGCCTGTTACGGAGGTTACTTTAAGCCTGTAGAAAATATTTTCACTTAACAAAGGCTCGTAACTAAAGTTTTTATCGGTTATTGAAAGATTGGTAAGCGTATTAAATATGGAACCATCAAATGAACTTTCGATGGATAAGCTTTTTATGGGTTCATCCGATATAATGCTCCATCTCAGGTCGTGCTTGTCTTTTTCCACTGCGCCTGAAAGCAATACCTGGCTTATTGGTGTAACGGTCAATGGTGAATAAGTGCCTGCTATTCTATATGATCCGAGGCTTCCGTAACTACTTGTGTTGACATTTCCTGATCCTTTTACTACCAGGAAATAATCGCCGGCCATTAATGTTGTATCGATAGTCACGTTCAGCTTTTCTTCAGGGCTGTAAACTTTAACGACATTCATATTGCTGTTAAGCAAGGTTACTTCCATGTCCAGGTCCGCTCCTTCATTGTTGGGTCCTACGGAGTAAGGATTTGCATCCACATGCAATAAGCCATTTTTAGGAAGATTTATTTTGAATGCATCCTTATCAGAGTTGGTTGTAATAATACCCTCTGATGAAAATTGAGTATTGGCAATGCTCAGGAGAGTAGGATTATTTGCCGGATCATTGGAATGGTCGTCCAGCCGGTAAGTGAATCCGTTTCTTGAAGTAATGATAGAAAGATTATCCTGGTCATTAGTGCATCCATAAGGAGTAGGCCCGTTATTCCAACCGGATAAATTCCTGTAATAACTATTGCCCATAACCGGGGCCCAACTTGTTTCGCCAAGCCCTTTGCCGTCGTTATAAGTTGAGATCAAAGTGCATGTCCCGCTGTATTTTGCCTGGTGAGAAAGGCCCACCGTGTGGCCGCTTTCATGAGTACAACATTCTGCAATAAGTTTGGGAGCATTTCCTAATTTATTTGTGAAAACAAACCCCGGAGTATCATCTCCCCAAACAAACGAACCAGTAAAAGAAATGCCACCAACGTTCCCGTTGTACCAGTCACTGCTCGGGGTTACAATAATTCTGACTCTTTGAGCAATTGGAGCTGCTAAAAACACCGTTGAATCTGTAGTGATATTAATATTAAAAGGCCGGTAATCTTCAGAAACCCGGTTAAAAATTTCAGTTATTTGATCATCAGTCAATACTGCTGGTTCGCAATAAAAGGTAGATCCGCCGTTCCAGCTTGTTCCGCTCACAGTTTGCCCATCAAAATCAAAAAAGATGGTAGCTTTTGCTGAAGGAAAACTACTGAGTTTAGGCAATGAATAGGATTTAAAGGAGGTCAAAAGGGTTAAGATTAAAATAACAGGTAGAATCTTTTTCATGGTAAGGAAATTTGGATATTGCCGTTATTAGGGTAACGGTTTTTGTATTTAAAAATCTTCTATCATCGCATCGGTTTTTATTTTTTGCATGGCGTAGGAGCCGTTGTTTTCTCTTTTTAATTCATAGCCATCGGCGTAATTAGTGTTGATGATCCTTCCAACATAGGTAATGGTTTTATCATCGTTGATCATTTTGGATATAGACAATATCGCATTACCCAATCCGGGTGATTTTACAATTACAGTATATAAATTGTCGTATCTTTTTATGGAGGAAGTAACGATCCCGTTGAACGCAAAATCACCAAAGGTTAATTTCACTTTTCCTCCTTCGGCCACGTTGAAAGATTTACTTAATTCCTCTTCAGGAGTTTGCAGTTTCGCCGCGTATCTATCAAAATAATTATGCCTGTTGGAAGTCAGAATCTGGGAGTGGCCGGTATATGAAACCATCATGATAGCACATATAGCCGCCATTTTGTGCATGATTTTCATAGATAGGATTTTTAAGTTTTATAAATTTCGAACGACTATAAAACGAGAATCCTTCTAAAATATTTCACTTTAGTACGAAAAAATCAATGATTGGCTTAAGTTGGGTGAAAGTACTCTCTAAAAAAGTATTAATACTGGTGGGTGCTTAGTAAAACCAACGTGCAGGCGCGTTGAGTGTCTATGTTATTTTCCCGGGCAAGCTTTTCCAATTCGTCATTTTCAGCCCCGGGATTGAAGATAATTCGTTTTGGTTTTTGCTCAAGAATGTAATTATAATAGTGTTTTTGATTATTGGCATTCAAATAAAGGGTTACCGTATCCAAATCTTTAATTGGATTTTCTTCATCTATCACTTCCACATCTTTTACTTTACCCGTGCGTTTTCCAATCGCCACCACATCATGGCCTTCTTTACGAAGTTTATTTATTGCAAGGTTACTGTAGCGGGCAGGATTGGTGCTGGCGCCTAAAACCAATGTCTTTTTGTTTTTCATTTTGTGTCATTTAAAAATCTTGATTGTACTTCTGGAGTGGGTACCATGCACTTTGATTTTTTGCCAAACCATTTGTAGCGGTTTTTGGCGATCCAGTCATAGATGCCATCTCTAATAAACCGGGGAACAATAATAAAGCCATACATTAATTGCCATAAAGGATCCAGATATCTGCAAACCCTTAAAGCAGCGGTGGACCTGGTAAAGCTTTGATTGCTTTCAATAAAAATAAAAGATTGCATATCCTGCGCGGGTAAATTATGTTGGGCCAGTAATTTCATCCCTTCATCGCTTTGCAAAGGAGCAAATTTTATAATCCCTTTTTTATCTCTTTTTATAACAAAATTTACTGCGCTGTTGCAAAAATTACAAACACCATCAAATAATATTACGGGCTGATCGCGCATAATACAAAATTACGAAAGTAGGATCTCATACTCAGGAAGATTGCAATCAATTTTCGTTAACAGGTGTTCGATAGAAATAGCATTGATTATGGCCAAATTAAAATGGCTGAGATATTGGGTAAAAGAATCACTTATTAAGTTCCGTTAATTTGCTCACCTGCTCAAATTTCACCTCTTCAAATTCCCTGAAATGGTTTTTGCCACATTTAATTTTCATTCTTTCACTACCTCTTAATTCCTGGCCACTGCTTTTTGTTTCAGCGTCTGGAAGAACATTCAGTCTATTTAGAACCTGGCCGTCAGTTAAATTCAACTTATTTCCAAAGCCATTTTCAGAAAGAAGCGTTCCTGTTTCTGTATTGGAAAATTCAAAATCTCCGGTGTTCAAAGGTTGCCCTTCAAATATATCTGTGATGGATTTGATAGCATCCCATTGGTATTCCTGGTTACTGTCGAAGTGGAGTTTCATTTCTTTTTCTTTGCTTCTTTAATCACTTTCTTTTCATCGCCTTCCAAGCGGCGTTGTACTTTTTTCAAATCTTCAGATGCTGGAAGTTGCTCAGGTTTTACTCCCCTTTCAATGAGCATTTTTCTTACTGCCAGGTTATTATCAACATGTTCTTTGGAAATTTTATTTTCTCCTCTCAGGTCTTTTTCAGTTACATTATGACTGGTAAGTTCAGTTGCAAAATCTTTTGCTTTAATGGTAAGGGTGGGTAGAAAATCAGCTAATGGCCTTGTACCTGGAACTTGTAATTTCAGCTTCATATCACTGGTTGAATATCCGCCAAATAAAGCCTGATCGCCTTTGCTTCGGATAATGGCAAAACCTTTATCATCCACGCCTCTTTCATAAATAATTCCGGAAAGTTTTTTTTCTGATTTGGATAATTTTTCTCTTGCTGTTACTCTTGCAATATCCAAAAGCCTTTGTTCAATTATTTCTTGTTTCCTGGTTTGAACTGCAAAATAAGTTTGCGCAA
Organism: Ginsengibacter sp.; assembly: GCA_039935135.1. Classification (GTDB taxonomy): domain Bacteria; phylum Bacteroidota; class Bacteroidia; order Chitinophagales; family Chitinophagaceae; genus Ginsengibacter. Next base: position 434 of record JBDTKU010000160.1, on the reverse strand, counting down.
AAGCGATTTCTGATTTAGCAGCATTGCCATTCTGAGCAATAAGATAACAGGCATATCTTGTAAGAGCAATATCTTCTATTTCGCGTTGAGCGCCTTTAGCTAATTTTATCATTTTGTTGACTTCAACGAAATGATCCGATACCGCCCCACCACTGTTTTTGCAAGATTCTTTGGCTTTATCAATTACCTTTAAAAAATTACGCCAATCTGAGTAATTAAAAATATTTTGCAATTCTCGTGCACTCCAACATTCGATGCCTTTGTAATCGTAACAGGCATTTTCAAATTGCTGAAAGAGTTGATGTATCTGTTCTTGTTTCATTTCTTAAATCGTTATCTTCCCGTATGTTTAAGGATTCTCCGTTCATTTATTTGGTGGCAGTTTTCTATAAAATAAAATAATGCAATATTTGTTTGTTTACTGCTTTTTTAAC
>JBDTKU010000159.1:0-6098 GCA_039935135.1 Ginsengibacter sp. | reverse complement strand
CTTTATTTAAACCAAAGTCTAAAAGTATTTCACAAACACATCCTGTTTCCGTCATCATTTGTGCAAGGGATGAGGCGGAAAACCTGGTGAAAAATCTTCCCGGGGCTTTGGTTCAAAAATATAAAACCACTCACGAAGTGATCGTGGTAAATGATAATTCATTGGATGAAAGTAAATATATCCTGGAAGAATTTCAGCGCACTTTTAAGCAGTTGCATTTAATTGAACTGAAACAGGAAGCCCGTTTTATTCCGGGTAAAAAATTTCCTTTGAGCATTGGGATCAAAACGGCAAAGCATGAAATCGTTTTGCTCACTGATGCTGTCTGTGTACCCGCTACAGAGTTTTGGATTGAGAAAATGCAGGAAGGGTTTGGTGAAGGAATTGAAATTGTATTAGGCTATGGCGCTATGCACAAAATGAAAGGACTGTTGAACAAACTGGTTCGGTGGGAAACCTTTCATACAGCGTTGCAATATTTATCTTATGCGCAAAGTGGAATTCCATACATGGGAGTTGGAAGAAATCTGAGCTATAGAAAATCTGTTTTTTTCAGACAAAAAGGATTCTCTGCTCATAATCATGTACCGGGCGGTGACGATGATCTTTTTATCAACAAAGCGGCTACTAAAAAAAATACAGCGATCGTGATTGATAAAGATTCTTTCACTTTATCCGTCGCTCCTAAAAGCTGGAAGCAATGGATTAATCAAAAAAAGCGGCATTACACCACCAGCAAATATTACAAAGCCGGCCATAAATTTTTGCTGGGATCGTATGCTTTTTCTCTTTTTGTTTTTTATCCTCTTTTTGTTGTTTCACTTTTTATTTTTGGATGGAAACTAACGCTCATTGTTTTTGCCATTCGCTTTCTGGTCCAGGGTTTTGTAATTTTTAAAACTACCCAAAAACTTAATGAAAAGGATTTGTTTCCATGGTTTCTTTTCTTTGATTTATGGATGTTTTTTTATTATTTATTTTTTGCTACTTCGGTTTTTAAAAAGCCGGCAAAGAAATGGAAATGATGAATTTTGCTGCTTTGCATCGAAATGAACTTTTAAATTATTATTAGAAAGAACAGTACAAAAAAAGTTTATCCTTTACTGTTATTTGTGGATTCTTTTTTAGGTGAAAAAAGGGCAAATATTTTGATCCCAAAAGAAAGAGAGCATCTGCTTAAATTTCTCCGAAATTATAAATTCCAATTATTTGTGTGTTTACTATGATTTTTTTAAAAGCCTTATGGAATAGTCATTTTTGAATTTCCTTATCTTTGAAGAATGACAGAATTAACTTCCATAAAACAAATCTTAATGCAACTAAAACCTGAACTGCAACAGAAGTATTTTGTCAACAACATAGGTTTATTTGGTTCGATAGTCAGAGATGATTTTACTGAAAAAAGTGATGTAGATATTATTGTTGACTTTAGCAAACCTATTGGAATAGAATTCATAGATTTAGCTGATTACATTGAAAGTAAGCTAAATAAAAAGATTGATTTGGTTTCAAGAAATGGAATTAAATCCAAATATTTTCATCAGATTGAATCCGAAATTATTTATGTCTAAGCGGGAACCATATCTTCTTGTCGAGGATATAATTGATAGCGCTGACAAAATCCTTGATTATACCCGTAATTTTTCATTTGAACAATTTACCCGGGATAGTAAAACAATAGATGCTGTAATTCGTAACTTCGAAATAATTGGCGAGGCAGCAAATAGATTACCAGAAGATTTTAAAGATAAATATCCAAATATAGACTGGCATCGTATCCGTGGTTTTAGAAACAGAATAGTACATGATTATTTTGGAGTTGATTTTAGTATTGTTTGGGAAATAATAGAAACATTTCTTCCCTCACTTATTGAAACATTAAAAACTCTCTAAGTTTCCCTTCGATTTGAAGAATTATTCATTACATTTTCCATTTGGAACAAAATATTTCTTTTCATAAGAATTCAGAAAATGAAGTGTAAAATAAAGAATCGAATTTTTTGTTGGTTTACTGTTAGCAAACCTTCCGGATTGTTAGAAACATGAAACGTTTAGGCCAATAAAAAATCCCTTTGCATTTCTGCAAAGGGATCCAACTTAAACATTTCTTGTTTATAGAAATAAGTGTACGGATTAATAACCCATATCACCCATTCCACCACCCATTCCGCCGCCCATAGGAGGCATTCCTGCTTTTTCTTTTTCAGGCTTGTCAGAAATTACACATTCTGTAGTTAATAACATTCCTGCAATTGAAGCGGCATTTTCCAATGCGATCCTGGTAACTTTTGTAGGATCAATAACGCCTGCTGCCAATAAGTTTTCATAAACTTCTGTGCGGGCATTGAAGCCATAATCTTTCTTGCCTTCTTTAATTTTCTGAACCACGATGCTACCTTCAATTCCACTATTAACAACGATTTGGCGAAGAGGTTCTTCAACCGCGCGTTTGATAATCTGGATGCCTGTAGTTTCGTCAGCATTTATTCCTTCAAGCTTGTCAAGGCTTTGAATGGCACGAATGTAAGCAACACCACCACCCGGAACAATTCCTTCTTCTACAGCAGCCCTTGTTGCATGAAGTGCGTCATCTACTCTATCTTTCTTTTCTTTCATTTCTACTTCAGAAGCAGCGCCAACATAAAGAACAGCAACACCACCGCTTAATTTAGCAAGGCGTTCCTGTAATTTTTCCTTGTCATAATCTGATGTAGTAGTTTCTATCTGGGCTTTGATTTGATTAACTCTTGCAGTAATATCTTTTTTGTTGCCTTTGCCATCGATAATAGTTGTATTGTCTTTATCAATAGATACAGAAGCAGCTTCTCCTAAAGAAGTAAGATCTACGCCTTCGAGCTTATAACCTTGTTCTTCGCTGATAACTGTTCCTTTGGTAAGCACTGCCAAATCCTGCAACATTTCTTTTCTGCGGTCACCAAATCCGGGAGCTTTTACAGCAGCTACTTTTAAAGTGCCGCGTAATTTATTAACTACCAAAGTAGCTAATGCTTCGCCTTCGAGGTCTTCTGAAATAATTAATAACGGACGGCCACTTTGAGCCACTTTCTCAAGAATATGAAGAATATCTTTCATTGCAGAGATCTTCTTATCATAAATAAGTATGTAAGGATTTTCAAGCTCAGCCTGCATTTTTTCGCTGTTGGTAACGAAGTAAGGTGACACATAACCCCTGTCAAACTGCATACCTTCTACTACTTCAACCGTTGTGTCAGTGCCTTTGGCTTCTTCCACAGTGATAACGCCTTCTTTACCTACTTTTTGCATGGCTTCGGCTATCAGTGCTCCGATAGATTCTTCATTGTTTGCAGAAATAGAAGCAATTTGCTTTATTTTATCATTATCGTTTCCGACAGTTACTGATTGCTTTTTAAGATGAGAAACTACAGCGATAACTGCTTTATCAATACCACGTTTCAAATCCATAGGATTTGCTCCTGCGGCTACGTTGCGCAAACCTTCGCTGATAATTGATTGGGCAAGAACAGTGGCAGTGGTTGTACCGTCACCTGCAATGTCCGCAGTTTTTGAAGCTACTTCTTTTACTATCTGGGCACCCATATTTTCGATAGGATCATCCAGTTCAATTTCTTTAGCAACCGTTACACCATCTTTAGTAATTTGTGGTGCACCGAATTTTTTTTCAATCACTACGTTTCTGCCTTTTGGCCCAAGGGTTACTTTTACCGCGTTGGCCAGGGTATCTACGCCCTTTTTCATTTTATTGCGGGCTTCGATGTCAAAAAATATTTGTTTAGCCATAATATATGTTTTTCTTTTTTTTAGTGTGAATTAACTGGTTTTCATTAAGATGTCTGAAGAGCGCATGATTAGGTAATCCTGGCCTTCAATGGTTATCTCAGTTCCGCCATATTTTCCATACATCACGGTGTCTCCAGCCTTTATATGCATGGGAATCAGGTTTCCTGTTTGCTCTGCATATTTGCCTTTACCAACTGCTATTACAGTACCTTTTTGAGGTTTTTCTTTTGCTGTATCAGGAATTATAATTCCTCCGGCGGTTTTTTCCTCTGCCGCGTTCGGTTTAACCAGAACCCTGTCATCAAAGAGTTCAAAATTTTGTTTTGCCATAATTGTTAAATTTTTTTAATTTATTATTGGGTTGCAAATGTACACGAATAATTGTACCAAAGAATTTTGGCAGTTTTGTTGGCAGGAAAATGAATTCTATGTCAGTCTGATGAGAAAAGAAATGCGTCAAAATTTCATTATTGAGATTTTATTTTGGCGAATGTGATGAAAATGCTGCGTATTTAAAAGAGATAGATTTTTATTATGACTTTATAATTTTCCATTTTTTTTGCAGTTCAAGCATTTTCGATTCGGGCAAACGAGAATTATTGTAATGTCCTTTTTTCGATTTTTGCCTGAAAGCTTCGTACAATGAAACAGCGCAGGCTACGGAAATATTTAATGATTTAATAATTCCGGTTTGGGGTATAACAAAATCTCCATCCGAAAATTTGCGGATATTTTCGCTGACGCCAAAAGTTTCATTTCCAAAAACCAAAGCGATTGATCCGGTTAGCTCCATTGAATAGAGATCAGTTGATGCCTCGCCTAAATAGGAGGTATAAATTTTTTCATAATTATTTTTGACTTCGCCAAAGCATTCATCGGCATTCGTAAACTGGTGCATCGAAAGCCATTCTGCTGCAGTAGAGGAACTTTTGTAACCCCATTTTTTATGAGGCGGGATGCGGTCGTTCAAAATATAAACATCCTGTATTCCGACTGCATCACAGGTACGTAAAACTGCAGAAACATTGTGCGGATCAAATACATTTTCTAAAACTACGGTAAGGTCGGGTTGTCTTTTTTCAAGAACTGAGTTAAGGCGGTTGAATCGTTGTGGGGTCATAATTTTTTGTGTTGAGCAAAAATAAAAATCTGCACTTTTTGTTGGTTTACTATACACTATTCTCCTTTCTTCACCAATTCTACTTCCGTAATCGGGCTAAACAAAAACTGTTTTTTTGTAGTGATGTCTTTGCATAAAAACCGGGTTCTTAACTTCTTTTCTTTTTGATAAACCTGGCCATTCTTAAACCTGAAAAGACTTTGGTCAGGCAATTCTTCCAATAAAAAAACTCCGGGCTTATGAGGATCATATCTTTTTAAAACTCTTGTCAATGGCGCTTCCGCACAGGAGCTCGCTGCAGGATTTTTTAATGTTTTTAATAATTCTTTTTCTATATCCACCGGAAATATTTTTTTTGAAATGAACCGGGCCAATATTTTTCCAAATTCACTTTTCCATTCGGCCCCATGCGCCTGTATCCGGTTTCCGTACTTTTCGTAGGCAACCAGGTGGCCAAGCTCGTGCAATAAAGTGATCAGGAAAGAATATTTATTCAAATTTCCATTTACGCTGATGCGATGATTTTTATCAAGATGTTTGTTGCGATAATCGCCGAGTTTGGTCATGCGTTCGCGCGTTACCGTCAGATGAACTTTGTATTCTATTAAATAAAAAGCCACATCCTCGTAGGAACCTTCAGGCAGATAAATGCTGAGTTGTCGTAAAGGAGATTCTTTTTTAGGCATCAGGTTTCTTTCGCACTATTTTCATTAATTGAATTACTTCCAAAAACGTATAAGCCAAATAAATTCCCATTGAAGTAAGGATAGAAGGCCTGTTGGCTTCTCCGCCCATCACAAGAATATAAATAATTATAGCGCCTACCATCACAAACATTTTAAGCAAGAGAGAGGAGTAAATCCCTCTTATAAACGCATTGATATTAGTAGAGCGCACGCCTTTGATTTGTATATAAAACCCAAAAAAAGTCAGAAGAAAAATAATAACATTGGCTACTATTAAAAATCCCATGTTAAATCCGTACGCTTTTAATGAATTAAAGAAAATGAAAACCACCATATTGATTAAAAGAAACAGGCCTATAACAGGGATAAATTTTTTAACGAGAGATTGAATCATTTTTTTGAAATGTCTTTTTTTGAAGTGTCTTTAATTATTTTAATGATAAGCCCGATAATGATCAGTAGCGGCATCAGCCACACCAGCAAAGGAAAAGAAAAATTCAACCAACTGTCTG
>JBDTKU010000158.1:0-2966 GCA_039935135.1 Ginsengibacter sp. | reverse complement strand
CTATCATTAAAACTAATGATAGCGGGATAGGAAAATTCTTCATCCTTTTTACCGTCTTCCAAATCTATTTTTTTAGGCCATGTTTTTCCGTTGTCAAATGAAATAGCAAGCGCCAATTTGCCCCGTGAGCCCCAGTCGCTGGTAGTGGGATTATAGGCTAATATCAATGTGCCATCATTAAGTCTTGCCACATCAATTCCACTATTTGGATTGGGAAGAGAAGTTTCATAAACAGGTGACCATGTTTTGCCATAATCTTTGGAATCACTACGGCATATTACACCGGATGAACTTCTTAGTAACGCATGAACCTGGCCTGGTGCAGATTCCCATAGTGTCGGTTGTATGATTCCTTTTCCTTTTATTTCATTACGATCAATTTGGAGATACGGCGTAGCTTTCCATGTCATACCTTCATCATCGCTGCGGTCGAAAAAAGCATTCCATTGTCCTTGTTCATTGGATGCACCTGCAAGCCATGTTCCATCTGATAATTCAATCATTTTATTTCGAACGGGTCCGCGTCCTCCGTGGTCTCCTTTTACTAACTCTTTGGCTTCTGACCAGGTTTCGCCTTCATCATCTGAAGATTTTACCCAGGTTTCCCATTGAGGAATTTCTTTTCCTACTTTGAAGAAAAGAAAAATTTTGCCTTTTGAGGATTGAAATAAAACAGGGTTCCAATGTGGTTCGTTAATAATCTTTGCTACTTCAAATGTTTTACCCCAGGCCCCGGGCTTTCCTTTAGTCATCCATATACCAACATCATCATTCTTTTCTTTTGTTCCACCAAACCATGCTGCAATGAAATCTCCATTTTTCAAATGAATGATAGTGGATGCATGGCATTCAGGGTAGGGCTGATCATCTCCGAAAAGGAATCCTTTAAGAGGAAGGGAATCTAATTGGTTGGTTGCTTTCATTTTTTCAATAGTAGAAGGTTTTGAAAAACAATTGTATTGTATAAAGAATGCAAGAAAAAGAAGGCTTAATCTCTTTAAGTTAACTGATTTTTTCATTTTATAAAATTTGTATAGCATATTATATAATACAAAAGGGCCAAAATCGTTAATTCTTGGTTTGGAAAAACTCTCTGTTCTACTATAAAATGCGAAGCATTTTTCCTTTGTGCCCTTTGTGCCTTAGTGGTAAAATGGCTTTTGTGAAGCAAAAGAAAAAAAACTAACCACAAAGAACACAAAGAGCACGAACCTGCCTGATCGGCAGACAGGGAATTATTTCTGCGAAATAATTTTATACAAACTCCACTCTAATTGTAGGCATCGAAAGGAAAATTTTTCATCTACGAAACCCAATTCACTATTTTACCTCATGCGCACTAATAGATAATAGTCTCGTTTAAAAATGGATCCTGCCATTATTTCTATCAATGCAAAAAGTCCTGAAAAATACTCCATTTTTTTAGCTTAGGGAATTTTTTGAGCACTTATGATAAGATGGTACAATTGATTGATAAGATAAGTTAAAGAGCGCCCTTGTTAGTGCCTTATTTTTGTAAGAAGTAAAATGATTACCAGGCTTTTTATTGAAAAGACAAGCCATTAAAAACAGGTCTTGTATCAGATAAACCACCTAACTGGCCATTTGTATTGTACTTAATTCAAAGACCATAAAATATTATTAAATGAAAGAAAATGCTCAACGGAAGTTTATTCCCGTTATGTTGACTCCGTTTAAAGAAAATGGAGAAATTGATTTTGACGGTCTTACCACACTGACAGAATTATATATACAGTCAGGTGTGAAAGGACTATTTGCCAATTGCCAGTCCAGTGAAATGTTTCAATTAAGCAATGAAGAAAGATTGCAGATTGTAAAGCATACCGTAAAAGTTGCCAACGGGAAAGTGCCTGTGGTCGCAGTGGGCAACTTTGGAACAACAATCGCAGAACAGGCAGATTTTATCCATAAAATATATGACACCGGGGTCAAGGCCGTTATTATAGTTACGAGCCTGATTGCTGATGAAAATGAAAGCAATGAAGTTTTTGACAAGAGAATTTTTGAGTTGTTCGATCTGACTGGAAAAATTCCCCTCGGATTTTATGAATGCCCCGAGCCATATAAAAGAGTGCTCTCAGCAGAACAACTCGAAAAATTTGTGGCTACCGGAAGAATAATTTATCACAAAGACACTTGTCTTGCAATAGAAATGATAAAAGATAAATTGAAAGCAACAAATGGTGTTGACTCGTTCGGACTATATGATGCTTATGCGGTAAATGCTGTGGCCTCCTTAGAAGCGGGTGCAGCAGGGCTTTCGTGCATACAAGGTAATTTTTTTCCTGAATTAATTGTATGGTTATGCGATCACTTTGACGATGTCAATGCCAATGGAAGTGTAAGCAAAGTGCAGCAATTTTTAACCGATCACATGGAAGTAATTCATTATGCCTATCCTATTGTCGCAAAATATTATCTTCAAAAACGTGGAATAAATATTTCTACTTTTACACGAACTCACACTGAAACTTTTACTCCTGAAGTAAAAGAGAAAGTGGATCATCTTTATGATGAGTATCATCTTCTTAATAAAGAATTAGCCGTCAACTTAATTTATAATGAATCGGTGCAATGATTTCAAAAACCTGTTTATTTTTTGCAGCTTGTCTTTCAGTCTTATCCGGATTTGGCCAATCGTCATTTTTAACTCGTGATCAATTTAAAATAATGCAACTCACCAATGATAATGGCGGCCATACCATCCACAATACTGAAAGTTTTTCACCGGACGATCAATGGATCGTATATGATACCCGCAATAATGATACAATGATTGCAAGTACGGGAACCATTTCTATGGTAAATACGCAAACCGGTGAAATCCGTGAACTCTATCATACCGAGCATCAAACTCTTTTTGGGCCGGGCTTGGGAGCAGCTACTTTTTCACCGGTAGCTAATCGTGTTATATTTATTCATGGTGTTCGAAACGCTGATAAGAA
>JBDTKU010000157.1:0-11673 GCA_039935135.1 Ginsengibacter sp. | reverse complement strand
CTGTTAAACAGATCAACCCATCCTGGCAGTGAAGTATCGGGGTTTATAAAAGCAGTATCCTGCGCAAAAGATTTTACAGTAAGCAAACAAATAATTGCCATCGCAAAAAGCTTATAAATTTTCATGGAATGAAAAGTATTAATGATGAAAAATTGTAATGATATTTTGAGAAATATCAAAAGTAATTGTAATTGTTTTAAAAACTTATAATAAAAGTTTACGGAAAACCACCAGGGTTTGCACTCACGCTTTTATGCAAATGGAAACTTTTTCTTGTTCCGGCGAATATGAATCTACAACGCTTATACAGTTAGTAATGGAATAATATGAATTCTTATTTCGGGTTTCAGCACACACTTTATTTGAATCTAAATATATTTTTTTCTACACAATTATTTTATAATTAATTCGTTCTATTAGCCAGTTCGGTTTCTTTAACTAATTTTTGATTGATAAAAATATCCAACTATGCTCATTACCATTACATTTATACTCTTCCTTATTGGCTTCCTCTTTTTTGGTTCGTTACCCTTTATATCAATTTATGCAAAAAGAAAAAAAGAAAAATTTTTCAGACAACTCAGCAAGGAAGGAGCCAATAACAATCTTATTTTCTGCAGCCAGGAAATATTGGATAATAAAGTCCTCGGCTTTGATGGCATTCACCGAAAAATCCTGGTGCTTGAAAGAAACAGGGAAAAATACACTTCTTCTATCATCTCGCTTGACGACGTGGCGCATTGTCAATTAATAACTGATAATGGCATTATTGAACCCCGTGATTTTAAAACATTGGGAGAACAAATAAGGACAGGCGTTTTAGAACTTCAGTTTGAATTCAATAACCACCAACAGGCGGCCTCTATTATTTTTAATAATGGTTTAATGAAATCAAAAAGGGAGTTTGCGTTGCTAAATGCAAAAGCCGAATATTGGTGCGTCATGTTTTCAAAAATGCTAAATCAGCAAGTTAGTGTGCGTGCATAACGATTTTCAAATCAATAATTAAACCGGAGTAAATGAAAAACTTTATAAAGCTTTTTTTAGTTATTCTCGGATTTCTAACCATTCTTTCATCTTGTAGTAGTTCAAGAAATCCATCCAGTGCACAACACAACCGTGGAGTAAATAACCGCCATTTCCAGGGTTATTAAATTTACAGGTTCGAATCAAAATAAGAATCTTTATTAAACGTTGGTTTACTGTTAACTATAACAAACGCCTCTTTTCACTTTGCCTTTTTATTTATCTTGCCAACAAAAAATTGTCCGCACCTCTTCAATTTAAATTTCAAAAGCAAACTCTCTGGCTTTCGGCTGCCCGTTGTATTTTTTGGGAAGAAGAAAAAATATTGATTCTTTCTGATTTGCATTTGGGCAAATCAGGACATTTCAGGAAATCAGGAATTGGCATCCCACAAAATATTTTTAAAGAAGATCTTCAAAAATTATTTTCACAAATACAATTTTTTAATCCAAAAATTGTACTTATTGACGGCGACATGTTTCATAATAGCACTAATAAAGAAATTGATTTTTTTCTGAAATGGAGAAATGACATTGCCGGGGTAGAATTCTATTTGATAATGGGCAATCATGATATTTTACCTAAAGAATTTTACAAAGAGGCAAATATTGAAGTGTTTGAAAATAAATTTGAATTGAAAAGCTTTTGCTTTATCCACGATATTTCCCATCGTTGTAAAGAAGGTGAAAAAGAATTATTCACCTTTTCAGGCCACATTCATCCGGGAATAAAAATGAATGGATTTGGAAATCAATCGTTAATGCTCCCTTGCTTTTATTTTGGGGAAAAATATGCGGTGCTGCCGGCATTCAGCGCTTTTACAGGACTGTCAAAAATAAAACCTGTATCCACAGATAATGTTTTTGCTTTGGTCGAAAATTCAGTTATTAAAATTCAATAGATAACAGATCTAATTTGCCCATTCAACTAAAAAAGTTTCTAAATACATAAAATAGTGGCTGGAAATGAGTTTAAAAAAAGCTAACACCCTGGTGTTCTTAAATTGAAGTGGACAGCCTCTAAAGTATCACTGAATAAATTACTATATGCCTTGCAAACCTCTGGATCATTTATTAAGGGAACCGTTGACCTAAAAGATCTGGCTATTGGGTTTGAGAATCTATTCCATACAGATTTAGAAAATTACTACAGGGTATTTCAGGAAATAAGAATTCGAAAAGAAAGCCGTACTACTTTTCTGGATCAATTAAAAGAGCGGCTAATAAAAAGAATGGATGAAGCCGATGAAAACCCGAAGTTCTCTTAAATCGTAAAAACCAGGTTCTGCAAAAATCAATCCTCAGGGTTTATTTTATTTATTCCGATATTTTTAAAGCGCTGGCCGGAAGGCCAAAATTCCCTAATAAAATTTTTCTTTAGCCCCGATTAATTTATTCCCAAACATGGAAACTGATATATCGGAATTCCTAAACTCAAAAATTGTTGGTGAAATTATTGGTGAAATAAAAAAGCCACCTATTTTTAAATAAATAAGTGGCTGACCGATGCTGCTCCCCCTTCAGGACTTGAACCTGAGACCCTCTGATTAACAGTCAGATGCTCTAACCAACTGAGCTAAGGAGGATTCTTTTTCCCCTTTCGGGGGTGCAAAAATAGAGATTTTTACTTTCTAACAAAAATTGATTTCAAACTATTTTTATAATTACTTTTTATTCCCAACTTATCGCCCTTTTTCGTTTCATTTATTTAGGTATTCAAGTCATATTTTCGTAACTTTGCAGCGTAATTTTTTTTACGTTCCAAATTGAATTTTATCCCACTTATATGGCAGAAGATATCGCGGAGGTTATTACCCCAAAAGTAAATAGTTATGGCGCAGACAGTATTCAGGTTCTTGAAGGACTTGAGGCAGTAAGAAAAAGGCCGGCAATGTACATTGGTGACGTTAGCACCAAAGGATTTCACCATCTCGTTTACGAAGTAGTTGACAACTCTATTGACGAAGCCCTTGCAGGCTATTGTGATGAAATCACAGTTACTATTAATGAAGATAATTCAATAAAAGTTGAAGATAATGGCCGTGGCATTCCGACTGGAATTATGAAAAAAGAAGGGCGCAGCGCTTTGGAAGTAGTTATGACCGTGCTCCATGCCGGAGGAAAATTCGATAAAAACACTTACAAAGTCAGCGGAGGTTTGCATGGAGTAGGTGTCAGTTGTGTGAACGCATTAAGTACAAAATTCCATGTAACCGTCAATCGTGATGGAAAAACATTTGAGCAGGAATATTCTAAGGGGATTCCGCAATATCCCGTTCGTGAAATAGGCAAAAGTGACAGAACCGGCACCACCATTCACTTTTTACCTGATCCTTCTATTTTTATTGTTTCAGTTTATAATCGTGACATCCTTGAAGGCCGCCTTAGAGAATTATCTTTTCTTAATAAGAAAATAAAGATTGTACTTAACGACCTGAGGGAAAATGACGAGAATGGGAAAGCTTATTCAAAGACATTTTATAGCGAAGGCGGTATCGTTGAATTTGTAGAATTGATCGATAAAAATGGCAATCGTCAGCCCTTGCTCCCTACCGTTATTTATTGTGATGGATATGATGCAGCCAGCAACGTGACAGTGGATGTAGCGATGATGTACAACACTGGCTACCAGGAACATTTATTCAGTTATGTAAATAATATTAATACTTTAGAAGGAGGCACACATGTATCTGGTTTTCGCCGTTCCATCACCCGTGTATTTAAGAGCTATGGGGAAAAGCAGGGAATGTTTGAAAAAGCAAAAGTAGAAATTGAAGGTGATGATTTCCGCGAAGGCCTCACAGCAGTTATATCTGTAAAAGTTCCCGAGCCGCAATTTGAAGGACAAACAAAAACCAAATTGGGGAATAATGATGTAATGGGTATTGTGGATTCAACGTTAAGCAAAGTATTAACTGCTTTCCTGGAGGAAAATCCTAAAGATGCCAAAACTATTATTCAGAAAGTAATCCTTGCTGCGCAGGCAAGAGCCGCTGCAAAAAAAGCCCGCGAAATGGTACAGCGTAAAAGCGTACTTTCCGGAGGTGGCTTGCCCGGCAAGCTTGCAGATTGTAGTGATAAAGATCCTTTTCGCTGCGAGTTGTTCCTGGTAGAAGGAGACTCTGCGGGTGGCACGGCCAAACAGGGAAGAGACAGAAGTTTCCAGGCTATTCTGCCTTTGCGTGGTAAAATTTTGAATGTGGAAAAGGCAATGGAGCATAAAATCTATGACAATGAAGAAATCAGGAATATGTTCACAGCGCTTGGGGTAAAAATCGGTACGGAGGATGATCCTAAGGCGCTTGACCTGAGTAAGCTTCGCTATCATAAATTGATCATTATGACAGATGCGGACGTGGATGGAAGCCATATTGCAACGTTGATCCTTACGTTTGTTTTCAGGTATATGAAAGAACTGGTAGAACAAGGTTTTGTATATCTTGCCCAACCACCTTTATACCTTTTGAAAAAAGGTAAAGATCAGGCTTACGCATTTAATGATGAAGATCGCAAAGCGTGGATACAGCAGATGGCAGGGGGAAAAGAAGACTCTGTTCATATACAGCGATACAAAGGTTTGGGAGAAATGAATAGTGAACAACTTTGGGAAACCACTATGAACCCTGAAACGCGAACATTAAAGCAAGTTACAATAGATAACGCCGTAGATGCTGATGGAGTTTTCAGTATGCTAATGGGCGATGACGTACCACCGCGCAGACAATTCATTGAAACACACGCCAGGTATGCACGACTTGATGTTTAAGCTTTTTATTATAAAATTTCAAAGAGCTTCTTCACTTCGAAGAGGCTTTTTTGTTGCAGTTTGGTCAAACTTATGAAATCAGAAATTTTATAAGTTTGCTTTTACAATGATGATGTTATATTGCACCCCAAAACTTTCAAGGATTATAATGTTCACGAAAAAATTTACTCTAAACCTATTGGGTTTTCTATTCTTATTTGTAGCTTTTAGAGCCGATGCCCAAATAGATTATCCCGTTTTTAAAAATCGGACCGTCATCAACCCAGCCGATAGCCAGCAATTATCCTTTAATTTGTATAATCTCAATTATATTAATAACACTGAATGGTTTGGAAATATTCCGTTGAGTGGCACTTTATTTGGCTATCAATTAATTCCTGAAATCAAATACCAGGTCTCTCCAAAGCTGATGATAAAGGCAGGCATTTATATGCAGAAAGAATTTGGAAGGCCGGAATATACTACGTTAGCGCCCACATTTGAAGTAAAATACCAGGCCAAACATTCCGCATATATAATTGGCAATATTGAAGGGAATTTAAATCACGGCTTTATAGAACCCATTTACGATTATAAATTAATCCTTAAAGAAAGGCTCGAAAATGGATTCCAGTTTTTGGTGGATACCAAACCTTATAATCACGATCTTTTTATCAACTGGAGAAAAGCCATCCACCCGGGGGATAAGTTTAAAGAAGAGTTTGATATCGGGTATGTTGGAAACTTAAATGTTTGGGGAAAAAATAATTGGGACATTCATATTCCCATTCAATTGTTATATTCTCATAAAGGCGGTCAATATGATAGCCTCGCCACTCCATTACAATCGCTAACTAATTTTGCCACCGGCGCTTCCATTAGCTACAATTTCAACAGAAAATTGTTTAAGAAAATTGTTTTTGATAATTATTACGTGAACTACAAAGATGTTTCAGGTCAAAAACGACAGGCTTTCAACGAAGGAAACGGATTTTTATCGCATCTTTTGTTTGGATTCAAAAATGTCGGAATTGATTTCAGATACTGGAATGGTGAGGGTTACATCGGACCAAGGGGCATGGCCTTATTTCAGTCTGTGTCAGAAAAATATCCTGGCCTTGTAGAAAAACATCGTGAATTAATTATCGCCAGTTTTATTTTTGATAAGGAACTATTTAAAAATGTATATTTTGATTTCAGGTTCATTCCTTACAAAGATCTGATAGAAAAAAGTTCAAGCGGAACCGGGCTTGAATATTCTTATGAAATGTATCTGAAATACCAACTAAAGGTGAATCTCAAAAAAGTGAAAAATTCTCTGGATTTTTGATTTCAGGATTTGTTAACAAATATATAATGTGAAACAACTATAAATCCCTAAATTTGAAAAGAAGATAGCCCCCAGGCTATGAGATTTAATTTAATTTTTAAACTATAAACCAACAAAGATGGCAAAGATGTTAACAGCTTATTGCATGAAAACTAAAGAAAAGAATGTTCCCATGCAGGATGCAGTAATTACTAAAACTTCCCGCGGCGGGTATATGGCCCAGGGTAACGATGGGAAAGGCAACAAGATGACCACCATGCTCAGCGAAGCCAATGCATTACAGGCTGTGAAGGATGGCGTTGCCAAAAAAAGTTGGTAATTACTATCTTAAAAAATTAAAAAGCGATATCACATGGTATCGTTTTTTAATTTTATGCTCTCACCTAAATAGTAAACCAACAAAAAAGGCTTTTTCTTATTTTGGCTTGAGTTGATTTTGTATCACTTCAAAGTATTCCCTTCTGTGTCCAGTTCAACTATTTCATATCCAAAGCTTAATAGGCCAGGGAGAAAAACATCCTTATCACCTACCAATAAAATATTCATTTTATTTAGATCATAATACTTCTTAGCCAGTTGCTGAATTTCAGCGGGCGAAATTGAATTAAGAATTTCCGTTTGCCTGCTTACGAAATCAGGAGATAGATCATATCTTAAAATACGACTTATAAAGGCAGCTTTTTGATAGCCTGTTTCATATTTGCGCGCATCGCTTTGCCCGATGGAATTTTTCATAAATGCGACTTCATTATTATCAGGCCCTTTCTCATTATAGTTTTTGAATAAACTGATTACTTCTCCCAGTGCGCTATCAGTAGCATTTGCCCTAATGCCACTGCTAAAGTAAAAAGTGCCGGTATAATTGTCACCCGTAAATAAAGACCTGGCGCCATAGGTCCAACCTTTATCTTCTCTCAACCGGATATTAAATCTTGCATTAAATCCTCCGCCTAAATTGTAATTGGAAAGAGATGCTTTATAAAAATCCCCGGTCGCATCGTATTTTATCCCGGTTACATATCCCACCCTGAATTCCGTTTGTGCTGCATTCGGAATATTAACTACATAAATTTTTGTTTTTTCAATCTTAGGAATTTCAGGCAAGGCAGGTAAATCTATTTTTTTATCTTCTAATTTCGTTAAGAAATTCAATTGAGGCAAAACATCCTTTTCAATCACATCTCCTACCACAACGACATTAGCTCCATCTTTTGAAATGAAATTTTTATAATAGTTTTTAATATCCGATAAAGTGATATTTTCGACTGTTTCTTCTGTTCCATAATCCGGGTAACCCAAGATGTTATCCCTGCCATAATTTAGTCTGCTAAAAACAACATTAGCCACCGAAGATGCCTGGCTTTTCGAATTGTGGATATTAGCGATTAATTGCTTTTTTAAACGATCAAAAGCTTCTTCTTTAAATTCCGGTTTTAAGATCTTTTCTTTTAAAAGATCAATGGTTTCATTTAAGTTCTTAGTTAAAGATTGAAGAGAAAATACAATTGCATCCATAATATTGACCACCCTTATAGAACTGCCTAATTTTTCAAGCGCAAGACTCATTTCTTCACTGGTTTTATTCTTCGTATCCTCGTTCATCATTGAAGCAAAAAGCGAAGCCACACCCACTTTTGATAAATTATTTTGTTCAGGAAGATTTCCGCCTTTAAGATAAACATTCAAATTTACCATTGGAATCTCATGATTTTCTACACCAATCGTCTTGATGGTATTACCAATATTCTTTTCCCAAAAATCAGGAACTTTTACAACTGGGTTTTCTCCTGCAGGAGGAATAATACTCCGGTCAAAATTATCTCTAGCTTTAGTATATTGTAGTTTATCATAACCATAATCCGGCCTCTCGTAATGACTGCTGTCTATTGTAAAATTATCAGCGGCCGCAATAAGTTCTTCTTTTCCTTTAGGCAAAACACTTAATATTACTGCTGGCTTATTCTTTATATATTTTTCATACACTCTCTTTACATCTTCCTTCGAAACGTTTTCATACATTTTCATCAATTTGTCTATCATATTGGGATTTCCGGTAAAAGTCTGGAAATAGGCTAAACGAGAGGCTTTGCCCGCAACACTCGAAAGTCCGTTGACAAGTTTACTTTCAAAACCATTCTTAAATTTTAAAATATCGTCATCGCTAATTCCTTTCTTTTCAAAGTCTTTCATTGATGAATCTACCAGGGTTTTCATTTCTGCCAGGCAATGTCCTGGCAGAGCAATTACTGAAAAGGAAAAAGTTCCGGCAAGTTCATCCAGGTCGCTTGAAGCACTGGCCCTCAAAGCCTTTTGATTTCTAACCAGGTTTTGATAAAGGAAGGAAGTTTTCCCTTGTCCAAGGATTTCTGCCAGGCATTCCAGCGCAGGCATGTCTTTGTCAAAATCAGGTACCGTAGGATATGTGATCCGGAGCATCGGAAGCTTTGCAT
Source organism: Ginsengibacter sp. (assembly GCA_039935135.1). Taxonomy (GTDB): domain Bacteria; phylum Bacteroidota; class Bacteroidia; order Chitinophagales; family Chitinophagaceae; genus Ginsengibacter. Next base: position 3,123 of record JBDTKU010000157.1, on the reverse strand, counting down.
AATTATCTATATAACTTACGAATTCAGTTTGACCAAGTATCACTGCGGGCAGTTGAACAGGTTTCACTTCGGGACCACGGGGAATAGGGCCAAAATATTTTACAACGTTAGCAAGAACCTCTTTTGTAGCCACATCTCCTACAATAGTAAGTGTAGCGTTATTTGGCCCGTACCAACGAAGAAAGAAATTTTTCAGATCATTTACACTCACCCTGTTCAGGTCTTCAACATAGCCAATAGTAAGCCATGAATATGGATGGCCATACGGATAAAGCGCCTTTGAAGTCACCTCTCCTGCAAGGCCATAAGGCCTGTTGTCATAATTCTGGCCTCTTTCATTTTTAACGGTAGCCCTTTGAATTTCAAATTTCTGTTGCGTAACGGCATCTAGTAAAAATCCCATTCGGTCACTTTCCAGCCAAAGCATTTTTTCCAATTGATTGGAAGGAACCGTTTCAAAATAATTGGTCCGATCCCTGTTGGTGCTGCCATTAAGAGTTCCACCGGATTCAGTTACAATCTTAAAATGCTCCTTATCTGCAACATGATCACTTCCTTCAAACATCATGTGCTCAAAGAAATGGGCAAAGCCGCTTTTACCAATTTCTTCCCTGGCTGATCCAACATGGTAAGTCACATCCACATGCACCACCGGATCGCTATGATCTTCAGAAATGATAACGGTAAGGCCATTTGGCAATACATATTTAGTAAAAGGAATCACTGGTTTACTAGATTTTTTTTCTACTTTCTGTACCAGTTTGGCTTGTGATAAGGCTATTTTATTCAAACTAAAAATCATTAAGATTAAAAAAATAATATTCTTCATAAAAGCAGGTTTACTGTTGCAATATAGTTCAACAACATTAAAAATATTGGATATCAAAGACAAGCGGTAAGTAGAAAAATTTCTGTATTGCGCAAATAATTTAACCACTATTAAACTTGTGATATCTGTAAATTTGTAGCTCAATTCAAAAAAATGGCAACACAACAAACAGTATTACCTGAAGTCGTGATCAAATTTGCAGGTGACAGTGGAGATGGAATGCAACTTACAGGCTCTCAATTTACCAATAATACAGCCTTATTAGGCATCGATCTTTCTACTTTCCCTGATTTCCCGGCAGAAATACGGGCACCTCAGGGAACTCTTCCAGGCGTTAGTGGTTTTCAGCTTCGCTTTTCGAGTGACAGGATATTTACCCCCGGCGATTCCTGTGACGTGCTCGTTGCAATGAATGCTGCCGCACTAAAAAGTAATTTATCCTCCCTAAAAAAGAGCGGAATAATCATAGCAAACATAGAAGGTTTTGATACGAAGAATTTAAGATTGGCTAACTTTCCTGATGGAGTCAATCCTTTGGAAGATGGCAGCCTTGAAGGGTATGAAGTTATAAAAATGGAGGTTACCAAATTGACAAGGGAAACTTTAAAAGATTTTACCCTTGGAACCAAAGAAAAGGACCGTGCAAAAAATATGTTTGTATTAGGTTTTTTATATTGGATGTACAATCGTACACCTGATAATACCATCAACTTTTTGAAAGAAAAATTTGCAAAAAAAACTGACATTCTTGAAAGCAATATTAAAGTGTTGCAGGCAGGATATAATTATGGAGATACTACAGAAACCTTTACAACAAGGTATTCTGTAAAAAAAGCCGCAATGCCGCCGGGAAACTATCGCAGCATCCACGGCAACCAGGCTTTGGCTTATGGATTAATAGCAGCTGCTCAAAAAAGCGGGTTGCAATTGTTTTTAGGATCTTACCCAATTACCCCCGCAAGTGACATCCTACATGAATTAAGTCGTCATAAAAATTTTGGTATAAAAACTTTCCAGGCAGAAGATGAGATTGCAGCTATAAGTTCTGTTATCGGTGCGGCTTATGGTGGAAGCCTGGGGGTAACTACTACGAGCGGCCCCGGAATAGCCTTAAAATCAGAAGCCATGGGTTTGGCCATGATGCTGGAAGTTCCATTGGTGATCTGCGATATTCAACGTGGTGGTCCTTCAACAGGTTTACCTACCAAGACTGAGCAAAGCGATCTTTTGCAGGTATTTTATGGAAGAAACGGTGAAAGTCCCATCCCTGTTATTTCTGCCTCTACCCCTGCTGATTGTTTTTATGCAGTTTATGAAGCGGTAAGAGTGGCAATTCAACACATGACTCCCGTTGTTTTTCTAAGTGATGGATACATTGCCAATGGTTCAGAACCATGGAAATTTCCACAAAGCCAGAACCTTCCCCCGATAGAAGTACATTTTAAAAAGGAACTTGGAGAAAATGAAGAAACATTCCAGCCTTATCTGAGGGATGAAAAACTGGTGAGGCCCTGGGCCGTACCGGGAACTGCTGGCCTTGAACACAGGGTTGGCGGACTGGAAAAACAGGATATTACCGGAAACGTAAGCTATGACCCTGAAAATCATGAATTGATGGTGAAGATCAGGCAAGAAAAGATTGAAAAGATTGCTGATTATATCCCGGAGCAAAAAATAGACAATGGACCTGAAAAAGGAAAAGTACTTGTGTTAGGCTGGGGAAGCACTTATGGAGCCATCAAAAGCGCAGTGGTGGAATTGCTGAATGAAGGTCATGAAGTTTCGCATGTGCATCTACGTTACATACGCCCTTTCCCTAAGAATCTTGGAACGATCATCAAAAATTTTGAAAAGGTTTTAATCCCTGAATTAAATAATGGTCAATTAATAAAAATTATCAGGGATAAATACTTAGTGGATGCAAAAGGTTTTAATAAGATAAAAGGAATTCCTTTCAAAAAAGCAGAATTGGTTGACGAAATAAAAAAACTACTTTAATGTTCGTTTACTGTACTTTTTAAAGTGGGTTTCACTATTTTTTGGTAATAAGTACACACTGGCCTTAAAGCACAAATATCACATTTTGGCTTTCTTGCTACGCAAACATAACGCCCATGCAATATGAGCCAGTGGTGAGCAACGTGAACCAAATCTTTTGGCAGGTTTTTTATTAATTGTTTTTCGGCTTCAAGGGGTGTTTTTGCTTTTACCAATCCGATCCGGTTAGCCACTCTGAATACGTGCGTATCTACCGCCATATTGGGCTGGTTGTCCACAACAGAAGTAATTACATT
>JBDTKU010000156.1:0-3004 GCA_039935135.1 Ginsengibacter sp. | reverse complement strand
AGGGATGCAAAAAAATTGCACATATAACGGGCAACCTTACACGAAATGTTTATGCAGACAGATTGAAAGGTTACAAGGAGGCGCTTCTTGAAAATAAAATTCCATTTAATGAAAAATACCTGATCGTCAATAATATGGATGAGGAGAGCGCTATTGAGGCTTCAAAAGAATTAATAAAAATGAACCCCATACCTGATGCATTATTCGTTGCCAATGATAATTGTGCGGCAGTTTGCATGCAGGCATTAAAAGATGCAGGCTATTCTATTCCAAAAGATATAGCCATCGTGGGTTTTAATAATGACATCATCAGCAGGGTCGTAAACCCAAAAATATCTACAATAAATTATCCTGGCCAGCAGATGGGTGAGATTGTAGCCAATGCCCTTGTCAATCATCTTGAAGGAAAAGCTAACCTCGGCGCGACTAGCACGATTATTATCAAATCTGAATTGATAGTGAGAGAATCATCGTTGAGAAAAAATGGGAGTTCAGCAATAAATATAAACCATTAATCTGCCTGCCGGAGCGATAGAGTAAACAAACAAATAAGAGGGATTCTTATTTTCTTTTTTGCTAATGAATTTATATTTTCAAAGCTTAAATTTTGAAAAATAAATAGCGCTAACTGCTGCCAGAAAATATTCTTATCCGAATTATTTTTCTTTAATCGAAATAAGATGTTCATAAATTTTTTGGGTCATTTTTCCAGGTTTGCCATCCGCGATTATTTGACCATTTATTTCCAGGACAGGCAAAATATTTTTGGTGGTGCTGGAGATAAAGGCTTCACCGGATGCTAAAATATCCGCTGGTGAGATGATGCCTTCTTTAACATTGAATTCAGAAAAGTCAAGAATCTTTTTCCGGGTGATTCCTTTTAAAATATTATTTGAAGGGGTTATTACTTCCTCATTTTTAGTAACTATAAAAAAATTGCAACGCGGACATTCGGTGATTTCATTTTGATTAAAATACAAAACATCATCCGCGTTATTTTCTTTGATAAAATTTTGAAGATGAATGGCCATTAAATAATCTATGGTTTTCACCTGGGGCAATTGCCTTTGATGTTGAAAAGTGATTAGTTTGATTCCTTTATTAAAACTTTCGGGATTAAAAGTAAACGGCTTTTGTGTGATCAATAAATTGGACTTGGCCGGCGTATAACCATCTTCAGAATATCCGCCGGTTAAGGTGATCCTGATTCCTGAATCTGGGATTTTATTTTTATCAATTAGTTGCTGGATCAATTGCTTCAATTCACCAGGCTCGTAACCCACATTCATCTTCATTTCTGAAGCAGAAAAGTAAAATCTTTGCAAATGATCTTCTAAAAATACAAGGTTGTAGTTGACAGTTCGAAAAAAATCAAAGATGCCGAATCCGCGTTGGATTGAGAGATCAGAGATTAATATGGCGGCTTCATTTTTTACAACAAATTCGCCATTTATAATAGAATACATTGAATTCATTTTTCAATCCTGTTATACTTTTTTAAAATAGGAATTACTTTTTCTAATGGCAAAGATTCTGCTTTGTTTCCATTTCTTCCAATGACTGTTGTAGCGGCAAATAATGAATTGATAATTGCTTCTTCTGTCGCTTCGATCGTTGCCATAAACAATGGTGACATAGCCTCATTTTGCAAAACAGGATTATTCATTATTTCCCTGCCTGTCCGGTAGGCAGGTTTGTTTACTGTATAAGGAATCCTCAAACTATCGGCGGTGGAGAACGCAATCACATAATCTCCGCTGCCATTCGATTCGATGCCACCGTTTTTTCCCATTCCGAGAATAGCGCGCTTCGCAAGGCGCATAAGATTACGGTGGTCCAAAGGCGCATCGGTGGCCACAACGATCATGCACGAACCATCCACATTATTCAAAAGATCATTACTAAAACTGAATTTGCGCAATTCTTTGCCAACAGGCACTCCGTCAATTTGCAACACTCCGCCAAAATTGGTTTGCACTAAAACGCCCACCGTAAATCCACCCAAACTTTCCGGTAATTTTCGGGAGGAAGTTCCTATTCCTCCTTTGTATCCAAAACAAACCGTTCCTGTTCCGGCGCCTACTGTCCCCTCTTCTACCCTTCCGCCTTTCGCATTTTTTATCGCGGATAAAACGTCTTCTTCAGACACATGCTTTCCGCGGATATCATTTAAATATCCATCATTGGTTTCGCCCACCACCGCATTCACCGACCTCACCTCTTCGTTTCCTTTTCCTTTCAAAGTATAATCTATCAATGCATCCATCGCGGTAGAAACATTGAGTGTGTTTGTAAGCGCAATGGGCGTTTCAAGGTTGCCCAATTCATTTACCTGGGTACTTCCTGCAAGCTTGCCAAAACCATTGCCCACAAAGATGGCCGCAGGAACTTTTTGTTGAAAAATATTCCCATCATAAGGCAATATAACGGTTACGCCTGTACGAATTGAATCTCCTTTTATTAAAGTGGTTTGGCCAACTTTTACGCCGGCTACATCAGTAATAGCATTCAGTTTCCCCGTTGGCATCACGCCGATTTTTACACCATAATCCCGGGCTCTTTTGGTTTCCTGCGCTTTCAACATAAACGGAAAAATAAACAAAAAAGATATCGAAAAAGTTTTAAACATAATTGCAATCTAAAAAATATTTAAGACAATGGAAACCGGGTTGACCTTGTTATGCAGCAGGATTTTAATTTTATCGGGAAGGCAAAGAAAAATCAAATCTGGTAAAAAGAAATCATGTAGGCTACTTCCCTTTTATTACGTGATTCAATTTTCACTAACCATAAAATATAAATCTCATCTAAATGTTCGTTTACTATCTCGCCAAAACAACCATCTGCTGAGGATTCAATTCAAAATAAAGCTTTAGGGAATTATAATTTATGACAAAGCTTTGCACCAAAAAAGCAAAACAAATTAATATTTAATTCATAGTGGAGGCACTAAAGAACAGGTTGAAAAAGAAGTGCCGGGATTGGAAAAAGGATATCCAGAACC
>JBDTKU010000155.1:0-15104 GCA_039935135.1 Ginsengibacter sp. | reverse complement strand
TCCCAAATTGCCAATAATAGCGTCCAAAAATAACATATACATCAAGACATGACTGTTGCCGTCTAAGCCAGGGGCGGGTTTTGCCAATTCACTGGCAGTATTTAATACTTCTCTATATCCTATAGGTTTCATGATCGCCAATATAATAAAAATAGCCAAACAGGATATCACTGTTCCCACTATGGCGGTGGTGAATCCGGTTACTATCGACTCATAAGTGCCTGGTTGGTTATCGTTATTTATGCTGAAACTTACGATATGAGCTGCAACCACCAGCGCAAATATCATATTTCCGATATATAAAATATAGGATTGGGTATAGCTGTCATCGGATAGGAAAATAACTACACAAACAAGGTACACAATTGCAGCAGCAATGGAATACTTTAAAGAAGAATGGGGTTGGTTTTTTGTAAACATGATAATATATTTTTTCATTAAAAATTAAGAAATGGGATTTTTTTATAATTGAATTTGAGAAGAAGTATTTTTATTCAAAAAAAATCCTGAAAAAATATTTGAATAGGCCTTTATTTTAAAACCACAGAAATCGTGCTAATTTGTAGTTTTACCGGATTTTTTTTTATCTATTTTAAGCTATTAAAATTTATGAAATTCATTACCCTTTCTAATCATTATTTTTGGCTATTATCATTTAACTCTGTTTATGAATAAAAGAAAAAGCATTCTTCTTGTATTTATTATTCTCACAATTGCGGCTATTTTCCATCTTATTGATATTTATAATTTCAATAGCATTTCTCCCTTATTTCTCAAAATTCTTAGATGGTTATTCATAGGCTCTTTAATCATCCTGGCACTTTTTAAACGCTCCCTCACCACCTGGATTTTGGTCAGTATGGTAATAGGGGTGGAAATAGGGTTGGACTTTCCTGCGGTAGCCAAAGACCTTAGATTCCTTAGCCAGATATTTTTGAGATTGGTGAAAACTATAATTGCGCCTATTCTTTTTTCTACTTTGGTGGTCGGCATCGCCGGGCATTCAGATCTGAAACAGGTGGGAAGAATGGGGTGGAAGTCTATTTTATATTTTGAAGTAGTAACTACGGTCGCACTAATTATCGGTCTCATTGCCATTAATATTTCTCATGCGGGTGTGGGCATTCATATTCCACCAGGTTTTCATGAAGAATTGCCGGCTGCTGTTCCTCAAACCTGGCAGGAGGTAATCCTTCACATCTTTCCTGAAAATATTGTGAAGTCCATGTACAACGGTGATGTGTTGCCTATCGTTATTTTCAGTGTCATTTTTGGGATCGGCCTTGCTATGGTTAAAGAAGAAAAAAGGAAACCCATGCTTCTGTTTTCTGAAAGCCTTGCTGAAACGATGTTTAAGTTTACCAACATTATTATGCACTTTGCCCCTTTTGGAGTGGGAGCGGCTATAGCAGTCACTGTAGGCCACCTTGGCCTCGATATTTTATTTTCATTGGTGAAATTGCTGCTTACTTTGTATGCATCTCTGGTGGTTTTTGTGGGTGGAGTTCTTTTCTCTATTGCTTACTTTTTGAAAATTCCCGTTCGTCAATTTATCAAAGCAGTGTCTGAACCCGTTGCCATTGCTTTTGCTACTACCAGTTCAGAATCTGCGCTTCCGATAGCGATGGAAAACATGGAAAAATTTGGTGTTCCCCGAAAGATTGTTTCATTTGTCTTGCCTACGGGATACACTTTCAATCTTGATGGCACCACCTTATACCTTTCGCTCGCCAGTGTTTTTGTGGCCCAGGCAGCGGGCATTCACATGTCTATAGGAGCTCAACTGGTAATGGGTTTAACGCTAATGCTCACCAGCAAAGGCGTCGCTGGAGTTCCCCGAGCTTCTTTAGTTATTTTATTGGGAACAGTTTCCTCTTTTGGATTGCCTTATTGGCCCGTGATGGCCATCCTTGGAATTGATGAATTAATGGATATGGCGCGTACCTCTGTCAATGTGATTGGAAATACTTTAGCCAGTTGTGTGATTGCAAAATGGGAGGGAGAATTTGATCAATCTAAAGCTTTGGCTTTTGTTGCCGATTAGCAATTTCTGTTTCTGTTAAGAATTTTTGTTGTTTCTTTATCGCCTGAATAACTTCAATCATTTTAAAAATTAATACGATTTCCCTTGTTAGAAATTATAGGTATAACGTTTAAGGACATCTTAAACCCCCAGTTTTATATTGAAAATGGCGGATTATGGATGATATTATTTATTGTCTTTGCTGAAACAGGTCTTTTTGCCGGATTTTTTCTTCCGGGCGATGCGTTGCTTTTTGTAACCGGTATCTATAGTAAAAGTATTGTTACTTCTGCACTTTTTTATTCCAATAGTGAATGGGTTGACCTTCTTGTTTTATGGGCATTAATTATGACTGCCGGAGTTTTGGGAAACTTTGTGGGATATTGGTTTGGCTACAAAAGCGGTCCTTTCCTATATGAGCGAAAGGATACACTGTTTTTTAAGAAAAAATACCTGATTCAGGCCCATGAATTTTATGAAAAGAATGGTGGAGGAGCTATTGTTATCGCAAGGTTTGTTCCTTTTGTAAGAACCTTCGCGCCAATAGTGGCCGGCATTGTAAAAATGGATAAGAAAAAATTCACTTTTTATAATTTTTTAGGTTGCTTTTTGTGGGTAGGAAGTATGCTGCTGGGAGGTCATTTTCTTCAGAAATTTGTAGAGAAAGAATTCAATTTTGATCTGAAAGAACACCTTGAAGTAATAATAGTGGGGATCATTATTCTTACTACTTTCCCTGTTTTATATAAAGTTTTTTTTGGTAAAAAAAAATCTAAAGCACTTTCTGATTAAGAATTGATATTATTTGTCTATCTACTGGTAGGCAGTTTGATTTATTGTGTTGCATTTTGAAAAAGATAATAATTGCATTTTAAATCTTTTTATAATAAAGTTGGCCGACCGCCGGAAGAAAAAAACCGGGTCGGGAAAATACTTATCATTCGTTTTTCTTCAATTGGTGATATCGTACTAACGACGCCGGTTATACGAAATTTACGAGTGAAATTTCCCGATGCAACTCTTCATTATCTTACTAAAAAAAAGTTTGCCGGAATAGTATCATCAAATCCTAATCTTGATAAAGTGCTCCTCCTTGAAGAGGATCTTGGAAAAACCATTGAAGAGATAAAGGCTGAAAAGTATGACGAGGTCATAGATCTTCATCACAACCTTCGCACTTTGCGCATTAAAAGTGCTTTACCCTTTGTGCCTTTCCGTTCATTTAACAAACTCAACATTGAAAAGTGGATTTACACTAATCTCAAAATAAATGTATTGCCCAAAATGCATATAGTTGACCGGTATATGGCTACGGTTAAGCATTTGGGGGTTACCAATGACGGATTGGGTCTCGATTATTTTATTCCAAAACAGGATGAAATTAAAGAAGGAGATATTCCATTTTCTCATTTGCAAGGTTATGTGGCCATCGCCATTGGCGCAGCACACAATACCAAAAAGCTGCCTGTTGAAAAGTTACAGGAATTGGTTCAGAAAATAAATTTTCCTATTATCCTGTTAGGAGGTAAAGATGATTTTTTAAATGGAGAAAAAATAGCCGGAAAGGATACGATAAAGATTTATAATGCCTGCGGAAAATTTTCATTGAATGAATCTGCGGCCATTGTCCGTGATTCGAAACTCGTGATCAGCCACGATACCGGGCTGATGCACATTGCGGCTGCTTTTAAAAAGAAAATTCTTTCTGTTTGGGGAAATACGGTTCCTTCATTTGGCATGTTGCCTTACCAAACTCAATATAAAGTTTTCCAGGTGAATAAACTACAGTGCAGGCCTTGTTCAAAAACCGGTTTTGATAAATGCCCGCGTGGTCATTTTAAGTGTATGAAAAAGCAATCCATGGATGCCATTGCATCAGGCGTGGAAGGAGAACTAAAAATGGGATCTGGCCAGTAAACGAACAAATAGAAGCAATTTTTATTTTGGCTTTTTTCGTTTAATTCCGTGTTAAAATAAAAGTGTTTAACCAATCTTTAGTAATTTAAAATTGAAATTCGTGATGGCATAAAATTGTGCTCTTTTTTAAAATGATTCAACAAAAAAATTTATTTATTTTTCTTTCCCTGTTTCTTTTTTCTTCTCAGATGTTCGCACAAAAGGTAACCGTACATGTATTCACAGAAGAGTATAGGACTTCTCCGGGAAGTGATACCATTTATTATCATTTCGACAGGCCGCTGAATTGGGCTGACTTCCAGGGAAAAGTGCCCACCGATGCTCCATGGGGGGCGATGACTGCGTCAGGCTTTTCTTATAAATCATCCATGAGCGTGGATGAAAATAATATTGATGTTTCAGTGGGCGTTTACACATTTTTTATTAAAAATAAATCATGGAAAAAACCTGTTGCTAATTCCCATTATCACCTGGAACATGAACAACATCATTTTGACATCACCATGCTCGGAGCTGCAAAGCTGGTGAACGAAATCAGGAAGGCTCATTTCACGCCGGGAAATTATAGAGCTTTAATAAATTCCCTTTTTGATAAAATGTATAATGAGCAAATCGCTTTACAAAAGCAATATGACCTGGAAACTAAAAACAGTCTGGATACTGCTGTGCAGCTTAAATGGAACCAAAAGATTTCAGACGAGATCAGGAAATTAAGGAAAGATAATGATGAAAGTATTTCCTTAAAAAACTGACTTTGTTTTTTCTCATCTACCCAATTCATGAATTCTTGTAAACTATCTAACTCATAAATGGGGAATAATTTTTATACAATTTTCTTTTTTAGTAATTTCCATTTTCGGACAATTAAGAAATTCGGTTCATTAGCTTACCGCACAAAATTCATTCAATGGAAAAAAGAGAACTCTTTTCATCAGGCGCACCTTGGGAAAATATTGTGGGTTATTCAAGGGCTGTCAGGGTGGGAAATGTAATTGAAATATCCGGCACAACTTCAGTTGACGGGGATATGATAATTGGCAAAGGAGATGTTCAAGAACAGGCAATTTTTATTTTCCAAAAAATTCAACAAATATTGGAGAGGGCCGGAAGTTGCCTGGAAGATGTGGTAAGAACGAGGATGTATGTTAAAGATATTTCTCAATGGGAAAAGGTAGCCAGTGCTCATGCTCTTTTTTTTAAAGACATAAAACCAGCCACTTCAATGGTAGAAGTAAACAAACTTATTGATGAAGAGCTTTTAATTGAAATTGAGGTAAGTGCCATAGTTCCCGACAATTCGAATTAAATATTATTCAATCAATTGTGCAATTAATAAATATTACTATTAACAGAAAGTTTCTAAAGAGAGTTGATTGAACGTGTGCAAATTTTACACCTCCAATAGGCAATACAATTAAATTCTTACTTTTTACGTTTATATTTGCGCCCTCAGTAAATATTTATTCAAGATTATGAGCTTCGAAAATTATGTGATTCCCTATGAGATTAATGATCGTTATAAAAAAAAGGTTGCCTATTTCTCGATGGAATTCGCTATTGACCAACCCCTTAAAATTTATAGCGGAGGCCTGGGATTCTTAGCGGGATCTCATTTGAGAAGTGTTTATGAATTGCACCAAAACCTCATTGGTATTGGAATTCTTTGGAAAGAAGGTTATTATGACCAGGCCAGGAATATTGACCAGACTTTGAAAGTTGTTTGGATCGAAAAGATTTACAACTTTTTAGAAGACACCGGTATTAAATTCCAGATTGATATTCATGCACACCCGGTTTGGGTTAAAGTATTATACCTGAATCCCAAAACATTTCATTCAGCTCCTTTATTTTTATTAAGTACTGATGTTCCTGAAAACGATTATGTTTCTCAAACCATCACTCACAGGCTTTATGATGGGAATGCAGCTACAAAAATTGCCCAATTTATTTTGCTGGGAGTGGGAGGGGCTAAGTTGCTTGATATTCTGAATTACAATCCGGATCTATATCATTTAAATGAAGCTCATGCTGTTAGCGCGGCTTTTTATTTATATAGAAAATTCGGCAATTTAGAAGAAGTAAAAAAACGTTTGGTATTTACTACTCACACACCCGAAGAAGCAGGGAATGAAAAACACGATATTTATTTGTGTGAAAAAATGAGTTATTTCTGTGGCATGCCGCTCGACCAGGTGCGTGAATTAACGGGTATGACGGATGATCTTTTTAATCATTCACTGGCCGCTTTGCGTTTTGCTCATTTGGCTAATGGTGTTTCCCAGTTGCATGGAGAAGTAAGCCGGCAAATGTGGTATAAATATGAAGGTGTCTGCGAAATAAAAGCGATTACCAATGCTCAAAACAAAAATTTTTGGGCAGATAAACAATTATATCGCGCGCGTGAAGAAAGTAATGATGATTGGTTTGACGATCGTAAAAAGCATTTGAAAAACCGGGCGCTTGCGATTGTCGCAGATCAAACAGGTAAATTAATGAGACCAGATGTGCTTACCGTGGTGTGGGCCAGGAGATTTGCAGGTTATAAAAGAGCTGAGCTTATTACCCGCGACCATGAAAGATTTGAAGCGCTTTTAAACAATAAAAAATACCCTATCCAGATCATCTGGGCCGGAAAACCCTATCCATTAGATTTTCCAGCTATCAACGATTTTAATCATTTAGTAAATCTCAGCAAAAAATACAGTAATGTAGCAGTTTGTACCGGCTACGAGATCACGCTAAGCAAGCGATTGAAACAAGCTGCAGATGTGTGGTTAAACAATCCCCGCGTTCCCAGGGAAGCAAGCGGGACCAGCGGAATGACGGCTGCGATGAATGGAGCAGTAAACCTGAGTACCAATGACGGATGGATTTGCGAATTTATTAATAATGGTAACAACGGTTTTGTGGTTCCTCCTGCAGATTATATGAATATGACAATTGAGGAACAGGACAATTACGATATGAACAAAATATATGAGATCCTGGAAAACGATATTCTTCCTTTGTATTATAATGATTTTGAAACCTGGAGACAGGTGGTTAAAAATGGAATGAGAGATGTGGAGATTACTTTTGACAGTAACAGGATGGTGGAAGAATATTATGATATTTTGTATAAGTAAGCTCGTCTAATCTGGAAGAAAGATGATTTCGCAAGTATTGATAAAAAGATTCAATATTTTGAAATTGGAAGTCATATCGTTTCCGTCTATTAAAGCTGCAACATTTTATCTTTCATTTGAATTGATCATTTCATGTTCAAAAGACAGAAGAATTGATAATCCCTCTGAGAATAATAAAGTCCCGATAGCATTTTAAATTCAACTACAAACACCCTACAAGATTTAAGATGGGATAAATTATTAGCGCCTTTGATTTCGCAAGTCTTTAAGAAATAATTCAGATCCAATTTTCAAAATAGTATTTCGCAGGAGTGCCCTTCTTCTTTCAGCATCTCTATTATTTTTTCAGATAAAATATTTGTCCCTTCTACCCGTAAGATTTTATCACAATCCTCGAGGTCAAAATTTATTTGATTTCCGGGGAAATGTTTTTGAAGCTTTTGAAAAATAATATTGGATTTCTCCACTTCATGAACATTGGTTTTAAAAACTTCAACCATTTCTTTGGTTTTGCAATTTTTGAAAATAGATGTATGAAATAATAAGCAATGCCAATGTAAACAATGGAGAAAAAGTATTTGCGCCCCAGCCATCTATAGACAGGTAAGCAATGAATGCAGAAATAAAATCAATGCCAAACGCTACATACACCCACTCTTTGATTCGCTTATGAATTGGAACGATAAGCAAAATTCCGCCGATAATGTGAGCAATACTTAATTCCCATCTAAACCATTCAGGCAAACCAAGATGCCTCATTCCTTCTTTAGCCATTTCACTATTTATAAAAAAAGCGCCTGAAAGCTCAAATAAAGCGACAATTCCGGTAGAAATGCCGTAAATGATTTTATACTTTTTTATCTGCCGATCCGGGAACCTACTTGTATTGTAGGCAAGGCTGGTTTGTTTACTATACAAGGATTCCATAAGTATTAAACTTTTAGTGTTGATTTTCCGCGTAATTCAGCATCCAATTCACTCCAAATTTATCAGTGAAGTTTCCATGCCAGTCGCCCCAAAATTCTTTTTTAAAAGTATGACCTGCTTTGCCTCCGGATGAAAGCGCATCATATAATTTCTGGCCTTCTTCCACACTATCAGCATGTATAGAAATATAAAAATTATTCCCTTTTTTAAAGGTTTCATCATTACAATTATCGCTCGCCATTAGCACTGTTCCATTGTTTAAAGGCAAAGCAATATGCATAATCTTTTCTTCCTGCCCTTCAGGAACAGACATTCCCTGAGCGTCTTTCATGCGCATTATCATTCGGAATTCGCCGCCAAAAACGGACTGGTAAAAATTAAATGCTTCTTCGGTATTGCCGTTGAAGTACAGATATGGGTTTACTGCTTTCATTGTTTGTTGTTTTTAAGATTAAAAATTATTCAAAATAAAAATTATAACTATTTGTTTGTTTACTGTATTGAAGGATCGTGAAGTTGTTTTCTTTTGTAGTAAAATATTACAACACCGGGTTTCAATACTTTCGTCTGCAATAATTTTTCGCATAAATGTTTTATTATTTTTCTTCTAAAACAGATAAAATATTTCCCGCCGGATCTTTGAACCAAGCAATGTTTGGACCTTTTCCCCCGCTTCTGCAAATTCCTTTTTCATCAGTCTTAATTGGTCCATCATATTGTATAAATGTGATTCCTTTTTTAATAAGATCATCCACTGCGTCTTCAATATTTTCCACCGGAAAATTTAGAATGGTAAATGAGGCAGGAGCATGATTGGGTTTGGGATAAATGATGATGTGATTTCCACCTTCAATATTCAATTCTATCAATCCCATCTTATTGTCCTTTACTTTCAGGCCAAGAATCCCGGAGTAAAAGTTTTTTGCTTTTGGAATGTCATTTACCGAAAACCCGCTAAATGCTTTTGAATGTTTCAACATGCTTCATTGTTTTAAGCGTGAACAAATATTTGTATTTTATTAATTATACGTTTGAACGAGACGCCACATTTTATCATCGCTTTTTCCCTGGTCAAACCTTTTTATAAAAAAAACAAACTTACAATCAACTGTCAAAATAGTTGGGGTGCAAATACGCCAATATGAGGGGCTTATTGCGACAAATAATTTTGTTAGATTTGTTGCTTAAAAAAAATAATTTGTATGAAACATATCATTATCCTGGCAACCGAAGGCAGTAACTTGGGAAGCATAGATAATCCACGCCGCGCTTTCCTAACTGTAAATGAATATTGTAAAAATATAGGCAAAGTCCCGATGTTTAATGTGCAGATTGCGGGAAATTCCAAAGAAGTTAAATTAGCCAATGGGATATACACTATTCATCCTGATATCGAAATCAAAAATATAAAGAAATCAGGCCTGGTAATCATTCCAGCGTTTGAAGGCGATATCAAAACAGGTGTGGAACAAAATATAAATTTAATTCCCTGGATCATTCAACAATACAAAAAAGGATCTGAAATTGCCAGCCTTTGCGTGGGTGCTTTTTTGCTGGCAGCAACAGGGTTGTTGGATGGAAAGAATTGTTCTACGCATTGGCGTGCTTCAAATGAATTTAGAAATATGTTTCCCAATGTAAACCTGGTAACAGATAAAATATTGACTGATGAAAATGGGATCTACACAAGCGGAGGTGCATTTTCATCGGCCAATCTCATTTTATATATCATTGAAAAATATGCAGGCAGAGAAGCGGCTATCCATTGTTCCAAAACTTTCCAGGTGGACATTGACCGTCATAGTCAATCGCCTTTCATAATTTTTGAAGGCCAAAAAAATCACCAGGACGAACATATTAAAAAAGCCCAGGAAATTATTGAGAAAAATGTCCGGGAAAAAATATCTGTAGATCAAATAGCAACCATGCTTTCCATCGGACGAAGAAACCTCGAAAGAAGATTTAGAAAAGCAACTTCAAATTCTTTGACAGAATATATGCAAAGAGTGAAAGTGGAAGCCGCTAAACAAAGATTTGAAACTTCTGCTGATAATGTAAATGAGGTGATGTACAATGTAGGATACAGTGATCCCAAAGCATTCCGAACTACTTTCAAACGCTTTACCGGCTTGTCTCCGGTAAGTTATAGAAATAAATATAACAGGGAATTGGCAGTGGTTTAAATCATCACTAAATTTTTTGATTCCCGATGTAAGCCCGATAATTCTAATTTCTAAATCTTGGAAATAAAAAAAAGGCGACTTTAAAAAAATCGCCTTTATATCCGAATATTTTGTTGTCTTTTAGCCTCTCCTGTTTCCAAACATGCGAAGTAAGAAAAGGAAAATATTAATGAAATCGAGGTACAAAGTCAGCGCACCAAGAATGGCCATTTTCTTGACATTATTTACAGAAACGGCATCGCTATTATATTCCAGGCCTTCTCCAATTCTTTTTAATTTTTGAACATCATAAGCGGTTAAGGCGGTAAAAACCATTACGCCAATAATGCTGATAATATAATCTAACTGGCTGCTGTGAAGAAAATAATTGATTACCATTGCAATCAATACTCCGATCACTCCCATCATTAGGATGCGTCCGAATTTGGTAAGATCCTGGTTGGTAGTATAACCCATTACCGCCATTACGCCAAACATCGCTGAGGCTGATAAAAAACATCCCAACACGGAACCTGGCGTAAAAGCAAGAAGTATGAAACTAAATGTTATTCCATTGATAATTGCATAAGCCATAAACAAGGCCATCAAAGCTGTTGAAGAAAGCCTTTGGTAAGCGAATGACATTATTAGTACAAAACCCAAAGGGGCAAACAAAGTTATTTTTCCCAAACCTGTCAATCCTCCGAGCGGAGAAATAAGATAAGTCATGAGATGATCATTGATCGAAAATTGCCATGCTACAAGGGCTGAAACGCCCAATGCCACAAACATCCATAAAAAAACATTGGCGATAAATGATCGTGTATGAACTTCTTCGCCTATAGGAACATAAGAGATATTAGTGATGCTATCAGAATTTCTATTAGTTAATTGCATTGTTTAATTTTTTACGTAAAAATATTACACTTTTTATGAAAAATAAAGGAAATAAGTTAGAAATAAGAAATAATTAGGAATAGTTTAAATGGCTTTTCGATGTACATTTTTATAGAAAAAAGTATTGAATTTTTTATTCTGAATTTTAGATAAATCTACTTTTTTGCATAGGCCACATTGCATTCAAAATTATCATTACCCGCACCTAATTTATCTGCGGCGGAATTGCTGATAACAGTGATTAATCCATCATTTTGGCTGATATCAGGAATTACGTCTAACACTTTTGCATACACGCTTTTTCCGGTTGCAGCATTGGTAATCTTTAAAATAGTTCCTGCATCTGCGTCATTGCTGAAACAATAATATTTGCCATCTTGCCATCCACTTGTAGATTTAAAGACGCCTGCAGATCCATTTTTATTAATAGATAAATTATCTGCTGTTTGTTGTTCAAATAAACTTTTAAAATATCCGGTAGAAATACTATTGGTGCCGGGGGCATTGTTTGTTGGAGTTATCGTAACAGCAGCTTTTTCTGCCGGAGCTGGTTCGGGTTTTGGTTGAGAGGGTTGTACTTCTGTTGGAGCCGGAGCCACAGGTTCCTCCTTCTTTTCAGGCGTTGCAACGGTGGGGATTGTTGGTTGAGAATCCTTTGCGCTAGCTACATTGGCGGCTGGTTGCTCATTGGCCAATGAGGATTGGTTCTTATCAACTTTTAAAAATCCAACTACCATTGGGGCACCTACCGTTACTGCGTCTGAAGACAAATTATTCCATTTTTTTAAAGAAGAAAGAGGTACTTTATTATAATTGACACCAAGCCTGTAAAGCGTTTCACCTGCTACCACTGTATGATACACAGGAATCAGGGCTTCACCTGGAAGGGAGCTTTTAACCTGTGTGAAATTATTTTTACTTAAGGGAATTTTTAATTCCTGGCCGATATTCAGACCGCTGGCAAAATGTAAATGATTGAATGCAGCCAAATCTTTTGGATTGATATTAAACATTCGTCCAACACTATAAAAGTTCTCTTTTGGTGCGACAACATGGTCCAAATAGATTGAAGAACCTGTTCCTTTTATTTCGAGATTGTTTTGTTGTGCTCTTAATATAGTAGTGGAGAGAAAAGTGAAAACAACAAGAATCAACCATTTAGACATATTGAGAATTTTTAGTTCTTAAAAAAATAAAAGCGCCAAAAGCTTGTCGCCGGAATTACAAATGTATCTACTCTGAAAGTAGATAACATATCTGTGAAGTTAAAATTTTTGAACTATTTCTTCATTAAAATTTATAGAAAATAAATCACCAAAAATTATGACAGTGATTATAATCGCTGTTGCCACAATTGTGTCATTTCATTTTTCCATGAAAGAAAATTTCCGGATTTTATTTGTTGGCGCGCCTCTCCGACGATATGCATGTAAAAGGCCAGGTTATGAATACTTGCAATCTGCAATCCTAATATTTCCTTCGATTTCATTAAATGCCGTACGTAAGCCTTACTATAAAAATTACTTACTTCGCAACTGATACCCTCATCAATGGGTGAAAAATCTTTTTCCCATTTTTTATTGTCAATGTTAATTATTCCTTTGCTTGTAAATAACATGGCATTACGTCCGTTACGGGTGGGCATTACGCAATCAAACATATCAATGCCCAATGAGATGCATTCAAGAATATTCCACGGAGTGCCCACGCCCATTAGATACCTGGGTTTATTTTGAGGAAGGTTTTCACAACAAAGAGCACATATTTCATACATTTTTTCAGTAGGCTCTCCCACGCTCAAACCTCCAATGGCATTGCCGGTGGCTTCTTTGGCAGTAACATATTCGCACGACATTTTTCTCAGGTCATGATGAACACCACCCTGCACAATAGGAAATAAATTTTGTGAGTAACCATATTTATTTTGGGTGGTATTAAATCTTTCAAAACATCGGTCAAGCCATCGGTTGGTGAGTTCTAAAGAAGTCTTTGCATATTGATATTCGCTGGCTCCCGGCGGGCATTCATCAAAAGCCATAATGATATCGCCGCCGATAATTCTTTGAATGTCCATTACTTTTTCAGGAGAAAACAAATGCCTGCTGCCATCAATATGGCTTTGAAAAACTGCACCTTCTTCGGTTAATTTCCTGGTGCCACTTAAGGAAAAAACCTGGTAGCCACCGCTATCAGTTAGTATCGGCTTGTCCCAATTCATGAGTTTATGCAAGCCCCCGGCTGCCTGCAATACTTCCAAACCAGGACGCATATATAAATGATAAGTGTTTCCAAGAATGATCTGCGCATTCACGTCTTTTATCAACTGTTGCTGGGTAACAGCTTTCACGCTTCCAACAGTACCAACGGGCATAAAAATCGGAGTCAGGATTTCACCGTGATCTGTTGTGATTTTTCCTGCCCGTGCTTTTGTGGATGTATCAATATGTTGAATTTTGAATTGTAATGAAGCCATTGAAAACCTTATTTAAAAGGGATGCAAAGATAGGTTTCAAAAATTTTTATTACAGTAAAAGAACAAATAAAGCGAATTGTTATTTTGGTGAAAGAAAAAATAAACGAACGATTAATGCAATATCAATCAAAAAAGAGGAATTCAAAATCAAATTTTCACTTTTAACTTTATTTACTTGTTTCGTTTATTTCGTTTACATAACTTCAATATCGAAAAATAATTATTATGCAGTCAGTATTAAAAACAACCACTAAAGAAGACCAAAAAATTGCAAAATCTTCAATCTTGAAATTGCGTAAATCTTCTCAAAAAATAATTAGTACGGATAGAAAATATGCTAAAATAAAAATTCAGGAGAAAGGAGAATTTTTAAAAATACCCAAAAAGGCACTTTCTTTATTATTCGACATATTGAATAATATGGCAGAAGGCAAATCAATAACTATAATTCCTTCCGATACTGAACTAAGCACACAGCAAGCTGCGGATATACTTAAAGTCTCACGGCCCCATTTAGTAAAACTTCTTGAAGATGGAAAACTTGCTTTTACTAAAGTAGGCACACATAGAAGAATTAAAATTCGAAATTTAATGGATTATCAAGAAAATCTTAGGAAAAACAGGCGTAAACAATTAGATGCTTTAACAGAGCAGGCTCAGGAACTAAATTTAGGTTATTGATGAATTATTTTCCAGGATTCAAAGCATTGTAAGATGCAAATGTCCTTTATCCGGCGCCATTGCGTGATTTTTTATTAAGATTGGCAGAATTGGAATTATTTAAACCAAAATGGATAAGCGACATTCAGGAAGAATGGATTCGAAATATTTTATTAAAGCGAACTGATTTAAAACGAGCCCAATTAGAAAGAACTAAAGACATGATGAATGCTGCATTTCCAGATTCAAATATCATTAAATAGGAGAAGTTAATTAAAAAGCTTCATTTACCGGATGATAATGACAGGCATGTTTTAGCAGCCGCTATTAAAGAGAAGGCTCATGGTATCATAACATTTAATTTAAAAGATTTCCCGGCTGATTATTTAAAATTATTTCACATTGAGGCCCTTCATCCGGATGATTTTATCATTAATCTGATAAATTATGACAAAACAAAATCGCTGCAATCGCTGAACAATCAGGTAAAAAGTTTAAAAAATCCTCCGCAATCAATTGATGAAGTTCTACAAACCTTATCAAACTGTGGATTAAAGAATAGTGTACTGAAATTGAAAAATAGTATCTAAAATCTTCAAAACTGATAAACAAAAAACTTCTCTTGACTATGGAAGGCATAAATTTTTGAAACTATTCCTTAAACGAAAGTAAGTTTGCATCCAAATGAAACTGCCTGAATTTTTAACGGATCCTGGAAATGTGATTTTTCTTGCATTTTGTATATTCACATTTATACAATTATTCTACTATTTATTTTTCTTTTTGAAGTTGGCTTTATTTAAACCAAAGTCTAAAAGTATTTCACAAACACATCCTGTTTCCGTCATCATTTGTGCAAGGGATGAGGCGGAAAACCTGGTGAAAAATCTTCCCGGGGCTTTGGTTCAAAAATATAAAAC
>JBDTKU010000154.1:0-3351 GCA_039935135.1 Ginsengibacter sp. | reverse complement strand
TTTTGCTATGAGATACCAACAAAATTCCGTTTACAGGAAATACATCGGCTTCAATAGATCCAAAACCTGCATTCCAGGCAGTATAAAACGGGATAGGATGCTCGTAATCGTTGTGGGCATGTGCATCAGCAACTGTATAATTTCTTTGTTGAGCAAACCCATTAAGCGAGAGGATGGCAACGAAAAGAAAACAAAAAAGTTTTTTTAGAATAAACATATTTAGAATAAAATTCCTGGTACCTGTAAAAAATGTTTTTATCAATTATATCTTATAATGAAAATAAAAATAACAAATGTCTTAAAAGTCTAAAACCCGAATTCTGATTATTATTTTACACACGCCCCATAACCGGATCGGTGTAGCTTGTTTTGCCAGTTTCAACATGGCCGGCATAACGCCTTACAAAATTGTCATAGCCTTTTACAAATACACTAAAATCATACCACCCAAAACTTTTATTTAAATTTAAAATTATCGAATATCCATCACCGTTAGTCAATTCATTTTTACCCAATACTTTCTTTATCGATTTATTTTTATAAGCGTTATCCCTGATCTCTATTTCAAAAAATTGGTTGGGATTGCCGCTTACTATTTTTAAATCAATATTTCCGCTCAGTTTTTTAACTAATTTTTCCGGCCTTTCATATTCACAAACAATTGATAAATCAGGATCGTCACCATTTCCTGAAATTTCCCTGAAAAAGCCATTGGGCCCATAAACCCTTAGTTGATATTTACTGTTTTCAAATGAACTCACCGGGAACGATTCGGGCAGTTCACCTCCGGCTACCACCGCATACGAGCGGCTGCCTGTATTCTCAAAAGAGCCGCTGTTGTTTGCATACTTTACAGGTATTAAAACATTGAAAGGAGATCCTGCAGATTCTTTTCCAAAGATTTCATTTTTTGCTGCGAAAATCAATTCCACATTTTTTTTATCATCACTTAATTTTCCTTCTGCATAAAGTTGGTAAGGCAAGGCACAGGATTGTTTTACACCCTGTTCCTGCTGTGGCAAAATGGAGGATGAAACCAAATTTTCATTTACCTGATCTATTTCTTCTTTTGATAATTGTTTAAAAGCTAATGGCTCCTTTTTAAATTTTGCATTGTAAATTTTTTCAATAAAAGGCTTTCTCTCCAAATAAGAAATGCCATTGTTTTTTTCATCCTTAAAAGAATTAAAAGCTGCCGTCAGGTTGCCTGTTACGGTTCGCCGCCAGTCGCTGATATTATTTTCTCTTACCTCTTTACCAAATTTCTTTTTCATAAATTCTTCAAGGAATTGCAATGTAGAGGTGTGATCAAAAACTTGTGAACAAACCTGTCCTCCCCTACTCCACGGAGAAGCAATAATCAAAGGCACCCTAAAACCCAGACCAATTGGACCTCCCCTCGCTTCTCTTTTGGGAATGCCTTCTTTCAATTCATTTTCCAATTGAACATATTCTACATCTGTATTAATTCCAGGAGAACATTTACCGGTTGCTGAATTAAGCGGATTGGGAGCCGCAAAAGGAAGAACATGGTCGAAGTAGCCATCGTTCTCATCAAAGTTGACAATGAATATCGTCTTCTTCCATACCTCCGGGTTTTTTGTAAGGATGTTCAATATTTCTGAAACATATAAAGAGCCATACCATGGCGCACTCGGATGATCTGAAAGATTCTGAGCGGCAGACAACCAGGAAACAATTGGTAATTTTCCTGATTCCACATCTTTACGAAATTGAAATAAAACATCTCCTTTTGGAATGCCTAGTTCGCGTTTTTCACCATTATCATCATAAGTTAAATTGGTGAGTTTTTGATAATCCGGATCACTTGAGTTTTCGCTAAATGCTCTTTCAAATAAGTTTTTTTCTTTCAGGCTTAATTGCTCATAAACTTCCCTGGTATATTCTGAGAGATCTTTATTCGCCTTATTCAGTACGTCTTTCTTTTTCGCAATCGCTGCCTGCGCTTTTGTTAGCGCATCTCCGGAAAAAGAACCAGATCGAATGTTGCGCTCCAAATCTTTTATTTCCGCAGGAAGCGACAAAATCTGTTTTTGCAAACCCGCGATATATCGTTTAGAAAATTTTACATTGTAGTTCTTAAACCATTCCAAAGGATTACAGCCGAAGTTAGCCAGCCACGCTCTTTCATCACCTGTAAAACCTCCGCCACAGTCGATAGCATTCTGATAAAATTTCCAGGAAATACCGTTGGCTTCCAGGCGCTCAGGAAAGGTATCAAACTTCAAAACTCCCCATCGGTCATTACTCAAATTTCTCATGATAGCCGGGGCATCTTTCGTTTGTTCTTCTTTTACTGTCCCCGTCCAGAAAAATAACCGGTTGGGATTAGTGCTGGTCATCGCAGAGCAAAAGTTCTGATCGCATACTGTAAATGCGTCAGCCATTGCATAATAAAAAGGAATATCCTCCCGGGTGTAATAGCCCATTGTCAATGGAATATTTGCATAGTTTTTATCTCTGACACGTTTCGACGGAAGCCAGTTATCGTATTTCCCATCATTCCATGCATCGACCTGGCTCTCGCGTGAATGTGGTGTTGATCCCATCCAGGTTGCTTTAGTATTTCGAATATCAAATCGGAATGGAGAATACGTTTCGCCGGCTTCATTCGTTTGCATCCATACCAAATTCTTATTCGGAAGTGAAATCGCTCTCGGATCATTGAAGCCACGTACGCCTTTCAGTGTACCAAAGCAATGATCAAATGAACGATTTTCCTGCATCAGGATTACGATGTGTTCAGCATCCAGGTAAGTACTACCTTTTTCAGGATCAATAGCCATTGCGCGTACTATGGATTCAGGCAGCATGGATGATAGGCCTGTAGCACCGGAAAGCAGAATTGCTTTTTTAAGAAAATCTCTTCTTGTGTCCACTATTTTTATTTAAAGTAATTAATCTTTTAAAGGCTTTACATTTTTAACCGGGTCATAACCGGGAAATGATCAGAAGGATATTTGCCATAATAAGTGTCGGTAAGTATTCCCCATTTTTCCACCGTAAATTGTTGGGTAATAAAAATGTGATCAATAATTTCATCACTGTTTACAGTTGAACCAAAGCCATTAAATGATCCGTTGAGAGCGTAGGAATTCTCTGCTTCTTTATAAGTATCTTTTAAAAATCCTGAATTAGCAACCGACTTATACCATGAAGTTTCATTTCCTCCGTTCAAATCGCCCATAAAAATTGCCGGCTGAGTGCCTGCAATCTTTTTTATTTCTTTTAAAATTAATTTACTGCTTTCATTTCTTGCCAAATCTTTTTGATAATCGTAGTGCGTATTGAAAACATAAAATTTCTTTCCTGCTTTTTTATCCTTCAATA
>JBDTKU010000153.1:0-16544 GCA_039935135.1 Ginsengibacter sp. | reverse complement strand
GATTGGTTCACCCGTCATGCTAAAATTTCTGAAGAAGATTTTATAAAGGAGCCGCACCGCAACCGGTTAAATGTTTTATTAGACCGCACCATTCATCTCAGTAATCATCGCGGACAATTATTATTGTTGAAAAAGAAAATTTAATTGAATCCACCAATCACATTCTGTTTTTGACAGGCAATTTTAAGTGCTGTGATTTGTCTTCAATCCAATCTCATTTTCATTTAGTATTCCCATTTCCACAACATAAAAAATAAAAAAAAGGTTTATTTATCTGTTTACTATTTGTCTTTACACTTTTACCAGGTAACAAAAGCTTCCATTAATTTTTGGAGGGTAACGTATAAATAAAAGCAGGCATATTTCTACGCCTGCTTTTTTGATTTTAATAAAAAAAATTAAGCTATTCCACCTTTTTGGTGATAGTAACTTTTTCTGAAGTGGTAGAACGGGAACCCCCACTTCTTAATAAGGCAATAATGATGATCAATAAAACTATGCCCCCTACCACCCACATCCAGGGCTGGATGAAAGCAGTAGTAGTAGTGGTGGTGGTAGTAGTGGAACTTTTTGAAGAATTGACCGCACTATCCTGGGCAAACGCTACTGCCTGAACCAGGCAAAGCATAAGGAAACTAAACAGGCTGGTGTAAAATTTCCGGGATACTAATTTTTTCATTTGAAATTTTTTTGATTCAAAATATCAAATCAATTAATATGCCATTAGCTTGGAATCCAATCTGGCGAAGGCCTTCTGGCCTGTGCCCGGATATTATTGATGCTTCATTAAAATAAGTGTCATTAAAATAATAGAATTAGTCGTTCGATTCGAAAATAGTAGTGATGATGGAGCTTAATTGTTTTGCCACTTACTATTTTTAGTTGCAGTGATTTTGTTTTTGCTTTTTCTTTTGCCTTGATTCAAAAGAAACAAAAAATCAAGATAACCAGATTTCTCCGCGCGTTTATCCGGCTATCCAGCTGACACGCCGCAGTGCATCTTGCAAATATTCAACCTCTTTAATTATTTAGCGCATTAATCGCTCAATGGAACTGCTTGCAGTCTTACAATTTGGCATAAGTCAGAGATAAAGCTCGGTTTGTAGTTCCGGTCAACTTATGAACTTCGGGCAGGTTGACATTATAATTCAGTTATCACGACCAATGCGCATAATTCTATATAATAAAGCAACAAGTGAATTGGCTGTTGGAACACTGTATTTTTGTTGTAGCACCTCCTGGTATTCAGGTAAAATTTCAGTTGAAAGCACAAGATTAAATTTGCCTTTACCAATGATTGATAAATAATATGGTGCGGCGACTTTGATGAAAGGCATATTACTAAAATATTGCAGTCAATGACAACTTTCATGTCTTATTCAGATTTGCGGAAATGTTCTATCTTCCTCTTTGCTTCCATAGCATTTTACTTAATTAATTATAAATAAAATTTACCGCGCAAACT
The DNA here is from genome assembly GCA_039935135.1 of Ginsengibacter sp. Classification (GTDB taxonomy): domain Bacteria; phylum Bacteroidota; class Bacteroidia; order Chitinophagales; family Chitinophagaceae; genus Ginsengibacter. The sequence continues at coordinate 15,079 of JBDTKU010000153.1, read as the reverse complement.
GTTTGCGCGCATGCCCTTAATTACTCAAATATAAAAAAGCATCGGATAGTTTTCTCCCGCGAAAAGTGAACTATATATCCCATCTTAGCTCAAGCTTCGCAGCAAATATTCGGTGAAGTTGCCTTGCAAATATATTATCTGATGCAATTGATTTTTTGACAACCTTACCATCCAACATAATCCGGAGGCTTAATGCCATTGAGCCTTAAATAAACGATTAGCTGTCCCTGGTGATGCGTTTGATGATCACTCAGCAGGTTAATAATTTGCAGTTGGTTCATTGGCCCTGCAAAAAAAGAAACGGTATCGGCCAAATGAGTTGCATCAAAATGTTGTAATATAGTAAGTGCATAATCGTAGGCTTTATGTACCACCATTAGAATATCTTTCTTTTTGGTAAGCTTAGTATCCATTTTGGTAACTGGATTTTCCGCGCCATCCAGATAAGTAGTGCATAACCATCCTATGTTAGAAGAGATATGTAATAACTGTTCTCCAAAAGTCATTTCGACCGGGGTAGCCCTGAACGAATATTTATCATCCGGCATAAGGTTGGCCATTTTCAGGGTGTAATCTTCGGAGCCCTTCAATTTTTGAATTGAAGCCTCTAAAAAAAGTGAATCAATCTTTTGAGAGTGTGCAGAAAAATTGAAACATACCAGGAGCGCTAAAATCGTAAATAGGTTTTTCATTTTTTTTAAACAAAAATAGGTTTATAAATAAAAGCACCCCCGCCGTAGGTGAGCAAAAGATATATTGTTTATCTTTAAATCAAAAATGCCGCATCCGATTACTATCTCTCCTAATATCCAAAGCGGAGCGCCTGTCTTCACCAATACAAGGGTGCCTATAAAAAATCTTTTTGATTATCTGAAAGCAGGTCATTCCCTGAATGATTTTTTAGAAGATTTCCCTTCAGTAAAAAAGGAACAAGCCATACAGGTATTAAGTCATTTTGAAAGTTTATTAGATTCCCATTCTCCTGAGTATGTATAAAGTTTTGATAGACGAAAATTTGCCGGTTAAGATAAAATATCGCTTGCAGTATGTATGTGAAAAATATATACCGTAAATGACAAAAAGTGGAATTCGTTAGAAAACGGCGATTTAATCAGGGCTATGGAGAAAGATAGATTTGATTTTTTAATTACCTCCGATAAACATCTTCAATATCAACAAAACCTTGAAAAATATTCTATAGGATTCTTAATCCTTAATGTTACCGACAATAATTATGAAACCATTTTGCCTTTAGTTGAAAAAATAAAAAAAGTACTTCAAAGTAAAGACAAGCCCAAATTAGTAACGATAGGATGAACAATACTTTTACCAGTTTCATTGTCGTGGCATGAATCAATCATAAGGAAAGTAAAAACATAAATTTTATAGGCATTCATTTGAATGATGAGATTACCCCGTTGGCAAAAGAATTGATAAAAACAAAAAGATTTTATTGGCTCCTTACAATGGAATGATTTTCGTTTATTCTTCTCAGTTACACCACCATAGCAAATGGGAAACGATTTATTTCTGGTAGCGGCGGGAATATACTATGTTAAATAAATAACCGTTTTAATACCGTACCATTTATTCTCATCATGAAGAACCTTATTTCAGGTATTACAATAGTATTTATTTTCTCCTCTTGTGCTTCTACAGAAATAGTACGAATGAGTGTGCTGGAACCCGCTCCTGTAACTATTCCTCCGACAATTAAAAATGTAATTGTGGTTAACAGGACTAAGGTGTCCTCTAAAAGTAAGGTGTATGATGCGGTGGATAAGATCGTATCATTGGAGGGTGCCAGGTTAGACAAAGAGGCGTCCGAACAAGTTATCATTGGATTGACTGATGAACTCAAAAAGAATAGCCGTTTTGATGAAGTAAAGATGCTTCTGAACCCTGATATTACGACAAACATTCCCGGTGGGTTTCCTGCTCCTTTATCCTGGAATATAGTTGAGAGATATGGTAAGGATAATAATGCCGACGCGCTTTTTTCTCTCGAACTTTTCGATACAGATACTAAAGTAGATTATTCGATATATAAAACCAATGTGAAAACACCATTTGGAAATGTTCCGACACTCATGCAACAGGCTAATATGAATACTTTAGTAAAGGCCGGATGGCGTATTTATGATATTAAGGATCATGAAATATTAGATGAAGCGGCAGTTTCAAAAAGTCTTATTTACCATGGAAAAGGTATCAATCCTTTGCTGGCTGCACAGGCTCTTATAGACAGGAAAGAAGCTGTAAAAGAGGCGGGAAATATTGCAGGACATGCCTTTGCTCTCAGAATTATTCCACTATGGGCAAGGGTTTCGAGAGATTACTATGTGAGAGGCAACAATAATTTTAAAATGGCTAAACGCATGGCGCGTACCGGCAATTGGGATGGAGCTGCAAAATTATGGCAACAGGAAACTTCTAATAAAAAAAAGAAAATTGCAGGCCGTGCATGCTATAATATGGCGATCATCAGTGAAATAAACGGAGATATTAATGGTGCCATTCAATGGGCCGCGCAATCATACGAAAACTATAATATTCATCTTGCTCTTGATTATATAAATATTCTGAAAAACAGGCAGGCTAATGATGAACTTGCCGCTAATCAGCAGCTTGCACCCTAATTATTAAATTAGAATAATTTGATACAGGGTTCTCTGCCAGGAGGCCTGGCTGCCTAAATTGATTTCCATTATTCCAGGATGGTAATTGCAAGGCGCATAAATTAATCATAAGTTTTTTAAAAGATAAATGTGCATAAGCCCTTTTTTACAAGGGGAGATTGCACAGAAATTGTCCAGGCCGGCCCGATTGCCATCTACCAACCAGCGACCATTTTCACTCTCCTTTCCTGGCAGAAAAAAATGAGCTAAATTGTGCCCTGAAAATATTTCAATTATAAGAGAATTTAATGGAACACCCACTTGATTATCCCGCCTGGAATGCGCTGATTTCAGGAAATAAAAATTTATCATTAGGCAATGAACGCGTAAAATATTTCCACGAAGAGATAGGTCCTTTTGTTGGGCTTTCAGAACAGAATGATTACGAATTCGAATATCTCTATCAAATCATTCCTCCCAAAAGGATCATGGTGATTATTATTGCAAAAGAATTGGAAATACCGAAACCATGGGCATTCATAGAACATATAGACGCATTGCAGATGGTGCATACAAAAGATATTTCACCGGTGCATGTGACAGCAGAAATTATTCCTCTGCAATTGAAAGATGTTCCTCAAATGCTTAACCTTACTTCATTGACTCATCCCGGACCTTTTTTGCAGAGAACCATTGAATTTGGTAATTATGAAGGAATTTTTGTTAATGGCGAATTGGTTTCAATGGCAGGAGAAAGAATGCATCCGGGGAAATATGTAGAGGTCAGCGCTGTGTGTACTCATCCCAATCATCTTGGTAAAGGCTATGCAGGCCAACTCATTCAAAGCCAGGTACGCAAAATAAAAGCTAACTCTGATATTCCCTTTCTTCATGTAAGGAGTGACAAGGAAAATGCCATTCGTCTCTATAAGAGCTTAGGTTTTGAAGTGAGGAAACAAATGAATATTTATGTATTCCAAAAGGACTGATCTCCTTTTTCATTCTATTCAATTTTGGTAATCCTTCCCAATTACACACTGGTAAAAAATGGGAAAACACATTATTTGTTTGCCTGCTGATATCACAGTGAACGTTGTTTCGTGGCGCATGAATCAACGATGAATCTATCACAAGGACCAAAATGAGGAGGCCAGTTAGCAAAAAATATAAAGCGAACAAATACATTTACTACATCATTATTCAAAAATTGATCAGCGCTACCAATTTTTCAAGATACCTCTTATCGGTCTCATCAAAAAAATTATACGCTTCGCTATCAACATCTAAAACCGCCACTACTTCACCGTTTCTTTTGATGGGAACCACTATTTCTGATCTGGATAAACTATTGCATGCTATGTGACCAGAGAATTTCCCAACGTCAGGGACAATAAGCGTTTGGGCAAGTGCCCAGGAAGTGCCGCAAACTCCTTTGCCTTTATGTATTCTAGTGCAGGCCACCGGGCCCTGGAATGGCGCCACCACCAATTCATTATTTTTTACCACATAAAAGCCCACCCAAAACCATTGAAATTGTTCTTTGAGGGCGGCCGCTACATTGGCCATATTTGCCACCAAATCAGTTTCACCGGTAAGCAGTCCTTTTATCTGAGGGAGCAGTGATTGATATTCTTCTTCTTTACTTCCTTTCATTATCGTAAGGTCTTCAGCCATAATTTTTCTTACAAAGGTAGCGAACAGTGAAAGAGAAAAGTGATTGAAACAACGATGCCATTAAAAAGCTCTCTGTGAGGTAGCCCTACTTGTGCTTTACTCTAATTTCAATTTTCGGTTGTCCTTCTCCGTTACACAACAATAAAAAAGAAAAGAATGATTTATTTCTTTCCTGATGTTTTGGTAAGTACTCGACAGAATCAGTTTGCAACCAGCTTTGGAAAAAGGTTAAATGAATATACAGGTAAAATATTTTATCCAATAAATTTTCTCATTATGAATCGGATTCTCTCTTGGAAGAATCCGATTGAGGATAGTAAACCAACAAATATTGATGATTTTTATTTTGACTTAAGCAAAAAAAAGGAGCCATTTGGCTCCCCGTTTTTATTTAAGAAATTAATTTTTTAATAGCTCCACAAGTTCTGTTCGTAATTAAATATTTCGCTCTGTATTTTTTCGCCTTGCAGAAGCTGGAGGATCGGCCTGTCTTTTAACCCAGTTTGGTTTTTTAAGTAAGTATCAAATGGATTATCAAGAGTGCTTTTTATGATTCTTCCATGAAACATACGGGATTCAAAAAGGTCTTCCCATGTCATGCGGGCTCCGTAGTTTTTCCCATTATACACATAATATTTTGCAAATATCGGGCGCATATCAGGATAATATACCCAGAAAAGTTCTGTATCGCCGAGGTCAATTCCTGAAGCAGTTATCACACGTTTTACAGGAGCGATTCCCAGAATTCTCCAGAACAACCTTGAACTTTGCTTGTCAAAAATGACTTCTTCTTTAATATGGAATTTATAAAAAGAATCAAGGTTTACTTCCTGCATCGTTTCCTTATTGCCTGTTACATTTCCTAAAGAATCATAAATAGGAACAGAAACAGATCCACCTGAAACGGCTTTGGCTACTTCTGATTTAGTCATTGGCGTTGTAAAACGATCATCTATAGGAGCAAAAGCTGTCACACCTCCGTTATCAGGCCCGTCCTGTATTGCTTTCAGCAAAATTGAAATGAATCTTTGATTGCCATTGTCTTCATTGGCTGAATAACGGAAAGGAAGGTTTATCTTTTCACGGGTATCTATTTCACGCCATAACCTTTCGTCATAAGCAGCATCTTCCTGTCTTAATTGTTGATAAGGAAGCGGGGTTCTTTCGGTTATTAATCCGTTATGAACATCAAGTGCTGTTTCAGGGCGTAAAGAAGGTTTGACTGTTTCGATAGGAAGGCTGTCATTGACAGGAGGGGGAGCAATGACGGTAGCAGTATCAACCAAGGTTGGATTGATACTGGCATTTGTCTTTGCCGCCGTTGTTTTCTTTGCGGTGGTCCGTTTTTTAACGGTTCGCTTTTTAGCCTGGGCATCCGCCATATTGCAGAATACTCCCAATGAAAGCACCAGCATCAAACTCTTTAATAAAATACTTTTCATAACCTTTTATTTATTCTTTTTTAATACAATATAAATCCTGGACCTGGAATACTTCTCACTATGCCATCTGGTCCCTGCACTTTTACATTATCGAAGGTAACTGATGTTCCCGGAATACATCTCTGTAAAAAACTTTTAACCGGATCCAGGCTTCCTCCGCGAATCTCTGCTGATTGAACACTGGGAAAGTTAGCACCAGAAAAGTAAAGGTTGGCACTTACTATGTTAAAATGAGCATCAAAGTCAAAATTTTCCAGGTCAGCACGCGCAAAGCCTTGGTTTTTAAAAACCACTGACTGTATTCTTCCACCTCCGCTTGGTCCCACTTTTACAATAGGATCCGGAATTCTTTTTACCCTGAAATCATAAGTACTTGCTTTGCCATCTGCATTCACAGATATTGAGGCTTTTCCTACCTGGCTCACCTTCACTGAGTATCTACCCGGGCCGCCTGCAGCGGTTAAAGTTCCACCTGTCATTGATACGCGTGTTTTGTCCCAGCCTGTGCCTGAGGAAATGGTTACCGGATTTGGAACACCGATATAAAAAACATTCATTTTATCCAACATTACCGCTGCACCGCCTGGAGTTCCAACGGTGTAAGTAACTGTTTGACGAACAGGAACTGGTTTGCCATCTTCGCCAATAAATGAACCATTGATCTGAATAGTATGGTCCCCTGCACCGCTTACTGTGGTTTTATACTGCCCCTGGCCATTTACCATATTTACTGCCTGACCATTGATTGAGATATTACTTTTCACACTGGAACTGTAAGCTCCCACGCCGGCGGTAACTGTCAGTTCCTGGCCAGGCATAAGGTAGTTGGAACTTTGACCCACTAGTACGCCAACCTGGTCCATGTGAACTTCCACTGCGCCGATCTGTGAGTGGCAGTAGGTAACTACCATATTCTCAGCATTCTTTATACTGTTCTGGAATTTACTGAGCATGGTTAATGCAGCTACCGTCGGGGTCATGTGAAAAAACATCTGAGTAAAATCTTTGTGCTGACCTTCCCTTGTTTTAAAATCCTTTGTATCGGTATTTACAGGAAAATTGTTTTCAAATTGTTTTCTTATAGTTGGGTCAATATTCATCATGTCTGTCTTATATTGATCCAGCCGTGCCTTTAATCTCTCTCCTTCCTTATTTGTTTCAAATAAGCGGGTAGAAGCATCGAGGTTATCTTCCCTGTAATCTTCCACACTATCTTTAATTTTAGAATTCCATTTCATTCTCAGATCTGCTGCCTTTTTCAAAGCCAACTTCAAACTATCAATATAGGTCATCATATCGGCTGAAAGCTGTTTGGCCTTCATCGCTTTTGGTTCCCATATTTCAGCTTTTTCTTTTGATTGGGGTTCGGTTAGTTTTTCTTCAAGGGATTTATATAACGTGTTATTAGATTCGGTTATGCTATTATTAGAAGTCATTAAACTTTTATCAACAACTTTAAACGCTGTAATTACCTCGTTCGACACATTTAAGGCCAGAATAGCCGTGAGTACGAGGTACATTACATTGATCATTTTTTGCCGGGGATCTCTGGGTAGTCCTGCCATTTTTTTTTAATTTACTGTTGGTTGGTTTTTGGAATTTTGGATTATAATCTTACTGCCTTCCCTGCATTGCGCTCAGCATATTGCCGTACACCTGGTTTAATTTACCAAGATTATTTGCCAAAGTATTTATTTGGTCTTTCGTTGCCTGTGCGTCATCTACAGTGGAAACCATTACTTCACTTGCTTTTGCCATCTTGCCATAGAAACTGTTTAAGGTCTTCAAATGATTATTGCTTTCAGTAAGCTCAAGTTCATAAATACTATTCAATGAACCCAAATTTTTGGTGAGCACCTGAACTTGTTCATGAAAGCCTTTTGCACTGTCAGCGGCGCTGTTGAAGTTGCTCATCGTGTTTGCAGAATTAGTGTAAGCATCTTTCATCAAACCAAGGGCATTGGTAGCTTCTTTGGTTTTGGCAGAAAAATCACCTGTGCTTTTTACCACATCTCCAACTTCACCAATCTGGCTTACGGTTACTCCTAGTTTTTGGAAATTGTCACTAAGCCTTTTCATGTTTGCAGGCGTAATGTCAGCATCTTTCATCATTTTTTCCATAGATTGTAATGCGGGATTGCCTTCACTTACAGGATGAGCAACAGCAGGTTTTGCCGTTTCATGAGGTTGAGGTTTTACCCACTCAATGACAGCATAAACAAGGAAAATTGCGGTTTCTGTCCACATACCAACGGTTAGCATGGTATCGGCATAACTTTGGTGAGTTAGTTTTGCCCAGGCGGCAAAAATTACAACGGCAGCACCGGCACTTACCAGTACATCGATCAGCGTTAAGAAATTTCTTTTAGGTTGTTGAATCATAACAGGGTTGGGTTTTTTAATTTTAATTTAAGTTATTGGTTTTTGGTTCGCACAAAAAATGCCTATACTAATTACGTTGAAATAACAATTAATACAGGCAGTAAAATGTTGAACTAAAATTTTTCTATGAAATGATGTTTAATACTTTTAATTTAATTTTTTCTATTTCTTTTTGCCAGTAGCTGGTGGCAAATCAATTACACAACGAAATCCAATATAAGATTTTGCGGTATCCTGGTATTCAAATGTGCGTGTGCTGGTGCGAAGGTAAAATCCTACATCCTTCCAGCTTCCACCACGGATCACTTTACGTTTCATACGGGGTGCTTCCTGGTCTTTTGCGTTCCAACGAACATCAGGATTCATATCAGACTGAAAATTGTAGCTGCCTTCATAGTATAAAGAAGAAGTCCATTCTGCTACGTTTCCTGCCATACAATATAATCCGAAATCGTTTGGCCAATAAGCATCTGCACGAACGGTATAAAATCCACCATCTTCAGGATAATTTCCTCTTCCGGGTTTAAAGTTTGCTAATAAACATCCTTTCCGGTTTCTAAGGTAAGGACCACCCCACGGATAAGGAGTTTGAGATCTTCCTCCTCTTGCCGCATATTCCCATTGTGCTTCCGTTGGCAGCCTGAAATCAGTTTCGGTAGATCTTTTTTTACCAATCAGGTAAGAATTCAGCGTTTGAGTCCTCCACTCACAAAAGGCAGAAGCTTGTTTCCAGTTAACACCTACCACCGGGTAATTTCCAAAAGCAGGGTGACTAAAATATTGTTTAGCCATTGGTTCATTATATGAATAAGCGAAATCTCTTACCCAAACCAATGTGTCAGGATAGATAGGGATATCTTTTTTGATAATGAAATTGCTACGGGGAACATTCGGATCTTTATTTCCGGCGGCGGCGGCATAATCAAAAGTTTCTGAATGATACACGAGTTTATTAGGATCAATTTCTTTTCTACCAAAAATTCTATTGTCAGGGGTAACAATGATGGCATCTATTTTTTCTAATGTGGCCTTATCGTCCCACTTGATGGTTTTCATTTTTGTCTTATCTATGTATTCATTCCCATCGGCGCCTTGTTTTACAAATCCCATTAATTTGGCAGCAATAGAATCGCGTACATAATAGGTAAACTGGCGATATTCATTGTTGGTAATCTCTGTGGCATCCATCCAAAAACCGCTTATAGATACTTGCTTATTACGGGCCGTAAAAGTATAGTTTACATCTTCATCACTTGGACCCATGTGAAAAGTTCCTGGCGGGATATAAACCATTCCAGGGGGTTTTGGCAAAATATAACGACCTGCCGGAGCCACACCGTGAAGCTGACCGTCGTCCGCCATTCCTTTGGATTTTCCAAATTTACCACAACCAGTCATGATTACTGCTGCCGTTAGCATTGAAGTGAGAAATGTGACTTTCATATTTTTAACTTTGAAGGGTAAGGACAAATGTAGTCTTTATTAATTTTTTTTCGTTCATCTTACCTATCACTTCCTGGTGTTTTACAGGAAGTGACTTTATTAAACGATTGGTGATTTTAATTATTGTAAAAATGAATCAAATTAATTTCAAATAATCTTTTTAATTAATGCAGCAAAACAAAAAATAACGATTACATAGTACATTTCAAAAAACGCGCTTCATATAAAAGTTAATTCAAAGCAGGCAAAGAAAAACTAAAACTACGAAAAAACAATTGTAAAATACAATGCTGACAATTTTTTTTATCGGGACGTGCTTTTCTTAATTTTTTCAAATAATTGAATCTGCCTTTTTAAGAAACTATTTTTTATATTAAATATTGTTTTACAAATGATTCTGCATCCTTAAATATTTTATTTCTTCTCTTTAAAATTAATTTAGTATCAATTTATTAACGTTAAAATAACAAAATAAAAAAATGTCTTAAAAGTGGCTTTACTGCGGAATTCGGCCTTACAAAGAACTGTTAATGAGCAATAAAGAAGTCTTTTAAAATTGTAATTTTGCCACCTTCATATATGGCTAATAAAAAGCAAAAAGAATCAGCAGAAATTTTTACGGAAAATGAAAATATTGAGGTGTATGGCGCCCGCGAACACAATCTGAAAGATATCGATATTGCCATTCCCAAAAATAAGTTGGTAGTGATCACAGGTATTTCAGGCAGTGGAAAATCTTCATTGGCTTTCGATACCATTTTTTCTGAGGGTCAAAGACGCTATATGGAGAGCTTTTCTGCTTACGCGAGGCAGTTTTTGGGCGATATGGAGCGGCCTGATGTAGATAAGATCACAGGGCTTTCGCCTGTTATTTCTATTGAACAAAAAACTACCAATAAAAATCCCCGAAGCACAGTAGGAACCGTAACGGAAGTTTATGATTTTTTGCGATTGCTCTTTGCCCGCATTGGTGACGCTTTTAGCTATAACACGGGTAAAAAGATGGTGAAATGGAGCGAGGAAGAAATTGTTGAAAATATTTTGACCCGTTTTTCGGGAAAGAAGACCATTGTTCTTGCTCCGCTTGTTCGCGGAAGGAAAGGTCATTATCGCGAATTGTTTGAAGATGTCCGTAAAAAAGGTTTCTTAAAAATCCGCCTTGATGGAGAAATAAAAGACCTGGTTCCCAAAATGCAAACAGACCGGTATAAGATCCATGATATAGAATTGGTGGTTGACAGGCTCGTTGCTGATAAAGCTCAAAGAGTGAGGCTAAGTGAAAGCGTTCAGAAAGGATTGCAATTAGGAAACGGCTTATTGTTTTTGCTTTTAAATGATGAAAACCAGGTGGTTCAATATAGCCGGCAATTAATGTGTGAGGAATCGGGCATAAGTTATGAAGAGCCCTCTCCGAATGCATTTTCATTTAATTCTCCTTACGGCGCGTGTCCTGTTTGCAAAGGTTTGGGTAATGTGTACCAGGTGAATATGGAAGCTATTATTCCTGATGAAAAATTAAGTATTAATGACGGAGCAATAGTTCCACTTGGTGAAGAAAGGGAAGCTTATGTTTTTAAACAGGTGCAACAACTTGCCAGGAAACATAAATTCAGTTTAGACAAGCCTGTAAAAGATTTGCCGGAAAATATTATGAACCTGATCTTGTTTGGAAATGAGAAAAAAGGTGAACCGGATAATCATGATAACTACCAATTTAATTCGGGCGGGGAATATTCGTCAGACGAATATGAAGGGATCGTAAATATGATAAATCGCTGGTTTCACTCTGATAATACCAATGAGGGAACGAGAAGTTGGGTTGAAAAATTTATGGTCCTTGAAAAATGCCCTTCCTGCGAAGGGAAAAGATTGAAAAAAGAAAGTCTTTGGTTTAAAATAGATGGGAAAAATATCGCGGATCTTTCTGATATGGATCTCGTGAAGTTGCTTGCGTGGTTTAAGGGAATTGAGAAAAGGTTAACCGAAAAACAAAACATTATAGCCCGGGATATTTTAAAGGAAATAAGAGAACGCATCCAGTTTTTGCTGGATGTTGGGTTGACTTATCTTTCATTAAGCCGTCCTTCTAAAAGTCTAAGCGGTGGCGAATCGCAGCGCATAAGACTGGCCACTCAAATCGGCTCACAATTGCAGGGGATTACTTATATCCTCGACGAGCCAAGCATTGGTCTTCACCAGCGCGACAATCATCAACTGATAAAAGCTCTCAAGAATTTAAGAGACATTGGCAATAGTGTTTTGGTGGTGGAGCACGATAAGGATATTATGCTTGCTGCTGATTATTTGGTAGATATCGGTCCGGACGCCGGTAAGCATGGCGGGGAAGTGGTTGCCAAAGGAACTCCGAAAGATTTTCTCAAACTCCAGACACTTACTTCTTCTTACCTGAATGGAGATGTAGAGATAGAGATTCCTGCGACAAGAAGAAAGGGAAATGGTCATTCACTTATCCTGAAAGGTGCCAGCGGAAATAATCTAAAAAATGTGACCGCCACTTTTCCTCTTGGAAAATTTATAGGTATTACGGGAGTGAGCGGAAGTGGAAAATCAACATTGATCAACGAAACTTTATACCCGATTTTAAGTATCCACGCGTACAAAAGTAAAATGACGCCGTTGCCTTATAAAAGTGTAGAAGGTCTTGAATACATTGATAAAGTGGTTGAAATAGATCAGTCGCCCATCGGACGAACTCCGAGGAGCAACCCGGCCACTTATTGCGGATTTTTTACGGATATAAGAACCCTTTTTGCAGCAATCCCCGAAGCAAAGATCCGCGGTTATAAACCCGGCCGTTTTTCATTTAATGTAAAAAGCGGGAGATGTGATGTTTGCCAGGGGGGCGGAATGAGGGTGATAGAAATGAATTTTCTTCCCGATGTGTATGTGCAATGTGAGAAATGCAATGGCAAAAGATACAACCGGGAAACGCTTGAAATTCGATATAAAGGAAAATCTATCAGCGATGTATTGGAAATGACGGTGGATGAAGCAGTAGGGTTTTTCCAAAATGTGCCGTATTTATTCAGAAAAATAAAGGTGCTGCAGGAAGTAGGCCTTGGCTATATTACGCTTGGACAAAGTGCAGTAACGTTGAGCGGGGGCGAAGCGCAAAGGGTAAAATTGGCTACCGAATTAAGCAAACGGGATACAGGGAAAACATTTTATATATTGGACGAACCAACTACCGGCCTTCATTTCAGAGATATTCAACACCTGGCAGATGTGCTTAATAAATTAGTGGATCGTGGAAACACGGTTTTAGTAATTGAACACAATATGGATGTTATTAAAATCGCTGACCACATCATTGATCTTGGTCCTGAGGGAGGAGATGCCGGCGGACAAATATTGTTTGCAGGAACTCCTGAAGAGCTTATTGAAAATAAAGAAAGCTTTACGGCTGCTTTTTTAAAAGACGAATTAATACCCCATAAAAGTCCTCGTAAGAAAAGTGCTTAAAATGTGTGAGGACATTTCATACGGTTGGCCACATTTCTATCATAATTATTTTTAAAGATAGGTCCAAGCCGAATTCCGAATTTTAAAAATGTGGTGAAATAAGAATCATTTTGATTGGGGTTGCCTCTTTGTGTTCCGGGATAATTTCTTGTAAGCCCCGGGTTTACAATGGCAAATATTTTGTCAGAAATCTCCCTGGCTACTACCGCATTTTGCGGAGTTAAATATTTATTAAACAGGTCGGGATTGATGTAGGTGGTACTAACATCATCAATATAATCTGTAAATGATTTTCTAAGTAGGATTTCAAAGCTGACGTTTACCCGGTCTGAAATAAAATATTTCAATCCTATTCCCATCGGGATATTGATCTGCGAAAGAGAATATTCTTTTCGTTCCGGATATTCTGCAAAGCCTTCACCTTCAGTATGCAGCGGCCTTAAATAATACCAGACTTTGTCACCATTTTGGTCGGTCAAAGAACCCTTGGGATTAAAATGAAAATATCCTACGCCTAAAACGGCGTATGGTAAAATACGAGGAGCGAAATCAGGTTCATTTAAATTTAAAAGCATCGTTGGAAAAACCTCTAAAGCGATGTAGGCTTCAGCAATGTTTGACTTGAAATCAAGATTTCTTTGCTTTCGGTAAAGTTCATCATTGCCTTTGGTATTTATAATTTTGTCTTCACCTGATAGTTTTCCATATTGAGCTGCAACGCGAACACCCAGCCACTTGTTAGGATAGCAGGTGGCAAATACACCCGTCATTAATTCTGTCAAAGGAAAATTTAAATCTTTTACGAATCTTTTTCCTTTACCCTTGTGACCTCCCAGGTCGCCCAGAAAGAAGGAAGGGCCAATATTAAAGCCAACCTCATAGCGGGCCTTTTCTCCGTTGATGATTAAAGATTGCGAATTGCCTTGTGATGAAAACAGGCAGCTTATGGCAATTAGTATGAAATACGTTGGCCTAAAGGCTTTAATACGTTTTTTCATAACATAATTTGTTTTATTTAGATAATAATTTATTGTGAGCCCATACAATTAGCTGGGAATATTATCCAAAACGACAGATTCTAAATTATATTGCTTTGTTAGCTTTCAAGAATCATTGAAATGTGTTCAATGCCGTCTTCTAAATAGACTTTACTCTTTTGGACAAAAGAGAAGGATTCATAAAACTTTTTAAGATAAAGTTGAGCGCTTACGCGAATGGGGAGTTTTCCAAACAAATGGTAAACTTCATTTATTGAATGGCGCATTAATTGTTTTCCGGCATGTTGCCTTCTGATAGATTGGGACGTGATGACACGGCCAATAGAAGCGGCATCCTCATACGAAATGCCTTTGTCAAGCAAGCGGGTGTAAGCCACCAGATTATCTTCCTGCCATCCCATATAATGATAAGCTTTCAGGTCTTTATCATCACAATCCTGGTAAACACAATTTTGTTCAACCACAAAAACTTCGCTTCGTAACTGGAGTATTTTATAGAGTTCCCAATTGGTTAGGTCAGAAAAGTATTTGCATTGCCAGGTGATCATGGTGAATGGTGAATGGTGAATGTGGATAGTGAATTGATAAATAAAAATCTGCGTTATTTGTTTGTTTACTCTTTGAAAATAAATTTACCTATTTTCCTTCTTCTTTTTTTAAAATGAAGATTCCGGCTATTTGTCATTTTACTGTTATTGAAACTACCTAAACTTTCTAAACCTCTAAACCTCTAAACCTAAAGTCCCAATTAATATCCATATTTATCTTTCCACCTTACTTTCAAAAATTTTCTAATTTCTTCTTCTCTTGCATTTTTCCCGGGGTTGTATAAAACAGTATTTTTTATTTCATCTGGCAGAAATTCCATGTCAGCAAAATTGTTTTCAAAATTGTGCGCATATTTATAATTTTTTCCATATTCCAGGTTCTTCATCAATTTGGTCGGCGCATTTCTTATCGCTAACGGAACCGGCAGATCGCCAAATTGTTTCACCAAAGATTCCGCTTTTCCTATCGCTGCAACCGCCGCGTTACTTTT
>JBDTKU010000152.1:0-20784 GCA_039935135.1 Ginsengibacter sp. | reverse complement strand
TCGGTTCGTCACATCCTGGGGCTGGAGAAGGTCCCAAGGGTTCGGCTGTTCGCCGATTAAAGTGGCACGTGAACTGGGTTCAGAACGTCGCAAGACAGTTCGGTCCCTATCTGTGATGGGCGCTAGTAAATTGAGAGGACATGACTTTAGTACGAGAGGACCGAGTCGTATGTTCCGCTGGTGTATCTGTTGTGCCGCCAGGTGCAATGCAGAGTAGCTATGAACAGCATGGATAAACGCTGAAAGCATCTAAGCGTGAAACCATCCTCAAGATGAGTTTACTTTTAAGGGTCGTCAAAGACTATGACGTTGATAGGCTATAGGTATAAGGGTGGTAACATCGAAGCCGAGTAGTACTAATTGCCCGTAAGCTTTATTTTTTTCTTTTTAATTCTAAATTAAATCGAAGCATTGTATATTCTTTTTTACACTTATTCCAGTATGTTAATCTTATTTATTTCGCTTTCTTAGCGAATTACCTTTTTATGGTGGTTCTGCCGAGGGTGTTCACCTCTTCCCATACCGAACAGAGAAGTTAAGCCCCTTATGGCCGATGGTACTGCACAAAAATGTGGGAGAGTAGGTAGCTGCCATGATTATTTAAACCCTTTCAGTTAATTCTGAGAGGGTTTTTTTATGCCTAGATTTTCTCAAACTGATCAAATTTTTTAGGTAGCATCCTAAAAAGTGTGTCTGCCAAAAAAAAGCTGCAGTCTATAACATTAAATTTGAGAAATTAAATTTCGTGGATTTCATAACTTAAAAAAACATTGCTCGGCTGAGATAGGTCTCCACAAGGATTAAGACATGATAGATGTTTTAAGTTTGATAAGAGAAAAGGACGGAGAGGCACATCCATTGCAACAAGGATTACCCTTCGACAGACTCGGAATGACTATTTGCAATACTGAATGACGGAGTTTGATTTCAACTGTACCGGACATCCATCGGGAACTAAATATTAATAAATTAAATAGTAAAATTAATGGTGAGAGTTTGGTACAGTGAACCAACAAATAATCTAGTTTTTTATTTTAATGAGTTAGTTATATCTGGCTTGAGATGAATTATCATTTCTTCCAACTCTTCCAAAAGAGGCACCATACCCGGCTAAAATTTTCTCCCGTGCTTTCTCAAAAGAAAGCCATTCTCCTTTATCCACTTCGGGAAATTACTGTTTCTTTCCTGATTTTGCCGGCAATTCCATTTCGAATAAATTGCTTTTTACATCCTGAGTTTCAAAATCTGCTTTCGCAGCCCAGGTTAAGAACCTTTTTGCCAGAATTTTGCATTAATTCTTTTAACCGGATAAATTCTTTTTGTGGGCTATGGATATCAATTCCTGTTTCTTCTTGCATTTCCCTTATTGCAGCAATAAATAGATCTTGAAATTCTTCAATTTCTCCTTTAGGAATTGACCAGGCACCTATTTCTTTTTTGTACCAATAAGAGCCGCCCGGATGCACTAAAAAAACTTCAATATTTTTTTTTAATCCGGTACAAAAAGAGGCCAACACTCTTCTTCATCTTTTATTTTTCTAAAAATAATCTAGTAGTAAACCAACAAATAACCGGTTTTTTTATTTTGTCAAATCCGATTTCCTGAACAGAAAATTTTCTTATTGGTTTTTCAGAGGGTTGAATTTACCAATAAAAGATTTTCTAATTTAATTCAGGTGAGATTTTTTGTTGAAAATGGACTTTAAAACCTTTAAAGTAATTTTGTTTTAAAAATAAATGCTTCAGCTCCCTGTATATCTTGATAACAATGCTACTACTCCAGTTGATGCGCGGGTTATGGCATGTATGCTTCCTTTTTTTACAAAATACTTTGGAAATGCTGCAAGCCATAGTCATGTTTTTGGATGGCAGGCGGAAGAGGCAGTAAATATTGCCAGGGAACAGGTCGCTCATTTGATAAATGCCGAGCCAAATGAAATAGTGTTTACCTCCGGAGCCACAGAAGCCGACAACCTCGCCTTAAAAGGTGTTTTTGAAATGTATGCATCAAAGGGGAATCATATTATTACAGTAAAAACAGAACATAACGCGGTTTTGGATTCTTGTAAGCATTTGGAAAAGTTGGGGGCAGAAGTTACTTATCTTGATGTAGATCATGAGGGATTAATTAATCTGGAGGAATTGAAAAATAACATTAAACCTGAAACGATTTTAATTTCCATAATGTACGGCAACAATGAAACCGGCGTTGTTCAACCCATAAAGGAAATAAGCGCAATTGCGAAGAGTAAGGGAATTCTTTTTTTTAGTGATGCCACGCAGGCTGTCGGGAAAATTCCGGTGAATGTTATTAAAGACGGGATTGATGCCATGGCTTTTTCTGCCCACAAAATTTATGGCCCAAAGGGGATTGGCGCTTTGTATGTCAGGCGTAGAAATCCGAAAGTAAGAATTACGGCTCAAATGGATGGCGGTGGCCATGAACGGGGGATGAGAAGTGGCACTTTGAATGTTCCGGCAATTGTGGGTTTTGGAAAGGCATGCGAATTAGGCAAGGTGGAAATGAAAAAAGATGCTTTGAAAACTACGGTTTTGCGAGAAAGGCTAGAAAATGAATTGTTACTGATAAATGGAACTTCTGTAAATGGCAGCAGAATACACCGATTGCCTAATACCACGAATTTGAGTTTTAAAAATGTGGATAGTGCCGACATCATGAAAAAATTAAGCAAGAATGTTGCGATAAGCTCTGGTTCAGCGTGCACTTCGGCTACGCAAAGCCCTTCATTTGTTCTGAAAGCGCTCGGCTTAAGTGACGAAGTGGCTCTTTCTTCTTTGAGGTTTGGATTGGGAAGATTTACTACCGAAGAAGAAATAGATTTTACGATCCAGCAATTCCAGCATTTGATTTGAATTGGATGTTAAAACTGCAATTTATACCATTCAATTTTGTTGATTTAGATGTTAACTGGTGTATTTTTGCATAATAATTTTGAATTATTTAATACGCTCCTATTATGATATTTATAAGTGAAAATGCTAAACAAAGAGTTATGAAATTGATGGAGGAAAAAAGTTTTTCTCCAGCGGATTATTTTTTGAGAGTGAGCGTGCAAAGTGGTGGCTGTTCCGGGTTGAGTTATAAAATGGACTTTGAAAATGAATTAAGGCCGAAAGACCAGGAGTTTGAAGACAAAGGAATAAAATTAGTTACTGACCTTAAAAGCTTTTTGTACCTGGTGAATACTACACTTGAATTCAGCGATGGCCTTAATGGAAAAGGATTCTATTTTAATAACCCAAACGCTAGCCGGAGTTGCGCTTGTGGTGAAAGTTTCAGCGTCTGATTATTTAGAAAATTTCTTCTATTAAATGGAAATTATCCTTAAATAAAAAATCCCCTTTTCAGGGGACTTTTACCAGTTTGTTTTGGTAGAATCAGTTCGTTTTGATTCCAGTATTTTTAAATTAAAAAACCAGAAAGATTGCTTTTCAAACAATAATTACTAATATAAAAGGGAAATCTTTGATTGAAAACAATAAAAAAATAATCAAGCAATACACTAACTGATAACAAAGACAAATAAGTTTTAAGAAACGCTGCTTTATTAACTTCTTTTTTTGAAAAAAAATTCTAATTTAATTTACGTTTCGTATTTATTCTTTTGCCGGCCTATATTCTGGCAGAATGTATTTATTATTTTTCTTCGCTTAAATTGCACCTTTATTAGTAATGATATCAATTGCCAAAAAAGAATTTTACCAGTTTTTCAGTAGCCTGACGGGTTATATTACAATCATTTTGTTTTTATTGGTAAATGCCTTGTATCTTTTTGTTTTAAAGGATAGCAATATTTTTGATTTTGGCTACGCTACTCTAAGCTCTTTTTTTGACTTGGCTCCCTGGGTATTTATATTTTTAATTCCTGCGCTGGGCATGAGGAGTTTTGCTGACGAATTCAAATCAGGAACTTTCGAAACTTTAAAAACCAGCCCGCTCACTAAATGGCAAATTGTTACAGGAAAATATGTAGCTATTATCGCTGTCATACTTATTGCTTTACTTCCGACACTTCTTTATGTGGTCACCATTCAGTCTCTTTCCTCAACGGGAGGAATTGATAGTGGTGCTATCACCGGATCTTATGTTGGATTATTTTTTCTTGCATCTGTTTTTGCAGCTATTACCATTTGGTGTTCCAGCCTAACGTCTAATGCAGTAATCGCTTTTTTATTAAGCTCATTCGCGTGCATTGTTTTATATTTTGGATTCAGCGCTATCAGCAAATTACCGGTATTTACAGGCAATGCAGATTACTATATTGAAATGTTAGGAATCGATTTTCACTATCAAAGTATAAGCCGTGGCGTGCTTGACACTCGGGATATAATTTATTTTCTTAGTGTGATATTTGTTTTCCTTTTTTTCACCCAAAGAAATTTACTCAAAAAGTAAGATCAATTGAAAATGAAATCTTTTGCAAATAAAAAATGGTGGTGGCTTTTCATTATCCTTGCAATTGTATTGATTAATTACCTGGCTTCAATTTTTCATAAACGTATTGATCTTACTAACGAGAAGCGGTTTACCATTTCGAATCCTGTAAAAAAAATTCTGGGAACCATTGATCAGAAAATGGAAATCTATATTTTTTTGAGAGGGGATATTCCGGCGGGATTTAAAAAATTATCTTTTTCAGCCCAGGAACTTTTGCAGGAATTCCAGGAATATTCTAATGGGAATATTCATTATAAAGTTATTTCCGCTGATGAAAAAATTCCGGGTACTATTAGATCTTATGCGGATACGCTTTCTTCACTGGGTCTTGTTCCTATTAATTTGAAGGTGCAGTTGAAAGAAGGCGAACAATCGCAATATATTTATCCTGCTGCCCTCATCAATTACCAGGAAAAATTACAACCGGTAAATTTATATTCAGGTTCCAGCAATATTATTACTCCTCCCGAACTCAACAGTGCAGAGGCTTTGCTGGAATTTGATTTCGCCAACGGAATAGAAAAATTAATAAATCATCAAAAACCACTGGTGGCGTATGCAGTAGGCAATGGCGAGCCTACAGGGCCAAACACGTATGACCTGGTTGAAAATGTATTGAAAAAGAATTACCATCTTTTTATGATGGATCTCTCCAAAGAGCCTGTTATTCCCGATACATTTAAGTTGTTGATGATCGTGAAACCTACGCTCTCATTTTCGGAAGCTGAGAAATTAAAAATAGATCAGTATGTGATGCGTGGAGGAAAGCTGTTATGTTTTATCGATAGATTGAATGCGGAAGTGGACAGTCTTCAATTAAAAAACCAGGTGATTGCCTATGACAGGAATTTAGACCTTGAAGATATTTTTTTTAAATATGGAGTGCGCATTAATCCAGATCTTTTGATGGATCTTCAATGTGATTTTTTGCCCTTTAGTGTAAATGGAAAAGACCAGTTTGAATTTTTGCATTGGAATTATTTTCCACTTTTCGAATCTTCTCAAAACAGTGTGATCAATAAAAACCTGGGGCTTGTAGAAGGGAAATTTGTCAATACCATTGACACAGTGAGTGCGCCTGGAATTAAAAAAACCGTTTTATTAAGTTCTTCTTCCAATTCCAGGGCAATTGAAACCCCTGCCTTGATAAGCGGGGCGGAAAACAGGAATGCACCCGAAGATGCGGCTTTTAATCAGAAAAAATTGATTGCCGGCGTGTTGCTGGAAGGAAAGTTTTCATCATTATTTAAAAATCGGATAAGTCGTCAGCAAATGGATTCGCTTGAATTTTATGGCACTCCGTTTCAAAGTGAAAATATTGAAAATAATAAGATGATCATTGTTGCGGATGGTGATATTGTTTTAAATGGAATTTATAAGGAACAACTTTTGCCGATGGGTATTAATCCTTACACTGTCGGAACTCAATATGAATACCAGTTTGCTAATCGCCAGTTTGTAAATAATTGCATAGAATACCTTGTGGACAATTCCGGGTTAGCCGAGGCTAAATCAAAAGATTACAAATTGCGCCTGCTTGATCCTAAAAAAACAAGTGAACAACGTGGTTTTTGGGAATTATTAAATCTTCTTTTGCCCGTAGTTCTTATCATAATCTTCGGCTTGATATACCAGGCAGTAAGAAAAAGAAGATATGGAGGAGGAAGAGTGAAAGGCTGACCTATTTTTCACAGTGAACCCACAAATAACACTGATTCTTATTTTAATTAATTTCAGTTTGACAGCAGAATAGGAATCTTAAATATATGTTGCTTTACTGTTAACTATTCATCAAACCAACTATTAATTCTTCCAACGTACTTTACATTTTTTATTTTTGGAGATAGTAAATAACAAAGAATGACAGCAACGGAATGGAGTTATCTTATTTTTTTTATTGTATTGGTGCTTGCTGTAATTTTTGACCTTGGATTGTTAAGCAAAAAAGGAAAAGCTGTTTCAATAAAACAAGCTTTCTACCAAACCTTATTTTGGGTGATTTTGGGCCTTTCTTTTTTCGTGTTCGTCTGGTTTGAAGACGGGCAAAAAGCCAGCCTGGAATACCTCAGCGCCTACTTGATGGAATGGGGATTGAGCATTGACAACATTTTTGTTTTCATACTTATTTTCGCCTACTTCAATATTCCTTCTATACATATTAATCGGGTGCTGCTTTTGGGCATTTTGCTGGCCATCGTGTTGCGTGTCATGTTTATTACCATTGGTATTTCGCTGGTAATAAGGTTTCATTGGATTCTCTATATTTTCGGTGCACTATTAGTTTATACAGGAATTAAAATGTTTGTTGTGGATTCAGAAGCAGAATTTGATCCAAAAGAAAATGCGGTATATAAAATATTAAAAAAAATATTACCTATTTCTCATGATCATACAAGCGGAAAATTTACGCAAAGAATAAATGGTAAAAAACATTATACGCTTCTTTTTGTAGTGATGATCATGCTTGCGGCCACAGATGTGGTTTTTGCATTTGATTCTATCCCTGCTGTATTTGCAATAACTCAAAATAGGATGGTGATTTATACTTCCAATATCTTTGCAGTATTGGGATTACGTTCTTTGTTCTTTTTATTGAAGAATTCATTTGATAAGTTTAAATATTTAAAAGAAGGTATTGCCATCATCCTGATTTTTATTGGAGTAAAAATGCTGATCGAATATTTCGGAATTGATTTGCATATAGCTATTTCTCTTTTGGTGATAGTGATTTGCCTCGGAGGGTCAGTTTTATTTTCTATTTATAAAAACAAACAAAATAATTGATTGCCGCCATTCATTATACGATCGAAGAAATTGTAAAAATCTGCAAAGGGAAATGGAAGAACAAGAATGAATTATTTTCTAAGGTTTCCTATATTTCTTTAGATACCCGTAAAATTTCTTATCCCGAAGAAACTGTTTTTTTTGCAATAAAAAGTAAACTCCGTGATGCCAATTTATTTTTGGAAAATGTTTACCAAAAGGGAGTTCGCAACCTGGTAACTGACGATGAAACGATTGAACTTTCTCAATTTCCTGCTGCCAATATTATCGTGGTTGAAAATACAACCAAAGCTTTACAAAAGTTAGCCACTCACCATCGCGATCAATTTTTAAAAAAGGAATTAACTGTTATAGGGATTACGGGAAGCAACGGAAAGACTATAGTAAAGGAATGGTTGAACCAGCTTCTTGAAAAAGATTTTTCAATCGTCAGAAGTCCTAAAAGTTTCAATTCGCAGATCGGTGTTCCACTCAGTGTTTTAAACATTTCTCCACAAAATGATCTGGCGATTTTTGAAGCCGGAATTTCTCAACCGGGAGAAATGAAAAATCTTGAAAAAATAATTCAACCGGGGGTAGGGATTTTTACTAACATCGGTAATGCCCATGACGAAGGATTTAAAAATAGTCAACAGAAGATCAGGGAAAAATTATTGCTTTTTAAACAGGCTGAGTACCTCGTCTTTTCTTCTGATGATGAAAAATTGTTGCTGGAAATACAATTGTTTCAGCAAAAGAACATTCAACTGCAATTATTTTCATGGGGGAAAAAAATCAATAATACCTTACGCATAACAGGGATAGAGAAATCAAATTCCTCTTCCCGGATAGAAGCAATTTACCAAAAGAAAAAAGTTAGTATCAAAATTCCTTTTATTGATGACGCGTCTATTCAAAACGCGATTAATTGCTGGTGTACGATTTTTATTTTGAATAAAAATACGAGGAGTATCCGGGATAATTTTAATTCACTTTATCCCATAGAGATGCGACTGGAACTGAAATCCGGCATTAATCGCTGTGATATAATAAATGATAGTTACAGTAACGATTTGTATTCGCTGGGTATAGCTCTTGATTTCTTAGATCAACAAAAACAACATCCCAACCGTACGGTGATTCTTTCTGATATCGTTCAATCTGGCGTTGATCCTAAAAAATTATACAAAGAAGTAGCTTCCTTATTACAACAGAAAAATGTAGATAAATTTTTTGGGATAGGCCCTGATATTTTTTTACAACAAAAATCTTTTTCAGGCTTAAAGAGCAAAAGTTTTTTTGAAAGCACCGATGATTTTTTAAAAAATATTTTTCTTTCCTCATTTAACGATGAAACCATTTTAATAAAGGGAGCGCGACGATTTGAATTTGAAAAGATCAGCCGTCTTCTTGAAAAAAAGGTCCACCAAACAGTGCTTTCGATCAACCTTAGTTCTCTTGCTCACAACCTGAAACAATATAAAGCGAAGTTAAATCCATCAACAAAAATTATGGTGATGGTAAAAGCGTTTGGCTATGGCAGCGGCAGCTATGAAATTGCATCGATATTAGAATATAACAAGGTAGATTATTTGGCCGTAGCGTATGCGGATGAAGGAATCGAGTTGAGGAACGCGGGAGTCACTTTGCCCATAATGGTAATGAATACTGATGTGAGCACATTTAATTCGCTGGTAAATTATAGCCTGGAGCCTGAAATCTTTTCGTTTGGATTGCTAAAAGACTTTACTGAATTTTTGAAAAAATCAGAAATTGAGAATTATCCTGTTCATTTAAAAATTGATACAGGTATGCACCGTCTTGGTTTTTTAGAGGGTGAAATGGATGACCTTTTAAAACATTTGCCGGGCAATCATTGGATAAGAATAAAAACTGTTTTTTCACATTTTGCAGCAAGTGATGATCCCGAAGAAGATAATTTTACTCTTTCTCAATTTAATATTTTTAAAAGATGCTGCGGCGAACTGGAAAAAACGATAGCCTATCATTTTGATAAACATATAGACAATACATCCGGAATTAGCCGCCATCCTGAATTTCAATTGGATATGGTCAGGCTTGGAATTGGCCTTTATGGTATTGACTCTAATCAAAAAATGCAGAAAAATCTTAGAAATGTTTCTACATTAGTGACTACGATTTCTCAGATAAAAAAAATTAAAGCGGGCGAAACGGTGGGCTATGGCAGAAAAGCAAGAGTGAGGAAAGACAGTATCATCGCTGTTGTCAGGATTGGGTATGCAGACGGATATTCCCGGAGATTAGGAAATGGCGTTGGTAAAATGCGTATAAAAAATAAGATGGTTCCCACCATTGGAAATATTTGCATGGATATGACAATGCTGGATGTATCAGGGCTGGAAGGCGTAAAAGAAGGCGATGAAGTAATTGTTTTTGGAGAATCGCTTTCTTTGCAGTCTATTGCTCAATGGGCCGGCACAATTCCTTATGAAATAATGACAAGTATTTCGCAGAGAGTAAAAAGAATTTATTTCGAAGAGTAGGTGAAAATATTTAATAGCGCTAAAAATTTTATTATTGAAAAAGAAACATATTTTTTTAATTATCGGGCTGATCATTATTGCTGACCAGGCATTAAAAATTTTTATAAAAACACATTATCAGCCCGGAGAATCGAGGCCTGTATTAGGAAATTGGTTTCAATTGTATTTTATAGAAAACGAAGGCATGGCTTATGGGTGGAAATTTGGTGGAGGCTTTGGTAAAATCGCTCTCACGCTTTTTAGGTTGGGCGCTGTTATTTTCGGAGTATTTTATTTAAGGAAAATCATAGAAAAAAAATTACATCCGGGATATATAGTTTGTGTGGCCCTGGTTTTTGCCGGTGCATTGGGAAACCTGTTAGACAGTTTATTCTATGGACTTATTTTCGATAAAAGCAGTTTTAATTCGGATGAGATTTCTAACATATTTACGGGCCAGGGGTATGCTTCTTTTCTGCACGGAAATGTTGT
This sequence comes from Ginsengibacter sp., assembly GCA_039935135.1. Classification (GTDB taxonomy): domain Bacteria; phylum Bacteroidota; class Bacteroidia; order Chitinophagales; family Chitinophagaceae; genus Ginsengibacter. The sequence continues at coordinate 10,566 of JBDTKU010000152.1, read as the reverse complement.
AGATATGATTTATTTACCTTTAATTCATGTCCGAAGATTACCCGAGTGGATTCCTTTTTTTGGAGGAAAATCATTTTCATTCTTCAATTATATTTTTAATATCGCTGATGCATCCGTTTCAATAGGCGTTATTGGTATCCTACTTTTCAGGAAGCGTTTTTTTGGAAATGACCCGGAAATAAATGAGCCTGAAGATGCAATTCCATTGGCTAATAATTAACGTATGGAATTAAAGCCCTGTTTCAATTTTATTATCTTTGCCCACTAAAATCCTTACGTGAAAAAGAGAAGTGTTTTTTTAATTATTCTGCTAATAGTAGTTGCTGACCAGACTTTGAAAATTTTCGTAAAAACGCATTATCACCTTGGTGAATCCTATTTGGTTATTGGTCATTGGTTCCGGCTTTATTTTATTGAGAATGAAGGCATGGCTTATGGGTGGAAATTTGGAGGTGAATTTGGAAAAATGGCACTTACTTTATTTCGCCTGGCCGCAGTAATCTTCGGAGTTTTTTACATCAAAAAGATCATTGAGGAAAAATACAATCGTGCTTTTATTTTTTGTGTGGCATTGATATTTGCAGGCGCTCTTGGTAACTTAATTGATAGTATGTTTTATGGGTTGATGTTTGAAGACAGCTCTGTTTTCCCTTCCAATATTGCCCACATTTTCCCCGCCCATGGATATGCAGGTTTTTTACATGGCAAGGTGGTTGATATGTTATATTTCCCCATTATAGATACTTATTTTCCTTCCTGGTTTCCTTTTTGGGGTGGCCAGCCATTTGAGTTTTTTAGTCCCATTTTTAATATTGCTGATGCCTCTATTTCAACCGGTATTATTACCATTTTTGTTTTTCAAAAGAAATTTTTTGGTAGCCACAGCCATCGGCCAGCCCTCGAATCCGAAAAATTGATAAATGATGAAGTGCAGATTTCTTAATGTGATTAATTCACTATAAATTTAGGTTATGAAGTTTGCAAAATTTTCTTTCTGGTTGTTAGTGGTTGCAATGATATCTGCTTCCTGCGGAAAGGAATATAGTTCGGAAGAAATGAAGCCGTTAGTGGGAGCCTGGCAGTTTACAGCTGGAGGCAAAAATTATTCGGGCTATTTGGATTCTGTTTACAGTACTAGCGGAATTGGCTCAAATGTGATGTATATTTCCGGGAATTCAAATATTGGCAATGAACATTTTCAGATAAAATTATTCGGAAGTTCTTTCCCAATTGGAGATTACTATTCATCCCAGTTTCAAAGTACTTTTTCTTATTCACTACCTTATAAAACGATCTATTTTGCGGATGCCTCCACCGGCGAGTTTGTAGTGAATTTAACTGCAATAGATTCTACAAACATACAAGGAACTTTTTCGGGAATGGTTGTTGACAGCGCTTATGATCCGGTGCAAATTACAAATGGGATATTTACCACGAATTAAAAAGATCTTTTTTGTTTCTTGAATTAATGGAAGAAACGGAATAGAAATACTTAAAATTTGTTGGTTTACTGCGTTTACTTTTCCTTAATTGGTTTTTATCAATTTATATTGGACTACACTTCCGCTAAAGACGGCTCTCAATATATATAAACCCGGGGGCAAACTGCTTACATCATCAATTGACACGTTGGAATTCCCTTTGTATAATGTCATAGTCTTCCTGTTAACTGGATGTCCATACATGTCACACAAATTAAAGTCAACATTTCCCTGGAATGGAAGAAAAACGGTCATTTTTATTGCGCTGTTGAAAGGATTTACTGTGGAAATTTTAAAAGGCGTATTCTTATTGTAAAGCGAAATTATTTTGGAATATTTTAATTCGGCGTTGATAGTATTAATAAGCTGTAACCGATAATAAACCGTATTATTTACATCCTCAGGATCGATAAAACTATATTGAGTATTATTTACATCCTTAAGGACGGATTCTTTTCCTACATTTTCAAAATGGATCCCATCAGTGCTTTTTTGAATAACATATTCCTTCAGATCATTTTCGTTTTGTGAAGACCATTGGAGCGCCGCTTTATTGTTCAAAAGTGCACCCTGAAAATTTAAAATTTTCACATCCAGTAAAGGACATGCCGTACTATAAACCTTTAAGAATATTTTTTGGCTTTTATCTACTGCGCATTTATTATCGTCAAGGTTGCCAGAAGTAGTAGCCACTTTCACCCTAAAAAACGTGGCGCTATCTGACTTTTTGGGTATGATAACCGTATCCACATAATAAACGAATAGCCCATTTTCAGTATGAGGAACCCTTGTGCTTCCCGCATTGGCGGGTGTCCAGTTGATCCCATCCTGGCTTGTTTCCCACCGATAGTGAACATAATTATCAAAATAACTTTTAATTGTGTCACTTAAAGTTATTGGCCAGTTAGCACAGGCAGTAGCTGTATCCCTGGGATTCATAACAAGATTAGGATAACAGGTAACCAGTTTAATATCATCAAGAACCCAGTCGTTTCCACCGCCGCCTGCTGCATTATTTTTTATTGAAATGGTGAAGCTGGTTTCATTAGGTCCTGTTTTATACATAAATCCTCTTTTTTGCCAGGTTTTGTCATAAGGTATATTTCCCGATGTATAATAATCCACATCATTAACTGCGAAAGAAAGATTAGGTAAAACGCCCGGAGTGTAGGTTGGTTTGCTGTCTGCATCTATACCACAAACACTACAAATATTTCTTACCCATGCTGAGAATTCATAATTGGTGTTAGGACAAACATTACTGATCGTTTGCCTGAAAGCTTCACCGGTAGGAAAAGCTGCATTTACAACAAGCATGTAGCCCCCATTGGTGCCCGGTGGTACTGGCGCATTTCCTGCAATAGGATCTGCAGCTCCTGTATGATCACCTATTATGTCCCAAAAGCCACCAAAAACACGATGGCTATTCGTTGTTGGTTTATAGGGGCCAGTGTTATCGGTTGTGCCATCAGTGCTTGTGTTGTTGGCGATAGAATAATAGCCATCGCCCGGGGAATTGGCGCCCAAATTAATTTTAGTGTAGCCAGGAACAATAGCGGGAAGAGCGCGGTTTTGGATTTTGCCTGAACCAAAAGAGCTATCTGCCGTAAAACTTGCACTTGAAAAATTATTACATAAACCCGAGTTGGGAATGATTTTTATACCTGCATAATTAAACCTGAAAGCCCGGTTTATTCCTGAAGTGTCGAAATAATAATTTCCGGTAAGATGAATGGTATCTCCAAAGCTCGCAGTCACTTTTAACCGGTATGCTACAATAAATAAGGTAGTGCCATAAAATTTAGGTTTATCTCCCGGGGTGATAGTTCCTCCGCCACTAGTAGCACCAAAAGTGCTTGTTCCGCTTTGGGCAAAGCCAGTCGATGTGCCAAGGTTAACACGTAATCTCGGAGTGGAATTATTGGTGGTATAGACTCCTTCATCATCATTTGATGCATTTGTATAAGGGCCTTTGAAAGTAAGCCCTTCGTTAGTTACAATTTTAAGTGAATTGCCAATGTATTGTGTGCCTGTTGGAATTGTATCTATATAAAAAAAATTATTAGTAGTGCCATCTACCTTTACCAGCGCATGAACTTCTATGATGTCTCCATTTTCGAGGGTTCCACCAGAAGCATTGCGGGTCACATTTTGATAGCTGTAGCTGAAAATCAATTTTTGTGCCTGCGTTAAGCAAGGCAGAAAAAACAGGAATGAAAACAAACCTGACAATATAGAAATATAAAATATTTTTTTGGCCATAAAAGCTCTCTTTGATTTATATTCTTTAAAAAAAATCCGTATAAAATTTGAAGAGTAAATTTTTTCCATATAGAGTATGTTTAATCTATAAAAACTTTCAACTGTTAATCTTTATAACGCTTTTCTGTTTGTTTTATTTTTAAAGGAAAAAAGATGAGGCGGATTGTTATTTGATTAGTTATAAAATAATTGATCCATATATACGTTTGATTGTTTACCATTTAACCGAAAAACAATCTCCGTGAAAACAAAACCTATACTTTATTCAAGTTTGCTTTTACTTTTTTGCCATGTTGGGTTTTCTCAAAATGAAGACTTTACGGTTAAAGTAGTTAATAATGGTTATCAATTAAACTCAGCCTGGGAACTGACCTATGGCCCTGATGATTCTTTGTGGGTAACAGAAAACAGCTCTTATTTGGTAGATAGAATTAATCCTCAAACAGGAGGGAAAACCCTGTTGATCGATTTAAGCGGCGAGTGGAAATTTTCCCAATCACTTTCTCCCTGGCCACAAGGTGGTTTAATGGGTTTGGCACTTCATCCAACAATGTATAGTGAATGGCCCAACCCCAGCAAACCGTGGATTTATCTGGCTTATGTTTATCAAAGTGTGGGATGTTTCTCTGCCAAAAATGGCCAGGATAGCGGTTGTTTTTTTAAAACGAAAATTGTAAGATATACTTACAACCGATCTACGCATTCTCTTTCCAATCCTAAAACCATTATACAAAACTTAAATGGAAGTACTGATCACAATTCAGGAAGATTAACTATAGGTGATATAAATGGTACTCCTTATTTATTTTATACAATAGGCGATATGGGAACAGGCCAATTTAAAAATTTGAATCGAAAAAACCGTGCTCAGTTAAGAGATACATTGGAAGGGAAAGTTTTAAGATTTAATCTTAATTCGATAGGTTCTTCAGATAATCCGCAGCATTGGATTCCTGATGATAATCCATTCAAGGATGCCAACGGAAATTCAACAGCGGTTTGGAGCTACGGCCATAGAAATGCGCAGGGACTTGCCTTTGGAAGTAATGGAATTCTGTACAGTAGTGAACAACAGGATATGAGTGATGATGAAGTAAATATTATAGAAAAAGGCCGTGATTATGGATGGCCTCTTGTTTCAGGATATAGTGATGGAAATTATGATGGTTGGAAATTAGCAAATATGGATGTCATAAGTGAAGAGCAGGATTCAATTAATTATGATCTAAGAGCTCCGATTTATACGTTATACACCACTGCTAATCCTGGGCTACTTTATGGAACTAATAATTCCACATGGCCAACAGTAGCATGCTCCAGCCTTGAAGTCTATGAGAATTATACTATTCCCGGATGGGGTCGGTCATTGTTAGTGCCTTCTTTAAAAGCGGGCCAGGTGTTTAAATTAAAGATTTCTGCGGACGGGAAATCAGTTACTGAAATGAGTACCATCAAAGCCATGAATTTACAGAACAAAGCGCGGCTGCGGGATATTTGCGTTTCTCCGGATGGAACAAAAATTTATGTTTCCTGCGATATGTCCTCTCAAAATTCTGTCTATAAAGGCAAAATTTTAGAATATTCCTATAGCGGACGATTAGGAATTTTGTCTATTGCTCATGATTCAATTTTTACCCCAACAATCAACACAAAAATTGAAATCTATCCTAACCCGGCCGAAAATATGTTGTTTATAAAAAGTTTAAAAAGCCAAACCAGTCCGCTTCATTATTCAATTTTTGATATCAACGGAAGGTTGGTTCTGAAAGGTACAAGTAACAGTAACAATTTTGGGATTAATATACAATCACTGAATCGTGGAATGTATGTCTTCAAATTGTATAATGCTTATTTAATAAATATTTGTTCCGAAAAGATATTAGTAAATTAAATTAGTTTCCCTAGAAGACCAGTAAACAAACAAATAAACCAGATTGTTATTTTCAGGAATTCCAGTTTAAAAGTTCTGAATCAATTCGAAAAGTTGTAAAATAAAAAGAGGCAGTCTAAAAAAGGCTGCCTCTTTTTCAAAAATCTTTTTATTTAATTTTTGGGTAATTCACCTACCATGTTGGCGGGATTTACCCATTCGTCAAATTGTTCGGGCGTAACATATCCCAGTTTTACCGCCATTTCTTTTAAAGTAGTATTTTCTTTGTGTGCTTTTTGAGCAATTTCTGCGGCCTTATAATAACCAATTTTGGTGTTGAGCGCAGTAACGAGCATCAATGAATTATCAACATGCTTTTTGATATTTTCTTTTATGGGTTCAATTCCTTTAGCGCAATTTTCATTAAAACTATTGCATCCATCGCCAATTAACCTTGCGCTATGTAAGAAATTGTAAATCATTACCGGTTTAAAAACGTTGAGTTCAAATTGTCCGGTGGCGCCGCCAATGCTTATCGCTACGTCATTTCCCATCACCTGCGCGGCAATCATCGTCAATGCTTCGCATTGAGTTGGATTTACTTTTCCGGGCATAATAGAAGATCCCGGTTCATTTGCAGGAATACTTATTTCGCCGATTCCGCTTCTTGGCCCCGAAGACAACATCCTGATGTCGTTGGCAATTTTCATTAAGCTTACTGCAGCCATTTTTATCGCGCCGTGTGTTTCCACTATCGCATCATGAGCTGCCAGGGATTCAAATTTATTAGTTGCTGTTACAAACGGAAGACCTGTTAGTTCAGCTATGGTCTCAGCTACATTCATTGCATAGTCTTTCGGTGTGTTGATTCCAGTACCTACTGCAGTTCCGCCAAGGGCGAGCTCACTTAAATGCGGTAAAGTATTTTTTATGGCTTTGATTCCATGGTCTAACTGTGATGCATACCCGCTAAATTCCTGGCCAAGAGTTAGCGGTGTCGCGTCCATAAAATGAGTGCGGCCGATCTTTACGATCTGCATAAAATCTTTTGATTTTTTTTGAAAAGTAACTTTCAGATTTTCCAGTGCAGGCAAAGTGAGATCATGTAAAATTTTGTAAGCAGCAATGTGCATAGCCGTCGGGAAAGTATCATTGCTAGATTGTGATTTATTGACATCATCGTTGGGATGAAGAAATTTTTCTTTGTCAGAAAGTTTGCCTCCGTTCAAAACATGGCCGCGATAGGCAATCACTTCGTTTACGTTCATGTTGCTTTGTGTGCCGCTTCCCGTTTGCCAAACCACTAACGGAAACTGGTCGCTTAATTTTCCTTCTAGAATTTCGTCACAAACTTTAGTGATAATATCTAACTTTGTTTTAGGTAAAACTCCCGCATCAAAATTGGTAATTGCTGCGGCTTTTTTTAAATACGCAAAGGCCCGGATAATTTCTTTGGGCATTTTATTGATGTCCTGTGCGATTTTAAAATTTTCAACACTTCTTTGGGTTTGTGCTCCATAATAGGCATCGGAAGGGACTTTCACTTCTCCCATCGTGTCTTTTTCTGTTCTGTAGTCCATGATAGTTCGTAATTAAATTTTAAAATTATATGGCAAATTTAATTCAATGTGAGGAGAGCGATAAAAAGCGATTGGTGAAAAATTAAACACTTGTTTAAAAATGCCGATAATCTTTATTAGATTTTATTTAAAAACCGGCTTTCTCTTTTCCAGGAATGCTGCTGTTCCTTCTTTTTTGTCATCACTTTTAAAAACCTCTCCGAATAATTTTGCTTCTTCATCAAAGCCTTTTTTATTAAAATAGAAATTCACTGCTTCAATAACTTTAGAAATTGCAATGGGAGATTTTGTAAGAATTGTATTTACAATTTCTTTGGTTTTGGCTAAAAGATTTTCGGGTGATTCAACATAATTTACAAGGCTCAAACTTTTTGCTTCGTCAGCATTTAGCATTGCGCCGGTCATCATCATTTCCATTGCTTTGCCTTTACCAACGAGCATGGTTAAACGCTGGGTTCCTCCATAACCCGGAATCAATCCGAGATTCACTTCCGGTTGCCCGAATTTCGCGTTGGTACTTGCCAATCTGAAATGACAAGCCATTGCTAACTCGCAACCTCCGCCAAGCGCAAAACCATTAACAGCGGCTATTACAGGCTTGGGGCAATTTTCTATTTTGAAAAAAATATCCTGTCCTTTTTTTGAAAGCAATTCTCCTTCTTCATCTTTAACTGAAACAAATTCTGCAATATCAGCGCCTGCAACAAAAGCCTTTTCACCCGAGCCGGTGATGATTACCGCTTTTATTTTACCATCGTTATAAACTGAATCCATTGCTTCATCCAATTCTGCCAAAACATTTTTATTTAAGGCATTTAATTTGTCCGGACGATTAATGGTAATGGTAAGAATTCCATTTTCGAGTGCCGTTAATAATGAGTTGTAATTCATTTTTAAAATATTTTAAACCTTCGTTTTTTTTCTCAAAAAATTTACTACCTGCCTCACTTATTCCATTAAAGATAAAGTGTGCCTTATTCTTTTTATGGTTTCTTCTTTTCCAAGAACACCTGAAATATCGAAAACGCCAGGTCCGTATTTTCCGCCCACCAACATGATCCGGTAGATGAACATTAAATGTCCTGGCTTCAACCCGGCTGCTTCTGCTGATTCTTTAAATGTATGTTCCAGGTCAGCTACCTCCCAGGAATTAAACGGCGAATAGGTCTTTATCAATTCAACAAAAAACTGGCTTTTATTTTCGTCCCATTTTGGAAGAAGAATGGAAGTGTCGATCTTGGGAGATACATAGAAAAAACTTCCCTGTTGCCAGAAATCGGTTAACAGCGTGCATCTTTCTTTGATCAACCCGATAATTTTATCTAATTTATTTTCATCATCCGATGAGACGCCATGCCCCTCAAATATTTTTTTTACTTCAGGTTTTAATCTTTCTACAGTTGATTTTTTTATCCATTCATGATTGAACCATTTCGCTTTTTCAAAATCAAACTTTGCTCCGTGTGCATGTACTCTATCCATCGAAAACTTTTCAACCATTTCATACAAAGAAAATATTTCCTGTTCTGTTCCGTCATTCCATCCCAGCATCGAGAGCATGTTGATAAAAGCTTCGGGCATAAATCCTAATTCTTTAAAACCCTTTACCAAACCGGCCTTTGGGTCATTCCATTCCATGGCAAAAACCGGGAACCCTAATCTTTCACCATCTCTTTTACTCAGTTTGCCATTTCCATCCGGCTTCAAAATGAGAGGAAGATGCGCCCATTGAGGCATTTGATTTTCCCAACCAAAATATTTCCACAGCAAGACATGAACGGGGGCGCTGGGTAACCATTCTTCACCGCGAAACGAATGGGTCACTTTCATTAAATGATCATCTACCACCACGGCCAGGTGATACGTCGGCATTCCATCGGCCTTCAACAAAACTTTGTCATCTACGCCATCCGTGGGCATTTCAATATCACCTCGGATCATGTCTTTAAAATGCACATATTCATTTCGTGGCATTTTAATTCTTATTACATGTGGAAAATTTATTTTTAGAAGTGCTTCTGTTTCTTCTTTGGGCAATACCAAAGAATTACGCATGTTCAGCCTGTTTTGAAAATCATATTGCACATTATATTTTCCCTGTGCTTTTAAAGTTTCGCGCAGGCTTTCAATTTCTTCCGGCGTGTCAAAAGCATAATAGGCATGTCCTGCCTGAACTAATTTTTCTGCGTATTCCCTGTAAATATCTTTTCTTTCGCTTTGACGATAGGGGCCGTATTCGCCGGGTTGATGCGGCCCTTCATCCGGAAGAATATTGCACCAGTTGAGACAATCAATGATGTATTGCTCTGCTCCTTCCACGAAGCGCGTTTGATCAGTATCTTCTACTCTCAGGATAAAATCGCCATCGTTTTGTTTGGCAAATAAATAATTGAACAACGCTGTGCGGACGCCTCCCAGGTGCAATCCTCCCGTTGGGCTGGGTGCGAATCTTACTCTTACTTTACTCATTTTGCAAAGATAATTGATTGGTTTTATCCCCGCTGTTCAATAGTAAAGCAACAAATTTGTTCAATTTTTATTTTGGGATAATACTCTTTATAAATTGATATGCGCCCGCTCTTTTACAATTTTCTTGCATTTTTTCTTACTTATATTTGTTCATTAAAATTTACTAATATGAAATTTTTTACGCTCGTTTTATTATTCTTTTCTTCTTCACTTTTCGCGCAGCAAAATCTGAATGATACATTACCTGTTGACCCGCATGTGAAAATCGGCAAGCTAAGTAATGGACTCACTTATTATATCCGGCAAAACGAAAAACCTGACCAAAAAGTAGAATTGCGTTTAGTAGTCAATGCAGGTTCTATTCTTGAAGATGACGACCAGCAAGGCCTTGCGCATTTGAGCGAACACATGGCCTTTAACGGAACCAAAAATTTTAAAAAGAATGAAATCATTTCATTTCTTCAATCCATTGGCGTAGGATTTGGAAATGATCTCAACGCTTACACAAGTTTTGATGAAACGGTTTATATACTTCCCATCCCCACTGATAAACCTTCTAACATTGACAAAGGTTTCGAAATATTAAACGATTGGGCGCATAACGTAACTGATAACGATTCAGATATTGATGGCGAGCGGCCAATTGTTTTGGAAGAAAGCCGTTTGGGAAAAGGCGCCCAGGATAGGATTAACCGGAAAATATTTCCCATACAATTTGCGGGTTCGTTATATGCAAATCGACTTCCTATTGGCATCGACAGTATAGTAAAAAACGCGCCTTATTCTGCGCTTAGGAGTTTTTATAAAGACTGGTATCGTCCTAATCTAATGGCGGTGATTGTTGTTGGAGATATTGATCCTGCCAAAGCAGAATCTCTTATTAAAAAATATTTTGCGTCTAATA
>JBDTKU010000151.1:0-6030 GCA_039935135.1 Ginsengibacter sp. | reverse complement strand
CTTGTTATCCCGGATGGCAATCAAAAAATAAATCGTAAAGGAACAGACCTGATGATAGCACTGGACGTTAGCAAAAGCATGCTGGCACAAGATATAAAGCCAAGCAGGCTGGAACGCGCGAAACAAGTAATTTCTACAATAATTGATAAATCTCCTGACGACAAAATCGGATTGGTAATATTTGCAGGCCGGGCGTATTTGCAGATGCCCCTGACCGTGGACCATGAAGCCGCAAAAATGTATTTGGCCTCCGCCTCGCCTGATGATGTGCCCACGCAGGGAACAGTGATTAGTGATGCTTTAAAAATGTGCGATGCTGCATTTAATCCAAATGAAAAGACTTTTAAATCCGTATTGTTGATTAGTGATGGTGAAGATCATGATAATGATGCCATAAAGCAATCCAGGGCAATGGCAAAAGAAGGATTTATGATAAATACCATCGGCATTGGCTCTCCCCAAGGTGCGCCAATCATGGATCCCACAACAGGGCAGTATAAAAAAGACGACAAAGGAGAAACCGTAATTTCAAAATTGAATGAAAAAGAGATGAGTGACATCGCGAAAGCAGGCAATGGCATTTATCAGCTTTATACAAATACAGACGCGGTGGCTTCCAATATTAAACACCAATTGGCCAACATCGGAAAAGAAACCAGCTCCAGCGACAGTTTGTACATTTCGTTTAAACAATATTTTCAATACTTCCTGGTAGCTGCACTTCTTTTTTTATTGATAGAATCTTTTATGTCAGAAAAAAAGAAAGCCAAAATAAAAAACATAGCTGCGTTTATATTGTTCATGTGTTTTAGTCAATACTCTTTTTCGCAAAACACAAAAAATAGTATCAATAAAGGAAATAAAGCTTATAAAGAAAATAATTATAATGCGGCTGAAAACGCCTACCAGGAAGCTTTAAAAAATTCAGACACAAATGCTACTGCCAGCTATAATTTAGGAAATGTTTTGTATAGAAAAAATAACACCGAGGAAGCGGTGAAGTCTTATGATAACGCAATACAGGGCACGAACGATAATTCAGTAAAACAAAAAGCATTCTATAACAAAGGAGTGGCCTTGCAAGCTGCAAAAAAGTTACCCGAATGTATCACCGCTTACAAAAATGCCTTGATATTAAATTCCGATGATGAAGATGCCCGGCAAAATTTACAACGCGCCTTAAAAGAGCAACAAAAGCAACAACAAAAAAACCAGGATCAGAAGAAAAAACAGGATAAAAATCAAAAGAAACAACCACCTAAAGACCAACCTCAAAATAACCAGCAGAAAAACAATAATCAGCCCAAACCTACTCCCTCCAAATTATCCAGGCAGGACGCTGAAGAGAAATTAAAATCATTGCTGGAAAATGAAAAACAGTTGCAGGACAAAATGCATAAAATTAAAGGAGCTCCGGCATCCAACAGCCCTGAGAAAGATTGGTGATTCGCCAATTAGCTAATTTTGCTAATCAGCTAATTAAGGTCGTATTTTTGTAACACAATAATCAAAACAAATCATGGAACTTTTTGCAGAATCGCTCACCCAATATAAAAGACTTAAAACCCTCGAAGTAAAAGTGGGCGACCTCCTCATTGGAAATTTTAATCCAATACGCATACAAACAATGACTACCACCGACACGATGGATACAATCGGAACGGTAGAACAAAGTATTCGCTGTATTGAGGCTGGAGCAGAATTGGTGCGTATCACAGCACCATCAAAAAAAGAAGCTGAAAATTTATTGAACATAAAAAACGAATTGCACAAACGCGGCTACACCACTCCGTTAGTGGCCGATATTCATTTTACGCCCAATGCTGCAGAGATTGCTGCAAGGATTGTAGAAAAAGTAAGAGTCAATCCGGGTAATTATGTAGATAAGAAAAAATTCGAACTGATAGAATATTCTGATGCAGATTACGAAGAAGAAATTGAAAGGATACGGAACAGGTTTACTCCCTTGATAAAAATTTGCAAGGAATATGGAACCGCAATGCGCATTGGCACCAATCATGGTTCATTGAGTGACCGTATCATGAGCCGCTATGGTGATACGCCAATCGGTATGGTAGAAAGTGCGATGGAATTTTTGCGAATAGCAGAAAGTGAAAATTATTTCAACATTGTGCTTAGCATGAAAAGTAGTAATCCACAGGTGATGGTGCAGGCTTACCGGCTCCTGATCGAAAATATGCAGAACGAATTGGGCCATTGTTATCCATTACATCTTGGTGTGACAGAAGCAGGAGATGGCGAAGACGGAAGAATAAAATCTGCAATCGGTATTGGCACTTTATTGGAAGATGGCATCGGTGATACCATTCGTGTATCACTTACAGAAGATTCAGAATTTGAAATCCCCGTTTGCAAAAACATTGTAAAAAGATATGCCGATTTGGAAAATGAAAAGAGCTCTCCCATTCCAGCGATAAAAAACACTTCGAAATTTTTACCCGATCTAACAACAAGGATTATAAGAAAATCTTTTGATGTGCATAATATCGGCGGTAAACATGTTCCTGTTGTAATAGCTGATTTTCATAAAAAAGACACTATTTCACGAAATGATTTGAAAGATATCGGCTACAGGTATAATGCTACAACAGACAAGTGGAACATCAGTGATATGGCAGCAGACTTTATTTTTTGTGGAGAAACCAAATTAGATTTTGCATTGCCCGGAACTTTAAAACTCATCTACAATTATAATTCATGGAATAAATTTGCTGATAAATCCAAATACTTTCCCATTTTTGATGACCAACAATATCTTAATGATTCAGCAGAAAAATCTTCATTTATTAATTTTGTAATGCTTGATTGCTATTCCCTAAATTATCCTGCATTTGACAAAGAAAAATTCTTTCAAAAAATAAAAAATGATACTACCGCAGTCTTATGTTTAAGTACTGAAAATAAAAATGCCGTACAAAGCATTCGCAGAATGTTTATTGAATTGAATGAAAGGAAAGTTAATAATCCTGCCATCATCATTTGCGATAGCAATAAAGACACAATGGATGAAAGCCTTATCCATTATGCCATAGAAACCGGCGCATTATTTATTGATGGTTTTGGAAACGGTATTAGTCTTGGGTATCATTATGCTGATAAAAATAAAATTCCCGATTATAAATTAATGAATTCAATTGCCTTTGGAATTTTACAGGCATCACGTACAAGGATTTCCAAAACCGAATTTATCAGTTGTCCTTCCTGCGGCAGGACTTTATTTGACCTGCAGGAAACTACAGCAAAAGTGCGAGCTGTAACGCATCATCTGAAAGGTTTGAAAATTGCCATCATGGGATGTATTGTAAACGGCCCGGGCGAAATGGCCGATGCAGATTTTGGTTATGTAGGCAGCGGCCCTGGAAAAATTACATTGTATAAAGGAAAAGAAGTGATAAAAAGAAATGTGCCCGAAGCAATTGCCGTAGAAGAATTGATTGGTTTACTGAAAGAAAATAATGCGTGGGTAGAACCTGAAATGTCAGTAATTCATTAATAATATTTTCTACAGTAAAACAACAAATAATGCTGATTCTTATTTTTAACCCCTCAATTAAAAATCTCTAAGAAGCTGTCTATAAATAGAAATATTATTCACTATTTAAGCCATTCGAGGAACACGAACGGTGACAGTCCGACGTGGCCGGGGTCATCACCTACCATTTCCAGCAGGATAAAAATTCATACAATCACTCCCAGACAGTTTCTAATAAAAAACCTGATTTTAGAATAACCAGGAATTATATTTTTCCAAAAACAAAAGATTAAAATTTGAAAACAGATTTTCTCGTAATAGGCAGCGGCATTGCAGGATTAACCTATGCGCTTAAAGTTGCCCAGGATTGTCCTGATAAAATTATCACGATCCTTACCAAAACCACCAGTGAAGAAACCAATACAAAGTACGCCCAGGGCGGCGTTGCAGGCGTTACCAATTTTGAAACCGACAGTTTTGAAAAACATATCGAAGATACTTTGATTGCCGGAGACGGATTATGCAATCCAAAAGTAGTGGAAATCGTAGTGAGGGAAGGTGTGGAAAGAATTAAAGAAATTATCAGTTGGGGCGCTCATTTTGATAAAGAACATTCAGGGGAATATGCATTGGGCAAAGAAGGCGGCCACAGTGAATTTCGTATTCTTCATCACAAGGATGTAACCGGAAAAGAAATTGAAGACACCCTGTTGGCTGCTATTTCAAAAAAATCAAATATTCATTTAATAAGCCACTGCTTTGTGGTAGATATCATCACACAGCATCATTTGGGTTATTTGGTAACAAAGTCAACACCCGATATTGAATGCTTTGGTGTATATGTTTTGAATCTGCAAAATAATAAAATTGAAAAAATTATTTCTAAAATAACTTTGCTTGCTACCGGGGGAAACGGGCAGGTTTATCGCACTACCACCAATCCTTCTATCGCAACAGGAGATGGGGTAGCCATGACTTACAGGGCAAAAGGAAGGATTGAAAACATGGAGTTCATACAGTTCCATCCGACTGCTTTGTATGAAGCTGGAAAAAGTGGCCAGGCATTTTTAATTACCGAAGCTGTACGTGGCGATGGTGGCATTTTAAGAAATAAAAATGGAGAAGCTTTCATGGAAAAATATGATGATAGAAAAGACCTCGCTCCGCGTGATATTGTAGCCCGTGCAATAGATAGTGAAATGAAAATTAATGGTACGGAACATGTTTTTTTAGATTGTACCAAAATGAATATGGAAAAATTTCTCCATCATTTTCCAAATATTTATGAGAAATGTAAATCCATAGGAATTGATGTTGCCAAACAATATATTCCCGTTGCTCCGGCAGCACATTATAGTTGTGGAGGCATAAAAGCAGACGAATGGGGAAGAAGTTCTATAAAAAATTTATACGCCTGCGGAGAATGCGCCAGTACAGGTTTACACGGAGCCAACAGGCTTGCCAGCAATTCTCTTTTAGAAGCAATGGTGTTTGCTCATCGTTGTTATTTGGAATCTGTAGAAAAAATAAACAAAGTTGAATTTAATGAAGCAATTCCCGACTGGAATGCGAAGGGAACCAACACGCCAAAAGAAATGATTTTAATTACACAAAGCCTTAAAGAATTGCAATTGCTGATGACCGATTATGTAGGAATTGTAAGGACCAATGCACGTCTTGAAAGAGCCATGAAAAGGCTTGACCTGCTTCATACAGAAACAGAAGAGTTTTATAAGTCTGCAACAGTCTCTCCGCAACTTTGTGAATTAAGAAACCTGATTACGGTAGGATATTTAATTGTAAAAAGCGCTGAATTCAGGCACGAAAGCAGAGGGCTGCATTTTAATACTGACTATCCGGGAAAAAGTGAAATGGTGCAGAATGTGGTGTTGTAGAAATTGAAATTTATAATTCAAGATTTTCATGAAGATCTTTTGGATTTCTTCTATTGTCCCAAATGCCAACAATAATAATATTATTGCTATCAACTTTATAGAATAAAGAGAAATTTTCAACCAATGAAACTCTTACATTTTCAAAATCAGTTGGCTTACCAAAGTAATTTCAGAGGAAATTAAAGCAGTCTTTTTTTTAAACATTTTAGATAATCTTTTAGAATAAATATTAGAACCATTATGGTTAATCCAATATTGAAGTATTTCTCTTCTTGCTTTTTTAGCAGTATTTGTCCAGATTATTCGTTTAGCCATTTATCTTCATCTTCATTTAATTTCTGATCAGAAATAAAGTTGCCCTCACGAATATCTTCTTCACTTTTTATAAGCATATTTTTCTGATTTAAAGAGGTTTTGAAAACCACTTTGTTGATGTCAACATCTCCAATAAGATCATTTACTTTTTCTAATAAATGCTGATCTTCAATAGAAATTAATTTATCCAGTAAATCGTATTTTAAATTATCTTCTTTCATGAAATTTTAAAAATTAATTCTTAATAAAGATAGGATTTAGATATTGAACCAAAAGATAGCTAAAGAGAAAAATAAAGTTCAGTAATTTATTTCTCAATAGTAACAG
>JBDTKU010000150.1:0-11821 GCA_039935135.1 Ginsengibacter sp. | reverse complement strand
AAACAATAATGAAATCATTCAAAAAATTATTCTTTGCTATACCAGTCGCTGCTTTTTTAATTATGGGATGTAATGCTACCAAAACGCAAAAAGGAGCCGCAATTGGCGGAACAGCAGGAGCAGTCGGGGGATCGATAATTGGGAAGGCGGCGGGAAATAAAACACTGGGGACTATTATCGGAGCAGTAGTTGGAGGCACTGCCGGTGCAATCATTGGTCAAGATATGGATAAACAGGCAGAAGAAATTAAAGATCAGATTCCCGGTGCAAAAGTGGAGAGAATTGATGAAGGAATAAAGGTGGAGTTTAACGAAAAGATACTTTTTGCTTTTTCAAAATCTGACCTAAGTGATTCAGCGAAATTGAACCTGGGAAAGTTGGCTACGGCACTGAAAAATTATCCAAATACCGATATTGAAATTCAAGGCCACACCGACAGCCGTGGCTCTGAGGAATATAATATGGGATTGTCTTTGAGGCGTGCTAATTCAGTACGGGATTTTATTGCCTCGCAGGGAATTGATGGATCAAGAATGACCGTCAAAGGTTACGGAGAATCCGCTCCGGGCTATTCTAATGAAACGCAGGAAGGAATGGCGCAAAACAGGAGAGTGGAATTCCTGATCACCGCAAATGATAAAATGAAAGCCGATGCAGAAAAGCAGGCAAATACTCAATAAACGTTTAATTTATAATCTCCCGGGCTTCAATAGTTCGGGAGGTTTATCTAAAATGAAAATCCTTTTTATTTCCCTGCCTGCCGGCAGGCAAGTTCGTTTACTGGTATCCGTTATATTATTCTAAAGTTTTTGTCTCTTCTTTAAACTTAATTCCGTGCAGTTCAAGTTCGGCTAAAACAGGTACATAGATTTCAGAAACTACCGGAATGTGCAATCCTGTTAAATTTATCTTGTTTTCAAGAATCAGTTTTGCAGCAATGCCCAAAGGCAACCCTACAGTTTTGGCCATTGCTGTTTGGATATTATTTTCACCTTTTACAATAAGATAACTTTTCGTTTGTTTATTTTTTCCGCCAATTGAATATTCAATTTCGTGTAACATAACGATCATGTCTTTATCAGTTGGCTTCATTGCCAGGTTTTTCTCAAGGAGGAATTGAAGAATGGCGGCGGAATTAGAAACTGATTCAGGTAATTTTTCTCCACTACGGATTTTAATAAAATCAATTTGTTCAACGAATTCAGGATCAAAAAACTCATTTGTGATCAATTGAGTTCCACTTTCCAATTTGTTTTTTTTCAATGTAAACCAATCAGAGAAAGTTTGGCAACCTTTAATTTCTTCGTGATCATTTTTATTGGTAAGATCAAGCCGAATTATTTTGTTCCAACCACGACAATAGGAGGGATAGCGAAGTGTTGTCCTTATAAAAGATTTTATACCATGAAGATCATAAGTATCAATATAAGACAGGGAATCCCTGTTAGCGTACCAGGCTAAAGGACCCAAACCCGGCACTTCCACAATTTGATTTTCATCCTCAAAAACTTCAGAATAAAGTACTTCAATGATCTCTGCTTCACTTTTATAAAATGCTCCAGAACTTCCTGCAGCAACCACATTCATTGGGTTCCAGCTAATTTTGTAATGCCATGGATTATCATCACTTTCCGGTGCCATTAAGCCTCCACAGTGAGATTTAAACGAGGTAATTTTTCCATCTTTATTCTTAATTTCATTAATAACTTTCATGGCGCTCATGTGGTCAATTCCAGGATCTAATCCCATTTCCCCAATAAAAAGAAGTCCTTTTTCTTTGATTTCGTCAGCAAGTGAACGCAAATTGATGTCAATATAAGAAGCCATCAACAGGTTTTTTGAAAAAATGATACAATCCCTTGCCACTAATAAATGTAACGAGGGAGGCAGCATAGAAATTACTATATCGGCTTTAGCGATAAATGCCTGTCTTTTCTCTTTATCTGACACATCAAAGGAAATGGCCTCCGCATTGGAGAATTGATTGGTTTTGGATTGAGCTAAAGAAAGATCAGCATCCGAAACATACAATTTCCATTTATTCTCATCACACAGTTTTCCCAAATAATCGATAAGACATGTCGCTGATTTTCCAGCGCCAAATAATGATATAGTCCGCATTCTACAAAACTATTAATTATGAATTAAGAATTAGAGGATTAAATAAAAATTAAGAATTGAATTTGGGAAATTAAAATAATTATAAAACCATAGTCGGCGAAATTATATGACAATATCCACATTACACTTTGAAAATTGGTGAAAAATATATGTCAAATCTTGCAGTTATTTAAGGAAAAGCGCTTGTTAAAAAGTATATTTGCCAACAGTAAAAAATTATGGAAACAATAGACGAAGAATTGCCGGAAAGTGGCGCACCGAGGGGGAGAATTATCCCTGTAAATATTGAAGAACAAATGAAATCCGCTTACATCGATTATTCGATGAGCGTGATAGTCGGCAGGGCGCTTCCTGATGCCCGCGATGGTTTGAAACCCGTTCACCGCCGAATTTTATATGGCATGTATGAAATGGGAAATACTTATAATAAACCTCATAAGAAATCTGCCCGTATCGTCGGTGATGTGATGGGTAAATATCATCCGCATGGTGATTCGTCGATTTATGGAACGTTGGTTAGAATGGCGCAGGATTGGAGTATGCGCTACATCCTGGTGGATGGCCATGGAAACTTTGGAAGCCAGGACGGCGATTTTCCGGCTGCCATGCGTTATACAGAAGTAAGGCTGGAAAGAATTGCCGAAACAATGTTGCTGGATATCGAAAAAGATACCATCGACTTTCAATTAAATTATGATGATTCTGACAAGGAACCGACTGTGTTGCCAACCAGGATTCCCCAGTTATTATTAAACGGTGCCAGTGGGATTGCTGTTGGGATGGCTACCAATATGCTTCCTCACAATCTTTCTGAAGTTGTGGATGGGTGTATGGCTTTTATTGACAACCGGGAAATCACGATTGATGACTTAATTAAGATTGTAAAAGCTCCTGATTTTCCGACAGGGGGAATTATTTTTGGCTATGAAGGAGTGAAACAGGCAATGCACACTGGCCGTGGCCGGTTGGTTTTGCGTGGAAAGGTTAATGTAGAAACCACCAAAACAGGAAAAGAAAAGATTGTTATAACAGAGGTGCCTTATCAGGTAAACAGGGATGCTCTTACCGAAAAGATCGGTCATCTTATTAATGAAAAAGTGATCGAGGGTGTTTCAGATGTAAATAATGAAAGTAATAACAAGGAAGGAACCAGGATTGTGGTTGATCTGAAAAAGGATGCCATTTCCCAGGTAGTGATCAATCATTTATATAAGCATACAGAACTTCAGACCTCCTTTGGGATTAATAATGTGGCATTGGTGAAGGGAAGGCCTCACACCCTGAACATTAAAGATCTCATACGCGAATTTGTGGATTTCCGTCATGAAGTAGTGATACGGAGAACAAAATTTGAACTAAGGAAAGCAGAAGAAAGAGCTCATATTCTTGAAGGGTTTTTAATAGCGCTTGACCACCTGGATGAAGTAATAAAATTAATCAGGGCAGCATCCACTCCGGATATTGCGAAGGAAGGATTAATGTCAGAATTTAAAATGTCGGAGATCCAGGCTAAGGCTGTTCTGGAATTGAGGTTGCAACGTCTTACCGGAATGGAAAGGGATAAGATAAGAGAAGAACATGCCCAGGTAATGAAAACTATTGCCAATTTGAAAGAAATTTTGGCTGATGAAGGAAAAAGGTTCCAGATTATAAAAGATGAGCTCATCGAGATCAAAGAAAAATATGGAGACGAGCGTAAGACTGAGATTACTTATATGGCAGATGAGATCAGCATTGAAGATCTTATTGAAGAAGAGGATGTGGTGGTTACGATTTCTCATCTTGGATACATCAAGAGAACTTCAGCTACTGAATACCGCCAACAACGCCGCGGAGGCAGGGGAGCAAGAGGAAGTAAAACCCGGCAGGAAGACTATATCGAACAATTATTTGTAGCATCCACCCACCATACACTTTTATTTTTTACTGAAAAAGGAAGATGTTTTTGGCTAAAGGTGTATGAAATAACTGATGGAGATAAACAAAGTAAGGGCAGAGCGATTCAAAACCTGATGCAAATTCCGTCAGATGACGCAGTAAGAACCATTATTACTATAAAAAATCTTCAGGATACCGAGTATATAAATAATCATTATATTGTACTTTGTACCCGAAAAGGAATTATCAAAAAAACCAGGGTTGCAGATTTTTCAAGACCAAGGCAAAATGGAATCAATGCGATCACCATCAATGAAGGAGATCAACTCTTAGATGCCTGCCTTACTGATGGTAATCAACAAATTATGATGGCCGTGAAAAGTGGCCGTGCAATAAGATTCCCGGAAGAAAAAGTTAGGCCAACTGGCAGGGGAGCAATAGGAGTTTTTGGAATTTCGGTCAATGCAGAGAAAGACGAGGTTGTTGGTATGATTTGTGTAAATGTTAATGATCCTGAAACAAGTGTGCTGGTAGTAAGCGCAAAAGGATATGGAAAAAGAACTGCTGTTGAGGAATACCGGATAACCAATAGAGGAGGAAAAGGCGTAAAAACGATTAATATTACTGAAAAGACTGGCGAACTCATCGGGCTTTTAAATGTTAATGAAACGCAAGATTTAATGATAACCTGCAAATCAGGTGTAACTATTCGCACTTCAATTGCATCTATCAGAGAAGCAGGAAGAGCCACACAGGGTGTAAAACTGATCAGGTTGGATGAAGGCGATGAAATAGCAGCTATCACAAAACTGGATGATCATGAAGGAGAAGAGAATGAAGATGAAATTGAAGTGGAAATAAATGGGGAATCATCTACTGAAATTACAGATGAAAATCCTTCAGAAAGTTTAGAGGAGAAGAATGAAATTGAAGATGAAGATGATGAAAATGAAAGTTTAGGTAATCCCGATCAAGACACAGAAAATCAATAACTAAAATCAATAAACACACATGAAAAGGATAGTTTTACCCGTTTTGTTGACATTTCTTGTATCAGCAACATTTGCACAAGATGTAAAAAAAGCAACCAAGTATGTAGATGACAAAAAGTATGATAAAGCGAAAACGGAAATAGATGGAATGCTTGCAAAAGATCCTAATAATTCACAAGCGCTCTATTTAAAAAGTAAGGTTTATACATTGATGGCTGATAGCTCTGCCTTCAAAAGTATGTTACCGGCAGATCCTTATGGCGAGGCATCTGATGCTTTTAAGAAAGCCATCGCTGACTCGAATAATTCTGCGGTAACGCTGATGGTTATCAAAGATAATTATGCACCTATTTTTAAAGTGTATGCAGGGTATTATGGCGAAGCTGCCAGTGCATTTAATGATGCTGCAGGTTCCGCCAACAAGCCTGATACTGTTGGATTTACAAAAGCTATGGATCTTTTCATAAAAGCAAATGAAGTGGGTCAATATATCCGTGAAAATAAATGGGCCAACATAGGAAAGGTTGATACCACATTAGTTTTGAATATTGCCAAGGCTGCTCTTAATGCAAAGAATAATGATTCCGCCCGCAAATATTTCGAAGAAATAGCTAATGCCAAAATTGGAGGACTGCATAGTGAGGATAACAAACCTGATCCATCTTTCGAATTACCTTACCAGTGGTTGACACTCGACTATAAGCAGGCGGGTGATTCAGCTAATATGGTAAAATATGCGACTCTTGGAAAAGAGGTTTTTCCTGATGATGATTATTTTGATTTTGTTCAAATGGATTATTACAGGGAAAAAGATAATCATGAAGGACTGTTTAAAAAATACGGTGAATTAACCTCCAGGCATCCTGATAGCCTGCGTTATCATCTAAATTATGCTACTGAAATTTTCAGCTATGTTTTTGGAAGTGACGAAGGAACTGTAATTCCTAATAAGGATCAGTTATTGACCACTTTACAAGGCCAATTGGAAAATGCACTTAGCCTGGAGCCCGATAACGGAAATGTAAATCTTTTGTTTGCTCAATATTATTACAATAAAGGGATTTTTGCTTTGGATAGTGCTTCAAAAATAAAAGGAGCTACTTTAACAGCGGATCAAAAGAAGAGTAAATCTGATTTAACTGATCATGGAAAAGATTTTCTTCAAAAGGCCGCTCCCTATGCTGAAAAAGCCTCTACTTCATTTGAAGAAGGAAACAAAAAAACACAAAAATCGAGATACAGATCAGCAATTAATTTGTTAGAAAATATTTACCAAAGTCTGGGCGATAAAGATAAATTAAAAGCTTACCAGGATAAGTATGATGCCGCAGATGCAAAGTTTGTGAATTAATACCTGGCTCTAAAATAAATTGTAAAGCCCTGGAATTTTCCGGGGTTTTTATTTTTATCTAAATAAGAATCCTTGTTTTTTGTTGGTTTACTATGATGAGTTCGGATGAAACAAAGTGGAAGTACTCGTTTAACTTAAACTACTTAACATAATATAAATTATAGGGTAAAATGATTTGAGTTTGAACCCAGGATATATCTTCAATTCTTCGTAGATGAAACGAATTCCAGAATGTTTTTCTTAAAATAATTTTTGTCCTCAAACAAAAACCGGTGAGCCATTGGCAAAATAAAAATTGGAAGATCTTTTAATCCATTTTCAAATGCTAATAATCTGGTTGCATCCTTTTCAGTAGTGAGAATTATTTTTTTAGTAGATTTTAAACCCAAAAATTCATCTTTTATTTTTTTAAGGTCGATCGTATCAAAAATATGGTGATCCTTGAATCGAAGGGTTTTATAAAATCGAACTTTAGATTCAATTTCATTTTCGAGCGTTTTCGGATTGGCAATTCCACTAACCAGGAGTACTTCAGTCTCTTTATCCAAATTAAATTTTTCTTTATTGAATAAATGGTATGGCGTATTATATTCTATCGCAGTAAAAAAAAGTTTTTGAGAAGGTTTGGGATTAAGTTCGATAATTATCTTTTGCCTTTCATTCTCATCTAAATCCGGATCGCATTTGGTTACGATTATAATATCAGCGCGCTCACTGCTTTGTTTTACGTCTCTAAGATCACCTGCCGGTAACATAAAATCTTTTGAATAAAGATTATGATACTCGGTAAGCAAAATATTTAAGCCTGCTGTCACTTGCCTGTGTTGAAATGCATCGTCAAGGATAATAATTTCTGTTGCAGGCCGGTCATTCAAAATTTTTGGAATTCCCATTACCCTGTCTTCATCCACAGCCACAGTTATATCGCTAAATTTTCTATAAAATTGCATCGGCTCATCACCAATATCAGAGGTTTGGGTGTTTTCATTTGCAATAAAAAAACCTTTTGTCTTCCTTTTATAGCCGCGGCTTAAAGTTGCTACGTGGTAATTTTCCCGCAGAATTTCAATAAGGTATTCTACCATCGGTGATTTACCTGTTCCTCCCACTGAAAGGTTTCCAATGCAAATAACCGGAAGATCAAACGATGCTGATCGGAAAAATTTCTTATCAAAAAGTTGGTTTCTCAGGCGTATAATTCCTCCATACAATATTGAGAATGGCAATAAAATATATCCCGATTTTTTAAGCATTAATAAGCGCTTTTAGCCCCAGTGAATTTAAATTTAAAAAATGAAATTTTCCTGCGGAGTTACACAAAAATCCAAAGGAATATCATATCCTGTTATATCTTCTATTTTTTCCACAGGCTCAAAAAAGCTTAATCCCACCTTCAAAACATCTTTTCTGCAATGGGCAAGAAATTTGTCGTAATATCCTTTTCCAAAGCCAACCCGGTACCCTTTTTTATCAAATGCCAGCAAAGGAATCAGAACAAGATCAATTTCATTTTCAGATACCTCCAGCCCTTCTTTTGGCTCATCAATTCCATATTTATTTTTTATCATTTCAATCTCTTCATCATAACGATAATTCGCCAGGCGTCCGGCATGAATATCCACTTTTGGAATTACTACTTTAATAAATGGGTTTTTAAATTGCAAATACTTAATGATGTTAGCTGTCTGTGGTTCTCCCAGTTTTAATGAGGGAAGATAAGTATGAACACAATCAAAAGACGGAAGCGGAAGCTTTTGGAAATTAATTAAAATGAGATCATTCCATTTTTCTATCGAATGAAGTGAAAGTTCTTTTCTTTTTTGTTTGAATAAAATTCTTAAATCCTGTTTTTTCATAAAATAGATTTCAGTATTGGGTGCAATTTTATTGCCAGTTCTTTGATAATTTCCTTAGAAACAATGGGCAAATGTTTTACACATGCTATGAGCGGAAAGCCACTCCAACCTTCAATTTCATTTTCGTAATGTTGATATTCTTCTGTAAAAATCCAACCTGCCACATCTACATTTTCTTTCTTCAGTACCGCAGCAGTAAGTAAAGAGTGATTTATGCTTCCCAAATAATTCCTGCTTACGACGATCACTCTCGCGTTTAATTCTTTTATTAATTGAAGGATCAATTCTTTTTGATTCAAAGGAACCATAAGGCCACCGGCACCTTCAATGATCAATTGATTTTTTGTGCCAGGTAAATGATCTTTGATTTCCTGTATAGTAATTTCTTTTTGCTCCGCTGGTGCAGCCAAATGTGGAGATGCAGGTATCTTTAGTTTGTACAGTTCAGGATGAATGGTTGATTGATTATTAGAAATCATTCCCTTCACAAACAAAGAATCTGTTCCCTCAGCAAAGCCTGCCTGAACAGGCTTCCAATAATCAGCCTTGAGAGATTCTGTAAGGATGGCAGCAATCAGTGTTTTACCTACATCGGTGCCTGTTCCTGTTATAAAAATTGGTTTCAATTTAAGTTCTTATTTATTTATAAAAATTGAAAAAATAGTGGTTCCATAATTCCGCATGGTTTTAAATAGCGGTTCGTTTTCATAATTATTGGCCGGCGTATGTTCAAGGATGAACCAACCATCAGGTTTTAATAACTCTTTATGCCGAATGAGGTGAGGAAGGTCATCAATATTTTTAAGCGCATAAGGAGGACCTGCAAAAATCAAATCGAATTTTTCATTACAATTTTCCAAAAAACGAAATACCTCATTTTTTTCGACCCTGCAATTATCAATTCGTAATTCTTCAATTTTGTTTTTAATGAATTCATACATTTTTGGATCCTTCTCAACAATAGTAAGTTCTCCGGCTCCTCTCGAAGCAAGTTCATAGCTAATGCTTCCTGTTCCCCCAAAAATATCCAGCGTTTTTATCCCTTCTATTGAAATATTATTTTCAATAATATTGAACAAACCTTCTTTTGCCACATCTGTTGTGGGCCGTGTGTAGGGCATTTTGGAAGGAGGATTTATTTTTCGGCCACCATATTTTCCTGTAATTATTCGCATGAATCGGCATCAAAGATATGACTGAAATAATGAGAAGGAAAAGAAGTGATTCCTTCTGAGTATTGGTAGCCCTCGCGAAAGGCCGGCAACTCTATATCATCAAAGTATTTATAGATCTCTTTATATAGCGCTGAATTCTCTTCTATCAAACCACATAGAACAAGATGAACATTTCTAATTTGAAACTGCTTACAAATATTTAATAAAAGGTAAGAAATATCCTTCTCAGCGGTGAAACTGTAAGAATTCATCAACTGATGTTTCCCTTCTTTTACGAGGTGAACTACCACTTTTTGAGTATAAAAAATAACAGTAAGCCGATCTTTTCCATGCAGTGGCTTTTTTAGTATAAGTGAATACTGGTGTGCGATAGAAGCATTGGGAAATTGATTTTTAACCATCTCTAAAGTTGCGGCCGAAATGCGGTAGCTATTGTACAGAGATTGATCAGAAATTACATCCGAAAGAATAATATCATTTGTGTCAACATCTCCGAACATCATATTCATCACAGTTTGATTTTTTTCATGATGGTACATAGAAAGTGGAATCAAAACACTTTGAGGAAATGAAAAAATAACACAAACCTTTTTAAATCTTTTTGAAAAAATTTCTTTTTGATGAAACAGAACCTGCAATGAAATAGGGAAGCCTACAGCGGGTTTTGTTGAATCAAAGTGATACACCGCGAGGCCCAAAAAACTTTGGGCTTCTTCCTCTTTGATGCAATAAGAAAATCCTTCATTACTTACTTCACATATCAGAGAACAATTCTCAGGTTCATAAGTTGAGGGCAATATTTCAAATACAGTGTTCATTGTTTATTTATCCTAATGGTATTTTCAGATTGAAAGGATGTAAATATATAATTTATGAGTTTCTTTTCAATGAATGGAAGTAATAGAATTATTATTTTTTTGACCAGGGAGCATTTCTAATAATAATTTAACAAGCCTTCAATACAACAAGTATATGATTAAATTATTAGCTTCGCAGCCAAAACAAAAAAACCTAATGACATCTAACAGAACTTTTACAATGATCAAGCCTGACGCGACTTCTAAAGGCCACACCGGCGCCATTTTAAAAATGATAAACGACGCGGGTTTTCGAATTGTCGCTATGAAAATGACGCACATTTCCCAGGCAAAAGCGGGAGAATTTTATGCAGTTCATAAAGAGCGGCCTTTTTATGGCGAATTGGTAGAATTTATGAGTCGTGGGCCGATTACTGCCGCTATTCTTGAAAAAGAAAATGCAGTTGAAGATTTCAGGAAATTAATTGGCGCTACCAATCCTGCACAGGCTGAGGAAGGCACCATCAGAAAATTATATGCTGCGTCCATTGGTGAGAATGCCGTTCATGGCAGCGACAGCAATGATAATGCACAAATAGAAGGAGATTTTTTCTTTAGCAAATTGGAGCAGTTTTAAATTAAAATTTGTAAATCAACATCAAAGCCTGTAGTATTTCCTGCGGGCTTTTTTATTTAACCCAAATACTCAATGTAAAATTTCCATTCCATTTATCGTCAGGAAAATCGATTTTACACTATTTGTTTTCCAAAGGCTTCACCGTATAACCCTGTTTTTTTAAAAGGCTTACCAGCCCTTGCTCTCCTACCAAATGCCCAGCTCCCACAGCCACAAACACACTTTCTTTTTTCATAACGCTGTCAAGCTTTTTGACCCATTTTTTATTTCTATTATTAAGTAATAAGTCATCATATTTGTCCGAACCAAATTCACTTTCCCCCAACATGTTTTTTATAGAATCCATATTTTGATTTTTATAAAACCCCAGCATCGTTTCAAATTCTTTTTTGTTTACTGAAAAACTATCAATGTTTTTCAACAATTCTTTTGCCTGCCATTTATAAGGAATGCTATCAAAAACAGAAGCCTGGAATTGCATGGTTTCCAAGCCATGAATTTCTTTTTTATTTTCTTTGGCCAGTTTCACTAACTCCTCCTCCACTCCAGCAGGCGATGAACAATTCATCATTCGTGGATATAATAAAGCCACTAAAAAGTAAGGTTTTGCTTTTTGTAACATAGCAAGTGGCATCTTTAAAGTATCAGAAAAATAATTTTTCAAACGTTCATATTCCTGAGGAGTATATAGATCGGCGAGTGTGGTATCGTTCCTCATATTCATATACATCATCGCACTCAACATGGTAGATGGATCATCCATATCCAGTTCCATATAGATTTCATCACTAAAGCTTACTGCTTTTTTTAATTGGTCGCTGAAGTGAATATCCTCTTTGCACAAAAGATGAAAAGTACCAAATAGAAAACTTGGCTTTGTCAATCCATTTCCACTGATTTCCCATAAAAGTGAATTATTATTTTTTTGAATGGTAAAGGAAGGATTTGGTTGCGCTTTGCAGCTCAAAAACAAGGTCATTAAAATGCTATAAGAAATTATCTGCTTCATATATT
>JBDTKU010000149.1:0-8473 GCA_039935135.1 Ginsengibacter sp. | reverse complement strand
CAGGCGTTCACTTTGGCCATTTAAAAAAGAAGTGGAACCCAAAAATGTTGCCTTACATTTTTGCTGAGAAAAAAGGTATTCACATCATTGACCTCAATAAAACTGTTGAGGGACTTGAAGAAGCTGCTGCCGCCATGAAATCTATCGCAAAAAGCGGAAAGAAAATCATGTTTGTAGCTACTAAAAAACAAGCAAAAGAAATCGTTACGGAAGCTGCGAAGAAAGTGAACATGCCTTTCGTTACTGAGCGCTGGCTTGGAGGAATGCTTACCAACTTTAATACCGTGCGTAAAAGTGTAAAGAAAATGCAGGCTACTGAAAAGATGCTGAACGACGGAACTTTTGACAGCATTACCAAGAAAGAACGTCTTACACTTAGTCGTGAAAAAGATAAGATGGAAAAAGTTTTGGGTGGAATCGCCCAGATTAGCCGCGTGCCGGCTGCTTTATTCCTGGTGGATATTGGCCACGAACATATTGCTCTTTCAGAAGCAAAACGTCTAAACATTACCACTTTTGGAATGGTAGATACTAATTGTGATCCCAATAAAGTGGAATTTTCTATCCCATCGAATGATGATGCCACAAAATCAATCGCTATTATTACCAACTATATTGTAGCTGCGATTGCAGAAGGTTTAGCAGAAAGACAAGCAGAAAAAGAAGAGGAAACAGAAGAAGTTGAGGAATCAAATACAAGAGACATTAAATTTGATGATAGCGATGAGGATGGTAAGGGTCATCGTCGTGGAAGCGGAGCACCAGCCGGCGGAAAAGGACGGGGACCCGCAGGCCCTCAGAAACGCCGTGTATCAGGACCGGGCCAGGGAAGTCGTGGACCAGGAGGTGGACGCAGATAATTCTTTTGGTAATCACCAATGAATAATAAGAAACAGGATTTTGTGAAAACAATTAATCCTGTTTCATTTTATCATTTAACATTAAACAAAAAAATGAGTACAACAACAATAACAGCATCAGAAATAAATAAATTACGCCAGCAAACCGGCGCCGGAATGATGGATTGCCGCAAAGCACTCGTAGAATCAAATGGAGACTTTGAAGCCGCGATTGATTATTTAAGGAAAAAAGGACAGAAAGTGGCTGCCCTTCGTGGAGACAGGGAAGCTAAAGAAGGCGTTATAATTGCCCGGACTTCTGAAGATAATAAAACTGGCTATGTCATCAACGTAAGTTGTGAAACAGACTTTGTAAGTAAGAATGCAGAATATATCGCTTTTGCTCAATCTATCATGGATGCAGTGGTTGCCAATAAAGTAAATTCTGCCGAAGAATTGAATTCAGTAAAAATTGGGGAAGAAACAGTTGCTGATAAATTTAATGAACAAGTGGCTAAGATTGGAGAAAAAATAAGTGTTTCAAGATTTGAAAAAATCGAAGCGCCTTTTGTAGCCTCTTATATACACGGTGCTTATCGGATGGGCGTTTTGGTGGGTTTAAACAAAGTAAATGAAGAAGCTGGAAAAGATGTGGCTATGCAAATAGCTGCTATGAATCCGATTGCGATAGACCAGAGCTCTGTATCTGCCGAAACCATCGAGCGTGAAAGAAATATCGCAATTGAACAAATAAAAGCGGAAGGAAAGCCTGCTGAAATGGCTGAAAAGATTGCTGCCGGAAAGGTAAATAAGTTTTTTAAAGAAAGCACTTTGCTGGCACAGGCATTTGTAAAAGATGGTAACAAGTCTGTAGGGGATTATCTAAAATCTATAGATCCTGAATTAAAAGTGCTCGGATTTAAAAGAGTGGCTTTAGGATAAAACATTATAAATAATTTTTCAATGAAAGAGCTGACAATTAGTTGTTGGCTCTTTTTTGTTTACACATTTATTTCAAAAATTAGAAATCATTCTTTTTTATTGCTTTACTGCCTGAATGGTTTGATTCAATTTTAAAAGACATCCGATAACGGTGAAATAAAATTTATCCATTATCTTGCAGCGATTTAAAATTACAACCGCAATCAAAATATGCTTCCTAAGTTTAAACGAATCCTTCTCAAACTTTCCGGTGAATCTTTAATGGGCGATAAAAATTTTGGACTTGATTCCACTGTACTTTCACAATATGCCCAGGATATTAAATTGATAACAGAACTGGGCGTGCAGGTAGCGATCGTAATAGGAGGAGGAAATATTTATCGCGGGATGAATGAAGCAGAAACAGGAATAGAACGCGCCCAGGGCGATTATATGGGCATGTTGGCAACCGTTATTAACGGAATGGCCTTACAAAGTGCTTTAGAGCGCGTAGGGGTTTATACGCGGTTGCAAAGTGCGATTAAAATGGAACAAATTGCAGAGCCTTATATTCGAAGAAGAGCCATAAGGCATTTAGAAAAAGGAAGAGTAGTTATCTTCGGAGCGGGAACGGGCAATCCTTATTTTACCACAGATACCGCCGGTTCGTTGAGAGCTATAGAAATAGGAGCGGACGTTATTTTAAAAGGTACACGCGTGGATGGAATCTACACTGCCGATCCCGAAAAAGATAAGCTCGCCACCAAATATGAAACCATCACTTTTGCCGATTGCATCGCCAGGCACCTGAAAGTTATGGACATGACCGCGTTTACTTTATGCATGGAAAACCAGTTGCCAATTATAGTTTTTGATATGGACACTCCGGCGACATTGTTGAGGGTAATTACGGGCGAAAAAGTGGGCACCTTGGTAACTGGATAATTTGTATTAATTTACGCTGCGCTTATAAAATAAATATCCATTTCCTGCAGTAATGCAGAAGATCATCCCTTGAAAAAGAATCACAAATAACCCCCCGGTAAATCATTTGTGTATTAAATTTAAGACTACCTATGTGGATTTGGTGGATTATATCCCTGATTGTTTTAATTGCCTGCTTCATCTTCGCATATAAAGTAATTATGAGCAGCTATGATTGGTTACCTGCTGATAAGAATAATTTTATGAGTTTTAAAAAAGCTCCTTCTTCACAAAATATTTCTCCCCGCTCTGAAGTGATCTATGATCTAAAAAACAAACTCAAAAAGGTAGAAGACAATTCTTCATTTTATGAAATCCAATTCTCAAAAATGCAGGAACGTTTAAAAGCGCTTGAATCGCAATATGAGGCTCAACAGCACATAGCTTATTCACAAAAAAAAGAGGAAGAAGATTGGAAGGAAATGTACTATGAAGAAAATGAAGTAAAGGAAAAGTTAGAAAATGATCTGGACGAAGCCCACAAAAGACTGGAAGAAATCGAAAAACTGTTGGAGGAAAAGGAAGAAAACAACGGTAAATGGAAGGCATTAAAAAGTGATTACGATGCCCGTTTAAATGACATTGAATCGATGCAGAATAATATCGGCCTTTTGCAAAGGCAGCTTGAGGCTGCAGCAGAAAGGGAAAAAGAACTTCAGATATCCCTGGTTTCAGAGATCAATGCTAAAAAACAATTTGCAAACCTGGAAAGTGTGAATGCACACCTAAAAAGTGAAAATGATGATCTAAGAAACCAAATAGTCCAAATCCATAACAGGGAGAAAAAGCTGGAAGTTGAAATTTCAAGATTGAATGAACTGGAAAGCCGGGTAGCTATTTACGAAGAAGAAAAAGCCAAAATGATAGCCAGCCTCGAAATGATCATGAATGCAAATAAAGCGACTATACATAAATAATTTCTGAGAGAGATTATTCAAAATCTCGTTACGCTGCCTTAGTAGTTATAATTAAAAATCCTTCGCAATTTTAGCCTTTTAGAAGGCTCTTTTTAAATTATAAAAGTTAGTTGTTCAATTGAAAGCTTTTTGCCAATTGAGTTTTTATTATGTTTAGTGATCTGCTTTTATGAATTTTGCTTTAGAAAAAATTAAATGAATAGCTATGTCTGAAAATAATACCATCGCTGCAATGCGAAAAGTTTATAAGTTGAAATCATTGGAAGAAAAAGATGTAAATGCAGATCCTATAATCCAGTTTGACACATGGTGGAAGGAAGCTGTAGCAAATAAGTTGGAAGAACCCAACGCAATGACCTTAGCTACCTGTAATGCTTCCGGAAGGCCTTCAGCGCGAATTGTTTTATTAAAAGGCATTCACCATAACGGGTTTGTATTTTACACCAATTACAACAGCCGCAAAGCCCGGGAAATTGAAGAAAATCCTTTTGTGGCCCTTGTTTTTTTTTGGGAAGGGCTGGAAAGACAAGTCCGGATTGAAGGAGCAATAAAAAAAGTGAGCCAGCAGGAAAGTGATGAGTATTTTTCTGTTCGGCCTCGTGAAAGTCAACTGGGCGCATGGACCTCGCCCCAAAGCAGTATAATCGACAACCAGGCTTTTCTACTGAAAAACCTGAAAATATATTCTCACAAATTCCAGGGCGAAGAAGTGCCAAGGCCTGAACATTGGGGTGGTTTTATTGTAGAACCCAGCACAATTGAATTCTGGCAGGGGAGACCCGGAAGACTGCACGACAGATTGCAATATTCTCTTTCTGAAAATAAAGAATGGGTGATTCGAAGGCTCGCTCCATAAATACGCGGCGAAGCTCAAACAGTAAACCCACAAAAAGTAGCAATTCCTATTTCGCGGTTATAAAATTATTCCCGCGCCGAAAGAACCTAATAAGACTAAGCCTCTTTCTTTTCTTTTGCTTTTTCAGCAGCCTTTGTCTTTGCTTTAGTTACCGGTCTTGACTTTCCAAAAGAACCCATAAAAATTTTTCCTTTCTTGGTTTTTTTATCTCCGCGTCCCATTTAAATATTTTTTATTGATGAAGGTTGTAATTGATAATAAAAAAAGCAAGATACAATATTGCATCTTGCTTTGACAAATTTTTCCGATAATCAGATTTTCGATGACAGTTCTTTACCTGCTTTAAACTTAGCTACTTTTTTAGCTTTAATTTTAATCACAGCGCCAGTTTGAGGATTGCGTCCATTACGTGCAGCCCTTTTGCTAACGGAGAAAGTTCCGAATCCAACAAGAGTAACTTTTCCTCCACCTTTTAAAGTTTTGGTAACTGCAGTTGTAAAAGAATCTAACGCAGCATTAGCTTGTGTTTTTGTGATTCCTGCATCATCGGCCATCTTGGCGATTAATTCAGCTTTGTTCATATTGATTTTATTTGATTTTTTAAACAGGAACAAATATAGAAGGTTTTTCAATGCAATAATATTTTTATAAAAACTTTTTTTTGAGAATGATCCTTTGAAATGCACGATTGGTGTGCATTTGAGCGAAAACACCGGGAATTTACTAATAATCAGAAAACAAGGAAAGCTATTTGAAAGGTAGTACTGTATTGAGTTGTAGAGCTATTTGGTTAGGAAACCTTGATTTATTAAGGGTTTGAGAAAAAGTGTTTTTACTAAAATTAAATGTGGACAAAAATGTGAACACTTATTCCACATTTTTTAGCAGAGTTCTGAAAGAAACTACATGATCACCCCATTTTTTAGCGGAGCGATGCCGAAAAGATGAATGATATAATTCCTTGTACCTGTTGTAATCGCTCTTTGAATTGGCCAGGAATTGTATAACAAACGTTCTTCCATCCTCTTCTTCAATTTCCATTAATTCATAAAAACGAAAATCATAAAAACAACCTGTTGCCAGAACATCAGGAATTTGAACGGTTTTAGCCCAATTCATCCATTCCTCCAAATATTGAGTTTCCACTTTTAAAGTAATGTTGTAAACAAACATATTTTATGATTTTATTTCCATGTAAACAGGGCAATGATCACTGTGTTTTACTCCTGGAAAAATTTTTGCATCCAGGATTTGGTCTTCAAGATTATTGGTAACGTTGATATAATCAATTCGCCAGCCTTTGTTTTCTAATCGTGTACTGGGGCGCATTACGCTCCACCACGAATATTGATGCGGCTCTTCATTCAAATGCCGAAAGCCATCCGTAAATCCGTTAGAAAAAAATTTATCAAACCAAGCTCTTTCTTCAGGCAAAAATCCTGATGTTTTTTTATTTCCTACAGGATTGTGAATGTCTATTTCTTTGTGTGCGATATTATAATCGCCACAAACAATTAATTTTCTCCTGGTCTTTTTAAGTTCATTGAGATAATCCAAAAATTCATCAAGCCAAATGTATTTATAAGTTTGCCGAACCTGGCCTGTAGTCCCCGAAGGAAAGTAAGCACTGATCACAGTAACCTCTCCAAAATCAGCACGCAATACCCTGCCTTCAAAATCGCTTTGTTCATTTCCATGTCCAAATTCTACATTGTCCGG
The DNA here is from genome assembly GCA_039935135.1 of Ginsengibacter sp. GTDB lineage: Bacteria > Bacteroidota > Bacteroidia > Chitinophagales > Chitinophagaceae > Ginsengibacter. Next base: position 2,237 of record JBDTKU010000149.1, on the reverse strand, counting down.
TTCTATTTTACTTAATATTCCTACGCCGCTATATCCTTTTTTTTGTGCAAGAAAAAAATAAGGGCGATAACCCGCAGATTCAATGACAGAGCGATCTATATCCGCTTCATGTGCTTTTATTTCCTGGATGCAAAGGATATCAGCGGGATCGGTTTTAAGCCAGTCAATAAACCCCTTTCTTATGGCAGCTCTTATTCCATTTACATTATAAGAAATAATGCGCATTTTATTTGGTTTAATTGGTTTAAATAGTTTCTGCTAAAATAAGATTCCGTGGTATTTGTTGCTTTACTGTGTCACTCTAATACCAATAACTGGTCTCTGATAACTTTTCGTCACGCATCATAATCCAACTGCGGCCTAAGCCATCTTTCCACTTCTTCGATGGACATATTTTTTCTTTTCGCATAATCTTCCACCTGGTCTTTGGCAATTTTTCCGATTCCAAAATATTTACTTTCAGGATTGGCAAAATACCATCCACACACGGATGGCGCAGGCGACATTGCGAGCGATTCAGTCAATATTATTCCTGCATTTTTAGTTGCGTCCAGCAATTCAAACAATTTATATTTTTCTGTGTGGTCCGGGCAAGCAGGATATCCAGGCGCAGGCCTTATACCTGCATATTTTTCTTCTATTAATTCTTTCGAAGAAAACTCTTCTTCTTTTGCATAGCCCCAAAATTCTTTGCGCGTTCTTTCATGCAGCAATTCTGCAAAAGCTTCTGCGAGTCTGTCGGCCAGCGCCTGCAGCATAATTTTACTATAATCATCAAACTCTTTATTGAACCTTTCAATATGCGGTTCAAGCCCATGCATAGAAACAGCAAATGCGCCAATGTAATCCTGGCCGCCAGGTTTTATAAAATCTGCCAACGACATGTTTGGCTGACCGGGCGCTTTCTTTATTTGCTGGCGCAAAAATTCTAGATTATAATTTTTCCCATCCGTATTTTTTACTTCCACCGTATCACCAGCAATCGCATGAGCTTCCCAAAAACCAACCACGCCTTTTGCAGTAAGCCATTTTTCTTTGATCAGGTTTTTAAGAAATACCTGCGCTTCTTCATACAATTTTGTCGCTGCTTCGCCTATCTTTTCATCTGATAATATCTGCGGAAATTTTCCATGCATTTCCCATGCAATAAAGAATGGCTGCCAATCTAAATATTCGTAAATCTCATTCAAATCATAGTCCTCAAAAACTTTTATTCCGGTAAAGTTTGGTTTTACGGGATTGAAATTTTTCCAATCTATTGGAAACTTATTTTGTTGTACTTTTTCAAAAGGCAAAAGAACCTTTGCCGATCTTTTATTTCCAAAATCATTTTTTAATTTTTCATATTCTGTTTTGATGCCGGATAAAAATCCACTTTTATTTTCTTTACTTAATAAATTTCCGGCAACGGTTACGCTGCGCGACGCGTCCAGAACGTGTATCACACCATTATCATATTCCTGGGCAATCCTAACTGCAGTGTGTAAGCGCGAAGTAGTAGCGCCTCCAATCAAAAGTGGAATGGTAAAATTATTTCTCTTCATTTCCCTTGCCACATGCACCATTTCATCAAGAGAAGGCGTGATCAACCCACTCAAACCGATCATAGCCACGTTTTTTTCTTTGGCTACCTGCAGGATTTTATCTGCGGGAACCATTACACCCAAATCAATTACTTCATATCCATTACAACCCAAAACAACACCCACAATATTTTTCCCGATATCATGCACATCGCCTTTTACGGTGGCCATTAAAATTTTGGCCGGGCCTTCGCCTTCCACATTTAAAATCCCTGCATCAATGTTGGCCTGTTTTGTTTTTTCTTTTTCAGCTTCGATAAAAGGAAATAAATAATTCACGCTTTTCTTCATCACCCGCGCGCTTTTTACTACTTGCGGCAAAAACATCTTTCCACTTCCAAACAAATCACCCACTACATTCATCCCGTCCATCAGCGGACCTTCAATCACATCCAAAGGTTTAGGATATTTCAACCGTGCTTCTTCCGTATCTTCTTCAATATAATCGGTAATTCCATTTACTAACGCATGGCTTAAACGCTTTTGCACCTCTTCTTTTCTCCAGGCTTCATCTTTTACAATTTCTTTTCCTTTTGATTTTACTTTTTCGGCAAAAGCCAATAGCTTATCTGTTGCATCTGGTTTACGATTCAATACTACATCTTCTACCAATTCTTTTAATTGCGGTTCTATATTTTCATATATTTCAAGTTG
>JBDTKU010000148.1:0-14311 GCA_039935135.1 Ginsengibacter sp. | reverse complement strand
TTCTTTTCATGAAGGATACAATCTTTTAAACCGTTCAGTGCCCACCCAAAAGATTTTATAACTCGCATGATCTTACATTGATTTTAATAAAATTATTTCAATTTGGAAACCACTTTTTGTATTGCTGCGCAAGCGTTTGCAATTTCTTTTTCAGTAATAATAAGTGGTGGAACAATTCTTAAACATTCGGAAGCAAATAAAAACCAATCTGTAAAAACTCCTTCAATAATTAATCCATCAATTACTTTTTTATTTTCTGCAAAACTATCAAACTCCAACGCTATCATAAGTCCCCGGCTTCTGATGTTTTTAATATTTGGTGCATCCTTTAGGTTTTCAAGGAATACTTTTTCCTTTTCAAAAACCTTTTCAATTAAATTTTCTTCCAATAAAACTTTAAATGCGGCAAGGCCTGCAGCGCAACATACCGGGTGGCCTCCAAAAGTATTGATGTGCCCCAAAACAGGATGGTTGGTTAAAGAACCCATGATCTTTTTATCAGCGATAAAAGCACCCAATGGCATTCCTCCGCCAAGCGCTTTCGCTAATAATAAAATATCAGGCACTATATCAAATTGCTGAAACGCCCAGAGACTTCCATTTCGCCCAAAGCCGCATTGTATCTCATCTAAAACCAATAGGGTTCCTGTATCACTACATTTTTTTCTCAGCTCCTGCATCCATTCTTTTTCCGGAACAATAACGCCTGCTTCTGCCTGGATCGTTTCTGCGATAACGCAAGCAGTTTGCGTAGTGATGAAATCCAGGCTTTCAAAATGGTTAAAGTTCAAATGCAAAATATCCGGGAGCAATGGCCTGAATGCATTTCTCCAATATTCATCGCCAATGATACTTAATGATCCCTGGGTGCTTCCATGATAAGAATTTTTAAAAGCAATTATTTGAGTTCTTCCTGTAAATCGTTTTGCCAGCTTCATCGCGCCCTCTGTAGCTTCTGTTCCAGAAGCGGTAAAAAAAACGGAGTTAAGAGAAGAAGGTAAATTATCAGTGAGCGCTTTTGCATAGGCAGTTTGAGGCGATAAAACCAATTCGCCGTTAACCATCACATGCATATAATTTTCAGCCTGATGCTTAATGGCATCGATTACTTTTTTATTTCCATGTCCGATATTACACACGCTGATGCCACCAATAAGATCAATGTACTCTTTATCATTTATATCGTAAAGCTTGCTGCCACTGGCTTTTACGATTTCAAGGGCAAGCGGATCGGGAGAGGTTTGCCCGATATGGTTTAAAAATATTTGACGGTTGGTCATTTCGTAATTTCTTGTTTTTTATTCTTCCATCCAAATGAACCTTTTAAAATAAATCCAAAAATATAGCAGGAGGCAACCGCTATAATTAAAGCAGAAATGATACTTACTTTGGTAAAAACGGGTCTCCTGTTAAGATCGAAGTCAGTAAGGAATTGAGAAAAATAAAGCCTCCAAATATTATAGCATCTTTGGTTTTGCTTTTCATAATATTTATTTTAAAACCGGATCTAAAACTTTTTGGTACAAAGCTTCATACTGGGGAACTATATTATGAATATCAAATTTCAAAGCCTGCGCCAAGGCATTCTTTTTCATTTTTGTAAAAGCCTTTTCATCAGAAAGAATTTTTATCATATTGTTGCTCATGTCATCGATATCTCCCACATTGCTTGTAAAACCCGTAACTCCATTAATATTGATTTCAGGCAAGCCTCCGACGTTGGTTGAGATTACAGGAACTTTTGTGGCCATAGCTTCCAGGGCAACAAGCCCAAAACTTTCGTACTCACTGGGTAAAATAAAAAGATCTGAAATGGCAAGAACTTCTTCCATTTGTTCCTGCCTGCCGAGAAACCGGATGTCAGTACGCGCACAGGTTTTTCTGCACAGATCTTCAATAAAGGATCGTTCCGGGCCATCGCCAACAAATAATAATTTTGAGGGAATAACTTTATTTACTTTTTCAAAAACATAGACAACATCTTCCACGCGTTTAACCTTCCTGAAGTTGGAAGCATGTAAAAAGATACGCTCATTATTTGGAGCAATCACTTGCCTAAAAGGAGTGACCGGCGTTTTATTAAAACGTTTGATGTCCACAAAATTGTAGATCACTTCAATTTCTTTTTCCATCTTGAAATTGTTGTAGGTCTCATCGCGCAAATTTTTAGAAACCGCAGTGATAGCGGCACTTTCATTCATTGAAAAAGTAACCACCGGCGAATAAGTTTTGTCTTTCCCTACCAGGGTTATATCCGTACCGTGCAAAGTGGTGATCACTGGAATATCTAAACCTTCTTTTAAAAGGATTTGTCTTGCCATATACGCTGCCGATGCATGAGGAATGGCATAATGAACATGAAGAAGATCAATTTTTTGATTGATAATTACATCCACCATGGTGCTCGCCAGCGCTGTTTCATACGGGGGATAGTCAAACAAGGGATAAGTAGGCACACTTACTTCGTGGTAAAATATATTGGTGTGAAAACTTCCCAGCCTTACGGGTTGTTGATAAGAAATAAAATGTATGTTGTGACCTTTTTCGGCCAATGCTTTCCCTAACTCTGTTGCCAACACTCCACTTCCGCCAAACGTAGGGTAGCAAACGATTCCTATATTCATATCTAAAACTTTTTAAAATCTACGCAATTTACAACTCTTTTCAGGCTGCCTTTAATCCCGGCAATGCAATTAAATTTTTTATAGAATGTTTATGTTTGCGAAACCAAAAAATATTTGACGTTTTTTGGGATTTATTTTAAATGAAAAAATCATCAGAATGAGCCACTTATTAACGACTGACAGCATCATCAGCTTTTTTATACTTGTTCTTCTTGAAATAATTCTCGGGGTGGATAATGTAATTTTTGTAAGCATTATCATTAACAGGTTGCCCGTTGAAAAACATAAGAAGGCAAGACTTGCGTGGGTTACTTTAGGGTCAATAGTGAGAAGCGTACTGTTATTAGGTTTGGGCTGGCTGTTGGCGCAAAAAGGGAAAGTGGTTATTACAGTCTTTGATAAAGGATTTGATATTGCAAGCCTCGTAATGCTGGCTGGCGGCATATTTCTTATCTATAAATCAGTGCGGGAAATACATGAAAAACTGGAAGGTGAAAATCCTGATACGTTAAAGCCGAAAGATAAGCCTCTTGGTTTTTCAAACGCTGTTTTCCAAATCGTTTTGGTTGATTTGGTTTTTTCTTTTGATAGTGTGATCACTGCGGGAGGAACCGCCAAGCATGTTGAAATAATGATTGCTGCTGTTATTATCGCCATGATCATTATGTTCGCTTTCAGCCCTTTCATTGCGGATTTTATTCACAAGCATCCAACTTTTAAAATGCTCGCCCTTTCATTTTTAGTGATGATCGGACTAAGCCTGGTAATTGAAGGTTGGGCTGCGGAGAAAGCAGAAGGCCTTCATCTGAAAAATTATATTTATTTCGGAATGGCATTTTCATTTATTGTTGAAGTACTGAACATGGTGATGATGAAAAGACAAAACCGGAAAGTGGTTCAGTTAGATGAACCGGAATATAAAAAGGATTAATCCTTTCATATTGTTAGGAAGATTTTAATTGGAATCAAAATAGAAATCGGTGAAATTTGTCGGTTTACTGTAGGCAGGAATCAATTTATTTTATTAAAAAATAAGAGTTTAGTTATGGGAAAAAATAAGAATAAAAAAGTAATTCAGTTGCCTACCTCTCCCGAAAATTATATTAAAACAAGAGCAAGAAAATTGCCTGTTGGAAAATGTTATATCAATGAAGACTGGGCTAAGTCAGGCTTTGCATCCATTGTCGTATCACGGAACCATATCAATGGAAATTTTACTTTTGCTGTTTACCTGGTTGACCTGTATTGCCTGGGAGTAAAAGATACTTTTTATAATTTTAATGTGAATACGGAATTTACTGAGTTGCTTAATAAATTAGAGGGACAACAGGAAATGGAAGAAATTGAATATGCGCTTGCACATAATATTATTTATGGAGGCGTTGAATATGCTGAAGACCTCGGCTTTAAGCCGCATAAAGATTTTGGAGTTTCCCAATATTTATTGGAAGAGGATGATGACCGCGTAGAATTAATAGATATTCAATTTGGAATGAACGGAAAACCGGCAATATTGTTAGGGAAAGAAAAGCATCCTGCTAATGTTATTGCTACCCTGGAACGCACGGTGGGTAAAGGGAATTTTATAATAATCGAAGAAAATGATTTTTCCGAAAATGATAATGACAATGATGAGGAGAATGTTTGGGCAGAAGATGATGAGGAAGAACTTTCTGTGGACGATATTGCCGCCATAATGGAGGGCAACAAAAAAACTTCTCCCCGTAAGTTCGCTACAATTGTTTTTGCTGTTTATAATGAGCAATGCACCAAACAGGAATCAGCGGAAATGTTTGAAATAATTGATGAGATTGAAAAATGGGAATTGGTAGATGAGGATGAAACGGATGAGCCGTTTTCTTTTAGTGAAGAAAGGGAAAAATTTTATGATACTCTTTATGAAAAGATTGAAGAAAACGCTGCTAATGCAATTCCTGAAATTGAAGAGCAGATTTCAAAATATCCGGACCAATGCCAGTTTTATGATTTACTGACTCTTGCTTACAAAAAAAATCATGAAACCAATAAGGAAAATGAAAATATAATTCGGATTTACCAAAAGTTTCCCCACAGCATATTTGCTTTTACGAATTATATTCTTATCATGGTCGCTACATTTACCTTTGATGAGTTAAGAAAATTAATAGGTAATAGATTTAGTTTTTCTCACTTTTTCCCAAACAGGCAAAAAATTTCTTATGAGGAATTAGCTGCTCTGGCCGCGGCTTTATTTACCTATTTTTCTGAAGTAACCGGGGAATTACATAAGGCGGTAGCTTATGCAATGACACTTTCGGGAGTTGTATTTTATGATGATAATAAATCGAAGGCAGACGATATAATGATAACGGCAACGAATGTCATGTTTTCTCAAATAAAAATGGAAAATAAATTTGATGATGAAATGAATGAGAATCCCCTGAAGATTGTTGAATAGAAGAGTTATTTAAAATTCTTTCAAAATTTTCTTTACTATACTGGGCCCTTCAAAAATAAAACCTGTCCATACCTGCACCAATTCAGCACCAACGCTAAATTTTTCCTGTGCGTCTTTTGAAGAAAATATTCCACCACTGCTGATGACGGGAATGGTTCCTTTTGTTTTCTGATGAATATAATCAGCGATCCGTGTAGATTCTTCTTTTAATGGTTTACCGCTTAATCCACCTGCACCCATTTTATTAATTTCTTCTTCTGAAGTGATTAAATCTTTTCGGCTGATCGTTGTATTGGCCGCAACCAATCCGTCTAAGTTTATTTCTATCGCAAGGTCAATTATATCATCAAGATCATGTTGATTCAAATCAGGAGAAATTTTCAGCAGTAATGGTTTTTGAATCTTTTTTGACTGGTTGATTTGTTGAAGATGCGTAAGTATTTTTTTTAAAGAATCTTTTTGTTGAAGGTCGCGCAAACCAGGCGTGTTCGGCGAACTAACGTTAACCACAAAATAATCAACTACCTCATGCAATTCATTAAAACAAATTTCATAATCTTTCCAGGCATTTTCATTTGTGGTAATTTTATTTTTCCCAATGTTGCCCCCGATTACCAATTTGCTTTTTTTATTTTTTGAACGAAACTTTTGAACTCGTTCTGAGGCAGCCTTTGCGCCTTCGTTATTGAAACCCATTCTGTTGATAAGCGCTCTATCTTTTGGCAAACGAAACAATCTTGGTTTTGGATTTCCCGGTTGAGGCAATGGCGTTACGGTTCCTATCTCCACAAAACCAAAACCTAATAGTTCCAGTTCATTTAAATATTTTGCATTTTTATCAAAGCCTGCTGCAAGTCCAACGGGATTGGGAAAATTGATTCCGAAAACTTTTTTTGAAAAACCATCATCAATAGAAAATCCTTTTTTCAAACACCATCTTATCAAGGAAAAGCGGCAAAAAAAACGCAAAAAGTTCATCGAAAAATAATGAACCTTTTCCGCATCAAACCAAAATAATATGTTGCGAAGGATTGAATACATTTTAGCCGCGAAGATAAGAATTGGATTATTCCATAATAGTAAACGAATAAATATCCCGGATTTTTATTTACTAGGAATCATTTTCAAATGGTCCGAATAAAAATATCAATAAGACAAAATATAAAATCTCAGTATTTCTTCGTTTACTGTATTCAAAAATTATTTTTGAGCAACTCGTGTATAATCTAAAATACCGGCACTCCCTGTGACAGCAAAGGAATTCGAGCATTTTACTAAAAATAATTTACGGCCTTTCGTCCTTTAGGCGTATATTTTAGGATTAGGCGTATATTTGAAAAACAAATCTTTGGATATGACAGTCAAGCTCAATCTTACCATAAATGAATCAGTTGCCCGGCGCATAAAATCGTATGCCAGCCGCAAGAAAACTTCTGTGTCTAAAATTGTTGAAAAGCAGTTGGAGGAGGTTCTTAAATCTGAAAAAAAAGACGATTCTTTTCGGAAGTTTCTGGATAAATATGCGGGCTCGATAAAAAGAGATAAGCCGTTGAATATTGATGAAGAAAGAGATAACTATATAAAAGAGAAATATGGCCTGTAGCGCTTTTTTGGACACCAATATTATTATTGACTTATTGGATCCGCGTCGATCTTTTCACGAAGAATCATTGCACCTTTTCGATTTACTTGAACAAGGAAAATTTAAGGCTTATTATTCTGAAAGCGTTGTTACGACAACTGCTTATGTTATTAGAAAAGATTATTCTAAGGATAAAATTTTCGAAATCGTGAATTCCCTGAATAAAAGAATTATTCTTTTACCATGCGCAGCAAAAAATATAAATAATGCTACGGGTAGATTCCCGCCAGATTTTGAAGACGCATTATTGTACGAAATAGCGTTGCATCATCAACTGGATTATTTTATTACTTCCAACATAAAAGATTTTAAAATTATTCAAAACTCTATGCTGCCGGTGATGGATGCAAAGGGATTTAATAAGATTCTAGCAGATTGAATAAAGACCAAATAACTTTATACCAGGCATTTCAAAAAAGAATATCCTTTTATTTATTCGTAAAATCATCCAGCAGTTTCATTACTATTGCGCCATCTGCTCCGGAAGAAGGATTGGGGCCTTTGTCTAAAAAATAATTCACTACTTTTTGTATCAAAGGTTGCTGCACATGCGTAAGCGGTTCAAATAAAATTTCTTCTGTTTTGTCATTCTTTATGATCTCTATTTTCTTATGTTCAAAAATAGGGAATCTCATTTTTCCATTGCTTCCGTGTATTTCGCAAAGATCTTTTACGTTTCCTTCCGCCACATTAAAGCACCATAATCCATTAAAAAGAACGCCTGATTTAAATAGAATATTTCCCGAAACAATATCATCTGCCTGGTATAGTTTTCCCTGTTGGGCAGCATATCCCGAGGCTTTTTCTATCGCGCCAAAAAACCAGCACATCAGGTCAAGCGGGTGCGGGGCTATATCATGAAATAAGCCACCACCTGCTATTTCAGGATTGACTCTCCAGGCTACTTTGGGAATATTGAGCGCTTCCGGAATCAATGATTTTTTATAGAATTCTAATTTTGCAAAACGGATTTCACCAATTATTTTTTCATTCAATAGCTCTTTCACTTTATTAAAAAGAGGTTGGCCACGCCGGTAATGAGCTACCGATAATTTTACATTTTTTTCTTCCGCAATTTTAGAGAGCATATTCGCAGAAGCGTAATCCAAAGTCATTGGTTTTTCGATGTAAACCGGTTTTCCTGCATTGATGGCTGCTAACGCATATTCTTCATGCGAGGAAGGCGGCGTCGCAATATATATCGCATTTATCTCACTGTCATTGATCAATTCATTTGCATCATCGTACCATTTTGGAACGCCATGCCTCTGGGCATAATCTTTTGCTTTTTCCGTATCGCGCCGCATCACCGCAACAAGAGAAGAATTTTCAACTTTATTAAATGCCGGCCCGCTTTTTACTTCTGTCACATCTCCACAACCGATCATTCCCCACCTGATCTTTTCCATCTTTAATATTTTTTGAGATTAAATAATTTTTTCTACAGTAAACAAACCTACCGGCAGGCAGGCAAATAATCGGATATTTTATCCTTCAATTATTTTCTGAAAGACTTTTTCTTTCTCGATCAATCTTTCCAGCAAAGCCATTTGATTGCCGGCCCTTACAAAATTCTGTCCTTCATATTTTGCTCCGTAATACACATCATTGTTCAAATGATCAGTTAAGAAACGCAAAGCCTGCATGTAGATCATGAATTTCCCTGAATAAATAAAATGCTTCTTTTCTTCCTTGTTTAATTCATTTTTCATTTGGCTCATATAGCCATCCCAAATTGATTTAAAATAATCATCTCTCACTTCAATTTTTGAAAAATCTTTTTCCTCTTCGTTGGCAGGCGAAAGATAAGTACGCATCATATCACCCACATCACTTATAAAATATCCGGGCATTACCGTATCGAGATCAATTACGCAGAGTCCCTTGTCATTGTTATCAAACAACACATTACTGATCTTGGTGTCATGGTGAGTGACTCTTAATTTAAAGGATGGGTTTTGCAAAATATTTTCGTAGGTGTCAACGATATATTTATTCTGCTTAACCATTTCAATCAAATTTTCAGATTCTTTCAATCGGCTCTTATTGCCGGATTGAAGAGCTTCAAGAAATTGTTGGTAACGAAGAGTAAGATTGTGAAAATTTGGCAAAGTGATTTCAAGCTTTTCTACAGGAAACCCGGAAAGCAAATTTGCAAATTCTCCAAATTTGCTGGCTGCCTCAAATGCCTGTTGTGGCTTTTCAACGGTCGCAATCGTGTGAGAATTTTTTATAAAGGGAGCCAGCCTGAAATAATTATTTTCCGCTGTTTTCACCATCTCTTCTTTATTTTTTGTTTGCACCGGGCCAACGAATAAATATACGGGAAAGTGATGACTTAAATAATCAGCAATTAACCTTACATTAGATGCAATTGCTTCCGGGTTTTTAAATACAAAATGATTTATTTTTTGTAGAATAAAATACTGACTTTTATTTTTTATTTTGTAAGTAGAATTAATTAGGCCGCTATTTATTAAATCTACCTTTGTATTTTCTGGATCCAAATCATAAGCAGAGAGAACTTCATTTATCGTTGTCATTATTTTCGCTGTTAATAAGATTAAATGTTTAAATGTAATCATGATATTTCAAACAGGTATCTTTATTAGTGAAGGAGAGAAAAAAAATATTTCTGCTTATTGAAATAAAATAAAAATGAGTTGAAAAAAAAACGAAAATTACAATTATGAAATGTTTTAATCTCCCTTTTATTTTAATGATTTCGCTTTTTTCTATGCAACTATCAGCACAAAAAAAGGAGAGCTCAAAAAAAATAAACAAACCAAATATTGTTTTTATTCTTGCTGATGATATTGGCTATGGAGACGTAGGTCCATATGGGCAGAAAAAAATTGAAACCCCAAACATTGATGCGTTAGCAAAAAACGGGATGCTTTTCACGCAATATTATGCCATGCCGGTTTGCGCACCATCAAGATATTCATTAATGACGGGCTACAACTCAGGCCACGCCTTTATTCGAGGTAATGATGAATGGGATCAACGAGGCGATGTCTGGGATTTTAAAGCCATGGAAGCCAACCCTTCCTTAGAGGGCCAATTGCCAATTCCTGATTCTACGATCACTGTTGCAAAAGTGTTGAAGAAAGCCGGGTATCGTACTGCGCTTGTGGGCAAGTGGGGCCTGGGCGGTCCAATGAGCACGGGCATTCCGAACCAACAGGGATTTGATTATTTTTTTGGTTCTCTGTGTCAGCGCCAGGATCATCAATATTATCCCGGGCATCTGTGGGAAAATATTTACAGGGTTCCGCTGAATAATAAAATTCAGGATCCCAATATTAAATTTCCGGCCGGCCTTGATCCTCTTGATCTCAAAAATTATAAAGAATATTCACAGGAAGACTATGCTCCCGACCTCATCATAAAAGCGGCGCTCCAATTTATTGATCAAAATAAGGAGCAACCTTTTTTCCTCTACTTTCCTGATCCGCTTCCTCATGCTTCTATGCAGGCTCCTGAAAGATGGGTGGATTATTATCATAAAAAATTTGGCAATGAAAAACCATTCGCCGGAGGTAGTTATGTTCCTTGCCGTTATCCAAGGGCTACCCGTGCGGCCATGGTTTCTCTTTTTGATGAACATGTAGGCCAGATCGTGCAAAAATTAAAAGAGACCGGGGTTTATGATAATACAATAATTATTGTTTCAAGTGATAACGGGTCTTCCAACGAAGGGGGCGCTGACTGCGAATTCTTTGATAGCAATGGCCCTTTTAAAAATGAGTACGGCTGGGGAAAAGGTTTTTTGTATGAAGGCGGAATCAGGGAACCGTTTATTGCATCGTGGCCAGGGAAAATAAAACCTGGAACAAAAAGCGATTTGGTTTGCGCCACGTGGGATGTAATGCCCACCTTATGCAAAATTATCAATGCTAATATACCTGCTAATATTGATGGAATTAATCTTCTCCCTACCCTATTAGAAAATCAGCAAAAGCAGGAAAAGCATCCATTCTTATATTGGGAGTTTCCTCAATACGGCGGTCAGCAGGCTGTACGATTAGGGAAATGGAAAGGCATCCGTTTTGACATGCTTAAAGGAAATATGAAAATAAAATTGTTTGACCTTGACAATGATATACAGGAGCAGCATGATGTGGCCGGGCAATATCCTGAAGTTGTAAAAAAGATAGAAGAAATTATGGAAAAAGAACATCGCACTGCTGAAGTGAGTTCTTTTAGAATGAAAGTGTTGGATGGGAAGTAAGTTTTTTTTAGTATCGAAATAGATCAAACCTAAAATTAAAAAGAATCAAATAATTATTGACTGGATCTAACAAATGATTGTAGATTGGGTAAGGGTGTATCAATGAGCACAAACTACAATTTGAAAAAAAACGCTCTGACTTTAATTATCATTTTAAACCGAAAATTTTATCTGGTGAAATACAAATTTTTATTTTTCCTTCTTTTTACTGTCTTGTTTATCCAGGCCCAGAAAAAAAATTATGCAATCATTTTACCAACAGATTCGCAGTCGGATATCATTCGCAAAGCCGCCAATGTAGTGCCTTCGCAGAGGCAATTACGATGGCAGCAATTGGAACTTACCTGCTTCTTTCATTTTGGCGTGAACACCTTTACCAACCGCGAATGGGGAACAGGAAAAGAAGATCCGAAAATTTTTAACCCGACAAAATTAAATGCCAACCAATGGGTGAAAGTGGCTAAAGACGCGGGTTTTAAACAAGTAATACTCACTGCAAAACATCATGATGGGTTTTGCTTATGGCCTACAAAGACCACAGAACATTCCGTAAAAAACAGCCCGTGGTCCCGATCGCAATCGGGAGGGAAAGGTGATGTAGTAAAAGAAGTAGCTGATGCGTGTAGAAAACAAAATATGGGCTTCGGCATTTATCTTTCTCCATGGGATAGAAATTCGCCCTTGTATGGCACGGATGAGTACAATGATTTTTTTGTAAAGCAACTTACTGAATTGCTTACTAACTATGGACGCATAGACGAAGTTTGGTTTGATGGTGCCAATGGCGAAGGCCCGAATGGGAAAAAACAGGTGTATGATTTTGACCGCTGGTATAAAGTTATCAGGGAATTACAGCCCACCGCGGTGATTGCTATTATGGGGCCTGATGTACGTTGGGTAGGCACTGAAACCGGCTATGGACGGGAAACTGAATGGAGTGTGGTGCCTGCAGATAATCTTGACCAATCAACTATCTCATCCAATTCTCAAAAAAGCATTAATTTCAAACCTGCCGGAGATATGAGAGGTGATGACCTCGGCAGCCGCGACAAAATTATGCATGCCAAGGGTTTGGTTTGGTATCCCGCAGAGGCGGATGTTTCCATCAGGCCGGGATGGTTTTATCACCAGGACCAAAATGATAAAATAAAATCTCCTGAAAAATTACTGGATATTTATTTTCACTCTGTAGGAAGAAACTGCGTATTGCTAATGAACATTCCTCCCGATAAAGAAGGATTAATCAATGAGGCAGATATAAAGGTTTTGCATCAATGGACTAAATTAAGAGATGATATTTTCAAAAATAATTTCGCTAAAGGTGCTGTAATTACTTCGTCAAATGGTATCAATTCAAAAGCCTCGCCTACCGGCCGGCCGGCAATTTTAGATGGCAAATATGATACCTATTGGACAACGAAAGGTTCAGACACTTCCGCAGTGATTGAAATAAAATTGAAAAATAAATCCACATTCAATGTATTAATGCTCCAGGAAAATATTGCGGTTGGTCAAAGAATTGAAAAATTTGAATTGGATTATTGGGATGGAAAAAATTGGAAGAAAGCAACGGAAGGAACCACGGTTGGATATAAAAGATTATTGCAGTTTGAACCTGTTACAACCGATAAAGTAAGGTTGAAAATTCTATCCTCAAGATTGAATCCAACCATCGCTGAAATGGGTTTGTATTTTCAATCGGCTGTGGAGAAAAATTAAATGATAAAAAAAATAGAAGAAAATAAGAATCACGTTTATTTGTTTGTTTACTGGAAAGACTTTAAGAAACTATTTTACTTTTCTTTTGAAATTTAAAAATTCATTACTGACAACATGAAATGAAATCACTATAAAATGAAAATGCTCAAACCATTTGCTATTCTTGCTTTCACGCTTTTCGCATTTACAGTAAAAGCACAAAAAAAGCCAAATATTATTTTCTTTCTCGTGGATGATATGGGTTGGCAGGATACTTCCGTTCCTTTCTGGGACACTACCACTGCACAGAATCATAAATTTCATACTCCCAACATGGAAAGACTGGCCCGGCAATCTATGAAGTTTACCAATGCGTATGCTAATTCTATATGTACCCCGTCAAGAGTAAGTTTGATGACGGGCATGAATGCAGCGCGGCATAGAGTTACCAACTGGACCGCATTTAAAGGCATGGCCGTGGATGCAAAAGATAGCGTGTTGAAAGTTCCTGGTTGGAAAGTAAATGGATTATCGCCTGTTCCGGGAAATCCGAAAAGCGTTTATGCCACACCGTTACCGCAGGTTTTGAAAGACAATGGTTACTACACCATTCAATGTGGCAAGGCACATTTTGGCGCATTTAATACGATTGGAGCTAATCCGCTAAACCTTGGATTTGTAAAAAATGTAGGCGGCAGTGCTGCGGGCAATCCTGCATCTTATCTTGCTGAAGATGATTTTGGATATGACCCTGATCATTTCAGGCTGCAGGCAGATATTCCTAACATGCAACAGTACTGGAAGACGCCCACATTTCTTACAGAAGATTTAACCAAAGAAGCTATCCTGGCAATGGATACAGCACAGCTTGAAAAGAAGCCGTTCTTTCTGTACATGGCTCATTATGCTGTCCATCTGCCTTATAATGCGGACAAAAGATTTATTCAAAAATATATCAGTGAAGGATACACGAAACAAGAAGCAGCCTATTGCGCCTTGGTGGAAGGTATGGATTATAGCCTGGGGAAATTAATGGATTATTTAGATAAAAATAATCTTACAAAAAATACGATCATCATTTTCATGTCGGATAATGGAGGATATTCTCATCCGCCGAGAGAAGGGAAAGACAATACGCAAAATTATCCTTTACGTGGCGGGAAAGGTTCCTTATATGAGGGCGGAGTAAGAGAACCAATGATGGTTAAATGGAACGGCATCACTAAGCCTGGAAGTGTTTGCAGGCAATACATAATCATCCAGGATTTTTATCCCACACTTTTGGAAATGGCAGGAATTAGAAATTATAAAACCGTTCAAAAAATTGATGGAAAAAGTATAATTCCTTATTTGAAAAACCCGGGCTTAAATGATAACGCCCGTTCATTAGTTTGGAATTTTCCTAATGACTGGGCAGGTGGCGACCTCGGCGAAGACAATTCATTTATTACGGCTTTAAGGCATGGAGACTGGAAGCTGATCTATTTTGAAAAATATGGAAGGCTGGAATTTTATAATTTGAAAAGCGATATAAAAGAGCAACATGATTTGTCAAAAAAATTTCCTCAAAAAACAAAAGAACTGGCGCGCTTGTTAACCCAAAAATTAAAAATGTATAAAGCACAAATGCCTTCATTTAAGAAAACCGGTAAACAGGTGCCGTGGCCGGATGAAAT
>JBDTKU010000147.1:0-12128 GCA_039935135.1 Ginsengibacter sp. | reverse complement strand
AACCCCGGAAGTATGCCCAACAAAATGATGAGGCCTGCAGTTATGACTAACAACCATTTGAAAGAAGAAGTAACCTGGATATTTTCATTTATTCCGGGAACAGGTTCTTTAAAATAAATTGCCTGGATCACTCTGAAATAATAAATAGCACTTATTGCAGCGCAAATAACCGCGAAGATTACCAGCCACAATTGATGCCCATCTTTTACGGCTGCCATCAGCACATAAAATTTTGCAGTGAAGCCAGCCGTCAAAGGGACGCCGGTCAGGGATAAAAGAAAAATAACAGAAGTAAGGGCCAATAAAGGTTGTTTTTTGCCAAGGCCGTTAAACCCTTCAATAGAATAATCGGACATCTTAATAACCACCGCAAAAATACCAATCGTAGCCAGAGAATAAGCTGCACTGTATAACAACAAACCTTCTTTAGCGGTTTGATTCAATGCAAACAAAGCCAACATCATAAAGCCCGCGTGAGAAATACTGGAATATGCGAGCATTCTTTTTACACTTATCTGGAAAACGGCGGTAACATTTCCAATTAATAAAGTAGCAGCGGTTATAATTACGATCAACGTTTGCCATTGGGTTTGCATCTTCCCAAATGAAGTAGAAAAGAGCTTGAAGAAAGCGATAAATGCAGCCACTTTTGCAATGGTCATCATAAAAGAAGTGACTACAGACGGAGCACCATCGTACACATCGGGGCCCCAGAAATGGAACGGTGCCGCTGATACTTTAAAAGCCATTGCAGCAAGCAAAAATACCAGCCCTACTCCCAACATTACTGAAAGGCTTCCGCTTCCCAAATTTATAGCGTCAATATAAAAAGAGCCCAAACTATTACCGCCATAAATAAGTGCAATCCCCATTAGCATAAGGCCAGTGGAAAACGCTCCCATCAGGAAGTATTTCAGAGAAGCCTCGATTCCTTTCAGGTTGCTTTTATCACTTCCTGTTAATATGTATAAAGGAATGGATAAAATTTCTATTCCAAGGAACAGCATCAAAAGCGTATTGAATGAAGACAAAATAGATGATCCGCACAGCACAAAAAACATAAGACAAAAATATTCTGAAACGTGTTCGCCGATTTTTTCAAAATCTTTCCCATTCAACAAAAAGAGCAAAAGCGTACAAATAAAAGCAATGGAATTAAAAGTCAAACCAAATGAATCAAAACGCAACATTCCTTTTGTGTCAACATTAAACAACTGGTATCCAAAAAATTCAAAGATATTGCCGGCAAGGATGATTATAATGCCCGCTATGGCCCAGTATTTAGGTGTTGTGCTTTTTTTAAAAAACACACCTCCAAACATCATTACTACTCCCCAAAGTGCACTTAAAATAATTGCGTTCATAATTTAATCCCAACAGCCAACGGGCTTTTTATTTTATGGTTATTTAAAAAAACTAAGTTACCCTTCACTCTGATTTATTTAATCGATCCAATTCTACATTTCTTTTCTTTTAATGAATTCTTCCCAGCACACTAGTAACAGTTGATTGTGTCAGATGAATCACCGGTTCCGGATAAATACCGAGGAACAAGATAGCAACAACCAGCACTAACAAAACAACATATTGTCCCGAATTCAACTTCCCTGCTTTTTCTACCAACTCATTTGTCTTTCCAAAAAAAGTTTTTTGTACCATGGTCAATATATATACCGCAGAAAGAACAATGCCTAATACGCCAAATGCAGCATACCATTTATTAAACTCAAATATGCCATTAAGCATTAAAAATTCACTAATGAATGAATTGGAAAGAGGAAGTGCGATATTGGCAAAAGCAATGATGACAAGGAAAATAGCCAATGACGGAGACTTCCCAGCCAGGCCACTTAATTCTGAAATTTTTCTTACCCCGGTTTTCTTTTCGATAATATCTATTACGATCCACAACGCAAGAATATTAATTCCATGGTTCAGCAATTCGAGCATCACACCCTGCAATGCAAAATTATTAGCTGCAAAAATTGCCGCTGCTGCCAACGATAGGTGGGCAATAGAAGACCATGCAACAAATTTTTTCAGATCATTTTGGTATAGTGCAATGCAACTCGCATATAACAAACCGAAAATGCAAAGAATAATAATAAAGTTATCATATTTGGCCACGGCAGCAGGAAAAATAGGTAGCAGCCAACGGATCATTCCGAATAATCCCATTTTCACCATCACACTGCTCATGGTCATAGTTGATGCATAATTAGATTGCTCATACGCGTGAGGCTGCCATGTGTGAAAAGGGAATAATGGAATCTTTACAGCAAAGGCAATAAAGAAAAGCCAGAATATCCATTCCTGTTGCCCCGGAGTCATTACTGCTTTGTAAAAAGCATTTATAGAGAATGAATGTGGCGAATCGGGTGAAACAGAAGGTGCATGCAAATACACAAAAATAATTCCGATAAGCATCAAAAGAGAGCCAGTGAAAGTATATACAAAAAATTTAAAAGTGGCTTGTACTCTTTTTTCTTCTCCCCACCTGCTACATAAAAAGTAGAAAGGAATGAGCGCCAATTCCCAAAAGAAATAAAACAAAAGTGCATCGGTGGCAACAAAAACACCCATCATGCCGGCCTGAGCCAGCAACAGAAGACCAAAAAATGCGTTCGGATTCTTATGTTCATTCTTACCAACCACCAGGAATATTAATGGAAAAGCCAGCGATGTGAGGAAGGTGAGCAGAAAACCCAGCCCATCCAAACCAACAGAAAAGCTGGAACCGATGTAAGGCATCCAAACATAAGAAACATTGTTGTAATAAAAATATTCGGGATGATGAATAATGTCTGTATAAAATAAACTAATAACAGAAACTACCAATGTGATTATTGAAGAAATAACTGCAAAAGTTTTAACGCCTTTGTCTTTATCAATAAAAAATGCAATCAGCCCTGTGACAAAAGGTATCCAAATCAACAATTCAGGAAAAGTAAAGTATGTACCCAGCATTAAAATTATTTTGTAAACAATTGAATAATAAATAAGATCAACAATCCGATAACCATTAACAGAAGATAGGAACCGACCTGGCCGCTCTGCAATAATCTTAATTGACGGCTTCCATAATTTACTGATTTGCCAACTCCATTCACAATACCATCCACTCCTTTTTTATCGAAAACATTATTTAAAAAAGCAGATAAGGAATTATAAGGTCTTACAAAAACCGCATCATATATTTCGTCCACATAAAATTTGTTTCTTATCGCTTTTGCAAAGCCATTTTCAGCAACAGGTGATGAATAATTTTTAAACTTGTTATAAGCCCAGATAGAAACAATAATGACCAATACAGAAGAAACGACCAATAAAATAAGTTCAGTTTGATGTGGTAATTCAGCAACAGAAACGTATTGTTTTGAATGTTCAAATACAGGTGAAAGAAATTTATCAATGGAGTTGCCATCCTTCACAAATATTTCAGGCATTCCAAAAAAACCGCCAACTGCCGCAAGAATAGCGAGAATGATCAAGGGAACTGTCATCGTTGCCGGGCTCTCGTGAAGGTGATGTTCCTGTTCTTCAGTTCCTCTGAATTTTCCCTTAAAAGTCATAGCCAATAAGCGGAACATATAAAAAGCCGTGAGCAACGCACCTCCAAAACCAAGGATGTATAAAAGGGGACTTTGCGAATATGCCGCAGATAATATCTCATCTTTTGAAAAGAAGCCCGAAAAAGGTGGGATACCGGCTATCGCAAGACAAGCAATGAAAAATGTTACATAGGTTATCTTCATTTTTTTTCCTAAACCGCCCATTTTGGTAATATCCTGTTCACCGCTCATGGCATGGATAACTGAACCAGCCGCCAAAAATAAAAGCGCTTTAAAAAATGCGTGTGTCATTACATGAAAAACAGCCGCCGAAAAAGCACCCACTCCTAATCCTAAAAACATATATCCCAACTGGCTGACTGTGGAATAAGCCAATACTTTTTTAATGTCGTTTTGCTTAAGTGCGATTATGGCAGCAAGGATCGCGGTAGCTAACCCTATTCCGGCAACGACTGCCAATGAGGTAGGAGCAAGCGCATATAATATATTGCTACGGGCTATCAGGTAAACTCCCGCAGTTACCATTGTCGCTGCATGTATCAGAGCAGAAACCGGCGTAGGTCCAGCCATTGCATCAGGAAGCCATGTATATAAAGGAATCTGTGCACTTTTTCCTGCTGCACCTAAAAAGAAAAGTAAAGTAATTCCAATGATTGCCGGAGAATCGACAGTAGTAAGAGCAGTGATTATTCCATTTTCCGGATTGTACAGTTCATGAAAGGAAACCGTTCCGAATAAAGATATCATCCAAAAAATAGCCAGCAGAAAACCCATATCTCCTATCCGGTTCATCACAAAGGCCTTTTTTCCTGCGCTGTTATTTACATGATCTTTAAACCAAAACCCAATCAAAAGATAGGAGGAAAGAGCCACTCCTTCCCAACCAATATACATGATCACGTAATTGCCGCCAAGGACAAGAATCAACATGGAAAACACAAAAAAATTCAGATAAGAAAAATATCGGCCAAAACCTGATTGGGTTTCATCTTTCATGTAGGAAATAGAATATACATGAATTAAAAAACCAACGCCCGTGATAATCAGGAGAAATATTGATGTAAGCTGATCTACCTGGAATTCAAAAGGAATATGCAGTTTAGCTACATTTATCAAATTGAAATAAGAAATATTTTGTGTAGTGAAGCCTTCTCCGGAAACCGCAAAAAATATCCAGGCACTGAGACAGAAAGGAATAAAAATAACCAGGCTGCCGATGAAGCCGGTTACTGATTTCGATAAAGCATTTCTTCCAAATCCATTAATAAAACAACCAAGAAGAGGAAGAAGGGGTATTAAATAAACAAGTTGAATTGCATCCATAAACCGACTGCGCCAGCATTTAATAATTAAAAATATTTATTTCATTTTCATAAATAGAAAACGAGGATTAGTTTTTTAATCTGTTTAAAAAATTGATATCAATGGAACGGGTATTTCTATATAACATTACTATTATTGCCAAACCCACACTAACCTCAGCAGCAGCCACGATCATAATAAAAAAGACAAAGATCTGCGCGCTTGTGGCCATCGAGGCTCCAAACGCATTGGTGCCGACAAGGTGCATCTTTGAAAATGCGATCAGTAAAAGGTTTACTGAATTCAGCATTAATTCTATACACATAAAAACAATAATAGAATTACGCCTTGTAAGGGCACCGATAACGCCAATACAAAACAGAACTAACGATAAAAATATATACCACTTGATCTCCATAATTACAATTTTACATACAAACCAACACCTGCTGTATTAGATGCAGGGCCTATTGAAAAAATATCCTTAATTTTTTTTACAGCAATGCCATTAAAAATATCTACTGCTTTATAAGAAGCACCCTTTGTAAGAAATTTAATGATCAATCCTGTTCCCACTGCCGAAATTCCCGAATACAAAACCGTGTTATAATCCTCCGATTTCATTGAATTTCCCACTTTTCTTACCAGGCTGTAAACGGCAATCGCGCCCCCGGCATACGCTGCTGCTTTATAAATTGTCCTTCCGGTTTTAAATGTTTTAAAAAGCCGGTTTACTTCAGTGTTTTGTTTTAAGCCAAGAATTTCCTGGACCTTTTCAATTTTTTCAATTGGTGTTCTTCCTAATGAAAATTTTGGTGCAAATCCTTTTTGAACATGAACTACTTTTCCCATAATATCATTCAAATCCAGGTTATTAAGATCAATCTGCGCCGACGAACTTTCTGTGATCAACAAGGATGAAAACAGGAATAAAATTATTGGCCTCATCCTCATACATTCTTAGCTTTTACTGAATCTTTTTTACCAATTAAAATAGCTCCCACCATTGCGCTCAAAAACAATACACTGCTTATTTCAAAAGGAACCACATAATCATTAAATAGCGCTTTTCCCAAATTTTCTGTGAGGCCAATGCTTGTCCCTTTCCTCATTATCACATTTGCGTTTTCAGAATGAGCGAGCGCCGCTACTAACACAATCATGAGGGTAAGTCCGGAAATGACGCCGGCCATTTTCATATACACATTTTTAACAGGTTCTGTTTCTGCGTTCAAATTGATCATCATTATTACAAAAAGAAACAACACCATGATAGCTCCTGCGTAAACAATAATATTTACGATTGCAAGAAATTGGGCATTCATCAATATATAATGACCTGAGATTGCAAAAAACACTACAATAAGAGATAATACGCTATAGATTGGATTTTTGCTGGCAACAACCCCGACAGCGCCAGCGATTGCCAAAGCCGATAGGAACCAGAAGAGAATTTGTGTTATTTCCATTTTTCAACTTTCTTGCTGCTTTTCCTTATAATTTTTGTTTTAAAAAGAAAACAGTAATTCTGATTATTTATTAGTTTACTGTTACCACACACCCATAAAGATGTGCAAAACAGGAATTCGATTTTTTTGTTGGTTTACTATCTTTTTTTGATTAAAAGATTTTAACCCATTCACTCTTTACTCTTTTGCATCAACGTTCATTTCCATGGCCCTGTGGATTATTGACCCTGCTCCCTCTTGCTTTAGCGAATCCTTCCGGATCTGTTTTGGGGTCAGGTATCAAAAGATCCATCTTGCCGTAAATAAATCCCTTCCTGTCATAGTTGGAAGGAGCATAAGTTTCAGTTAAATAAACCGCATCCTTCGGGCAGGCCTCTTCGCACAAGCCGCAAAAAATACACCTCAACATATTAATTTCATACTTAGCGGCATATTTTTCTTCGCGATACAAATGCTCTTCACCCGGCTTTCTCTCTGCACATTCCATAGTGATCGCTTCAGCAGGACACGCCAAGGCGCACAAGCCGCAGGCAGTACAGGTTTCTCTACCTTCATCATCCCTGTTCAATATTTGTAATCCCCTGAAAACAGGGCTGAAGGGCCTCACTTGTTCCGGATAATTTATAGTAATTTTTTTCTTAAAAAGATGCTTTAATGTAATCATCATTCCCTTAAACACTGCCGGTAAATATATTCGTTCCCAAATAGACATCTTCCGCCTGTCAACTCCTTTTACCCTGTTTGTTAATGCTTCCATTATGATATTTCATTTATAATTTTTTCTATCTTAATTTTTAATTTAGGAATATCAGTTTGAAGTGTTTCCCAAACTCTGCGCCAATCAATTCCTCTGTAAACATGAACAAAGTAATTTCTTGTTGCTTTCATCAATTGCCATTCAATGTCAGAAAATTTATTTTTTATTTCATCCGATACCCTGGCACTATATTCACCCAGCACAACTATTCTTGAAAGGCAGGCATCTTTTTTTTCCTCATTCCTTAAAAAACTCTCTTCATCAACATTTTCTATATAAGATTCTAAATGATTTATACTATCAATTAAAAATTCCAGGATATCCAAGTCTCTATTCATCTTTTATAAAGAATTAGTTTTTCTTTTTCTGCCTGTATTTTTATCCTGGGAAAAAATAAATGCGCTTCTACCAGATCAACTTTTTTATTTAATGCGTTTTCGATTCCCAATTGTAATTTGATAAAATCAAACAAGCTCACTCTCTTATTTGTATCATCAATATCTATAATCAAGTCGACATCGCTGTCTGTATTAGCATTCCCTCTTGCGTAGCTTCCAAACAAATAAACTTTTTTTACAGGTTTATCTTTAAAATAATCCTGCACTACCTGTTTAATATTTTCCTTCGTTAATATCATTCTTGCAAAAGTATCGTTAAGTTTTAAAAATGCCAGTGATTTTGTTTTAATAAAATTAATGCGCCGGTTATCAACATGTTCAAAAGCGATAATGGCAACAATATCTTCCAGCCAAGGTTCATCAACTGATCATACCTGAATCTTGGTACAGTCCATCTGACCCACATAAATAAAAATATAAACAAAGATATTTTTATAAATAAAACTGCACCTTCTATTATTGCCACCCAATTCGTTCCAATGATATTAACCAAATTAGCATCATTTACAAAAGGAATATCATAGCCTCCAAAATACAAAGTGGTCATAACTGCGCCGCTTAAAAACATATTTACATATTCGGAAAATAAATAAAAACCAAGTTTCATAGAGGAATATTCAGCATGATATCCTCCCATTAACTCATTCTCTGCTTCAGGCAGATCAAATGGCGTCCGGTTGGTTTCTGCAAATGCACAAACAAGGAAAATCAAAAAACCTAGAGGCTGCTTAAAAATATTCCACATCCCATCTTTTTGTTGATGGACCATTTCGTTTAAACTTAAAGTTCCCGTAAACATTAATAGTGCAATTAAGGAAATTCCCAAAGCCAGTTCATAACTTATGATCTGGGAGGCAGCTCTCATGGCACCCAGCAAAGAGAACTTATTATTGCTCGCCCAACCACCGATCATAATTCCGTAAACGCCTAAGCTCACTACGCCAAAAATATACAAGATTCCAATGTTTATATCAGCGATCTGTAAAGAAACATCTCTTCCCAATATATGCATATTATTTCCCCAGGGAATCACTGCACTCACCATAATGGCAGTGAGCATCGCAAGAATAGGCCCGAGGATGAATAAAAATTTAGAGGAAAAACTGGGAACAATTTCTTCTTTGAAAAAGAGCTTTAACCCGTCCGCCAATGGTTGAAGAATTCCAAAAGGTCCCGCCCGGTTTGGCCCTCTCCTATCCTGGATAAAGGCTGCCACCTTACGTTCTGCATAAGTGGAATACATTGCCACTACTAATGAAACACTTACTACCACTACAATTAAAACAAGCTTCTCAGTGAGAAATGGCCAATCTATACTCAATAATACCTGGTTGTAATACATATTGTGGAAACTAATTTTAGTTATGGTTTTTTATGATCATTTATGGATAATCTTTCTGCCGGCATTTCTTCTATTTCCTTTTCTGTATCCCTTTCAACAAAAGTGGTTGACGTGGCCGGGCCTGGTAATATACTCAGATCAATATCAGAAGTATTTACTTCGCTTACGTCTTTAATATCCATTAATAACATTGGACTACGACCAAAAAGTACTTTATTTAACGGATCAGGAGGAACCACCTTTTTCACATAATGATTAGTAGAGATCACAGAATGCCTCTTTATTTTGGTAGGGCCTTCGACAACCCAATCAGAAGTTTTTTTCTTTTCAAAACGGCAGGTATTGCATATCCATCCCGGTTTCCCGTCATAATGTTGCACTTCACCCCACGGATCCATCCGCGTAGTAACTTTAAAAACTTCTTCACCGCGTTGCCACAAGGTAACTTTGCCACAACATTTATCACAATCTCTGTGGGCATCCATCGGCTTGAGAAACCATATACGGTTTTTGAACCTTGCCGTGCGGTCGGTGAGAGCACCAACGGGACAAACATCAATTACATTCCCGCTAAAATCATTTTCAATGGCTTTGGAAATATAAGTGGATATTTCTGATGAATCACCTCTCAATAAAATCCCGTGGCTTCGGGAATCAGTTATTTGGTCAGCTACCATCAAACAACGATAACACAAAATGCATCTCGTCATGTGGAGTTGGATGTAAGGGCCAATATCTTCTCTTACAAATGTTCTTCTTTTAAATTCATAACGGGTACCCACTATACCATGATCATAGCTAAGATCCTGCAAAGGACATTCTCCTGCCTGGTCACAAATAGGGCAATCTAACGGATGATTGATTAATAAATATTCTACAATTCCTCTTCTTGCATCAAGCACTCTTTCGCTGGTAACATTTTTTACGATCATCCCGTCCATCACTTCGGTTCTGCAAGACGCCATCAATTTTGGCATCGGCCGGGGATCTTTTGTCGATCCTGCAGCAACTTCTACAAGGCAAGTACGGCATTTTCCCCCACTTCCTTCCAATGAGCTATAATAGCACATGGTAGGTGGTGCTACCGAATGCCCAATCTTTCGCGCAGCATTTAAAATAGTAGTTCCTTTAGGTACATCTATCGTAATGCCGTCAATGGTTACTTTAAATAATTGTTCTTGTTCTTCAGCCATTTTTTAATTCGTTTTATAAACTGAATTCCTGTAAAATAAATTTTTCAAATTCATTGCTATCTTTCATATAGCAATTTCGAATTTAATAAGTGCCATGCAAAAAAGATAATTTGTTTCCCTTTAAATTATTGTATTTATCAATACTGTACATTTTGAAATTTTTGGGAAAAATAAAATTTGGCAAAACCGTCTTCAAATTTAATTTCACCTTCCCATCAATTCTATTTAATATTTTATTTACAATAACTATAAAACCAACATCGCTACTTTTAGTGGGAACGCCTGATGTGTAACTGCCGAACAAAAACACTTTTCCCCGTTGAATTTCTTCAACAATTATGTCTGTAATTTTCTGTATTTGTTGGTCAGTACTCACTCTATTTTTTATGCATTTTCTGCTATTTCTAATGGATCTGCATAATGCGCCAATCCATAATTTCTTACCAAACATTCTTCGGGATTTAAAATATGCCATTCAAATTCATCCCTGAAATGCCTGATAGAAGCGGCAACCGGCCATGCTGCAGCATCTCCAAAAGGACAAATCGTATTCCCCTCTATTCTTCTCTGCACATCCCACAAGAGATCTATATCTTTCATTTTACCTCTTCCATGTTCTATATTGTAAAAAATCTTTTCAAGCCATCCTGTTCCTTCTCGGCACGGAGAGCATTGTCCACAACTTTCATGATGATAGAACCGCGAAATGGTGTAAGTATGACGGACGATACATTGATCTTCATCCAGAACAATAAAGCCTCCTGACCCCATAGAACTTCCGGTGATAAATCCTCCATCGGCAAGGCTTTCATAATTCATCAATCGAGGTTCACCCTTCGCCGTTCTTAATAATAAATTGGCAGGTAAAATAGGAACAGAGGAACCACCGGGAATGCAGGCCTTCAATTTTTTACCATTTGCTATTCCTCCGCAATATTCATCGCTATAAATAAAATCCTCAACTGTGATGGTCATATCTATTTCATAAACGCCAGGTTTATTGATATTTCCGCAGGCAGAAATCAATTTAGTACCTGTGGATCTTCCTATTCCTATTTTTGAATAGGCTTCACCTCCCCCGTTGATGATGGGAACAACCGCACAAATAGTTTCTACATTATTTACCACTGTCGGACAACCCCAAACGCCTTTTATCGCAGGAAAAGGTGGTTTGATTCTCGGCAAACCTCTTTTCCCTTCAAGGCTTTCCAGCAATGCCGTTTCTTCACCGCAAATATAGGCACCGGCTCCCCTGTAGAGGAAAATGTTACAATCAAACCCACTACCTAAAATGTTCTTTCCTAAAAATCCATTTTGCTTAGCTTCTTCAATCGCCTCCTGGAGAATATCTGCTACCCAGTCGTACTCGCCCCTGATATAGATATAAGAAGTGGTGCTGCCTAAGGCGAAAGATGAAACGATCATTCCTTCAATCAATAAATGAGGAATGTATTCCATCAGGAAACGGTCTTTGAAAGTTCCCGGCTCACTTTCATCTGCATTGCAAACAAGGTAACGTGGAATACCCTCCGGTTTCGCCAGGAAGCTCCATTTTAACCCGGTGGGAAAACCTGCTCCTCCTCTGCCTCTTAAGCCACTTTTCTTCACTTCTTCCACAATATCACCCGTCTGCATTTTGAGGGCTTTTTCCACGCTAAGATAGCCGCCTTCACGGCGATAAACTTCAAAGCCCTTTATCCCCGGAACATTTACTTTATCTAATAATAATTTTTTCATCATATCTTATTATCACCTAATTTTTATTTTTGAGTCGCAACTTCCGGAGTCAATTTTCAGATTGAACCTTTCTACAGAAATCCGTGAGTTAATTATTTTTCGCACTGTTATTCCTGCATTCTTCTACGATCTGATCTACTCTTTCAGGCGTTAAATGTTCTTTATAATATTTACCCATTTGCATCATCGGTGCGTATCCACAAGCACCAAGACATTCAACTGTCTTTAAGGTGAACATTCCATCTTTAGTAGTTTCTCCCACACTGATGTCCAGTTTCTTTTTTATATAATCAATGATCTGATCACTTCCTCTAAGCATACATGGGCCAGTTTGGCAAACTTCAAAAATATATTTACC
>JBDTKU010000146.1:0-8591 GCA_039935135.1 Ginsengibacter sp. | reverse complement strand
CTGCGCCAAAAAAGAATTTAGCACCCGCAAGCAATGGTACCATATAAAAGCTTCCTCCTCCTCCTTTCCATGAATATCCTTCATAGCCGCCACTGAAAGTGATGAAAGTGGTGGAAGCCACGCCAAAGTCTGCCTGGAGATCTGCACCGTAAGCTAAAGAATAGCCTGAAGAAGTCGGTAGTCCAATGTTAGCTGCAACGCTTATGCGAGCAGGGTTTGCGCTT
Organism: Ginsengibacter sp.; assembly: GCA_039935135.1. Taxonomy (GTDB): domain Bacteria; phylum Bacteroidota; class Bacteroidia; order Chitinophagales; family Chitinophagaceae; genus Ginsengibacter. The sequence continues at coordinate 8,367 of JBDTKU010000146.1, read as the reverse complement.
TTTTGTGCATTAACGCTAATTGTTGAAAATACAACAATCGCAAAAACAAAAATTAGCTTTTTCATTTCATTTAGTTTTAATTAAGTTAATAGATTGTATTCATTTTTAAAACAATCAAAAATCAAAATACAAATATCAATATTATTTATATCTAACCAAATATTCTATCATTTTTCTACATTTTCTTTTTGCAGATTTTCGATCATATCCTTTGCTAATGCAGCGAGATCATATTTGGGATTCCATCCCCAATCCTGTCGTGCTACAGAATCATCAATACTTTGCGGCCAGCTATTGGCAATATCCTGGCGATAGTCGGGCTCATAAGAAATGGTAAAATCAGGAAGATGTTTTTTAATTTCTAAAGCAATTTCTTTTGGAGAAAAACTGACACCGGAAATGTTATATGAAGTCCGGACAGAAATTTTTTCAACCGGCGATTCCATTAGTTGTATGGTAGCCCGGATGGCATCAGGCATGTACATCATGGGCAAATACGTATCTTTTTTAAGAAAACAAGTGTAATGATTTTCCTCTATCGCCTCGTGGAATATTTCCACGGCATAATCAGTAGTGCCACCACCAGGTTCGCTTTTATAACTTATTAATCCTGGATAGCGTAAACTTCTAACATCAACCTGAAAACGGTGGTTGAAATAATTGCACCAGAATTCTCCGGCAAATTTGCTGATGCCGTACACTGTTATTGGTTCTATAACCGTTTGCTGAGGGCAAATCATTTTAGGAGAAGTAGGCCCGAAAACCGCAATGCTACTGGGCCAGTAAACTTTGTGTACGTTTTCATCTTTGGCAATCTCCAACACGTTTAAAAGACTTGTCATGTTGAGGCTCCACGCCAAATTCGGGTTCTTTTCCCCCGTCGCCGAAAGGATTGCAGCCAGCAAATATATCTGGGTTATATTTTGACGGATCACCTGCACATGCAACATTTCTTTGTTCATTACGTCCAGGCTCACATAGGGGCCGGTTCCTTTAAGCAAATCATTTTCGGCGCGGAGATCAGAAGCGATCACATTTGCCCCACCATAAATTTTCCTGAGTTCCAAAGTAAGTTCAACGCCTATTTGGCCACAAGCGCCAATCACCAAAATCTTTTCCTTAATCATATTATCATTTTAAGCCACAAAGTAAATTCTAAACAATAAGTGGACAAAATAAAATGCAGTAAACCCACAAATAATGCAAATTCCTATTCTACCTCTTTGCTTTGCACATTAATGATCTTACCATCTTTCATGTGAAGCAGCCGGTCGCTAAGCTGCGCCAGTTCTTCATTATGAGTCACAATTAAAAAAGTTTGTTGAAAACGATTCCGGAGATCGATAAATAAATTGTGTAATTCTTTCGCGTTAGCTGAATCAAGATTGCCGGTAGGTTCATCGGCCATCACCACAGAAGGATTGTTGATCAGCGCGCGTGCAACAGCAACCCGTTGCTGCTCTCCACCGGAAAGCTCGCCCGGCTTATGTTCACCACGATCTTTCAGATTTAATAGTTCCAGTAACTCTGCCGCTCTTTTTTCAACTTCCTTATTATTTTTTCCGGCAATCCATGCGGGAATACAAATATTTTCAATAGCAGAAAACTCCGGAAGTAAATGATGAAACTGGAAAACAAAACCAATGTGTTCATTCCTGAAAGTCGCCAGTTTCTTGCCCCTCAATTCGCTAACGCTTACACCATCAATTGATATCTTCCCCTTATCTGCCATATCAAGCGTTCCAAGAATATGCAGCAAAGTGCTTTTTCCCGCACCCGAAGACCCTGCAATGCTGACAATTTCACCTTTTTCAATAGACAGATCCACCCCTTTCAAGACTTCCAGCGAACCGTAATTTTTATGAATATCAATAGCTTTTAGCATCATTAAATGTAAGGGTAAAATTGAAATTGAAAAATAAGAAAATAAACTCTCATCAATGCAATATAATGTTTCAAAATCCGTAATCTAACAAGAAATAGGCTCATTAAAAACAATATTTGGTTTTCTAAATATAACTTTTACATTTGCGGAAAATCGGAAAGCCCTTTTTCCTGGTTTTATTACGAAAAATAAAAAGATATAAATAATATGTTTTGGACTTTAGAACTCGCTTCACACCTTGAAGAAGCCCCCTGGCCGGCAACAAAAGATGAATTAATTGATTATGCAATTCGAAGTGGCGCCCCGTTGGAAGTGGTTGAAAATTTACAGGAACTGGAAGACGAAGGCGGCGGAGACATTTATGAAAGCCTTGAAGATATTTGGCCTGACTATCCCAGCCAGGAAGACTTTTTCTTTAATGAAGATGAATATTAGGAAAGATAGTTTAGAAAGTTTAGATGTTTAGATAAGTTTAGCTGATAATTCATTTATAATAAAAAAATTAAAAAACCGTCTATGTTAGGCGGTTTTTGTTATTTTGAAAACAGTTGAAAATAATTATTATGGTTTAGATGAAGGATTTTGCATTCCCCAAAAAACGATAAGTTCCATTTTATTTCCAGCTTTTTTATACCTATAGGTAAGAGTTGTTTTGCGCTTAATAACAGTGATGTAAGTATTTGGCCTCTGGCCACTACGCCTAAACATCCTTGGCCTCGATTGAATTAATTTCAATTTAGCATCCACTCTTTGAACAAAATCTTTGGCTGATTTTTCTCCAAAATTTGCAAAGAGATAATCAAGAATATTATCAAAAATTTTAATGGCAATAGGCGACCAGACTATTTCTTCAACCATTTGCTGTACTTTTTTATAACCTCTTTGTGAGGTATCCCTTCGCCATTATTCAATTGTGCAATCCCTTTATCTATTGCATTTTTTTGACCATCCTCAATTTCATCCCACCAATCATTAGAATTGGTAGCTTCAAATAAATGATAAACAATTTCAAGCTCCTTTTCTGAAGCGCCTTCTACCATCTTTTTTACTTGCTTTCTTAAAATATTTAAATCAGGCATAACAGGTATTTTCTCAAATTTAAGAATTTCAGTTGGCTTCGTTACTTCTCCATTTGTTCAATAATCTGGTGAGTTACCCCTGTTGAAGAAAACCCTCCATCGTGGAAAAGATTTTGCATGGTAACATATTTGGTAAGGTCACTGAAAAGAGTAACAATATAATTCCCGCAATCTTCCGCCGTAGCATTTCCTAATGGACTCATTTGTTCGGCATAATTAATAAAACCATCAAATCCTTTTACGCCACTTCCGGCAGTAGTTCTTGTAGGCGATTGAGAAACCGTATTGATTCTCACTTTATTTTTGAGGGCATAATGATAACCAAAACTGCGCGCAATGCTTTCCAGCAGTGCCTTTGCATCCGCCATTTCGCTGTAATCGGGAAATACACGCTGGGCTGCGATATAAGTAAGCGCCACCACACTTCCCCACTCATTCAGAGCATCTAATTTATAAGCAGTTGCCAATAAACGGTGCAAGCTCGTAGCTGAAATATCCATTGTTTTTTGATTGAAGCCATAGTCAATTTCTGTATAAGGCTTCCCTTTTCTCATATTCATACTCATGCCCACAGAATGCAAAATAAAATCGAAGCTGCCGCCAAAATGTTCTTTTGCTTTGGTTATTAGATTCAGCATGTCATCGTTACTGGTTACGTCGCACGGAACTATGGGCGCATTTATTTTTTCAGCGAGTTTATTTATTTCTCCCATTCGCATAGCAATCGGCGCGTTGGTCAGCAAAATCCCGGCTCCTTCTTCGTGACATTTCAGCGCAGAAATCCATGCGATAGACCTTTCGTCAAGCGCTCCAAAGATAATTCCCTTTTTTCCTTTCAATAAATTGTACGACATAGTTTATATTTTTTTACAAAGTAATTAATTAACTGTTTACCAACTTTTAATTTTTATTCAGAATAAATTAGAATTAATTTTCAATAATCAATTTTCAATAATCATTATTCAAGTGAAAAACCAGTTTCAAGATTGACTCTTCTTTTCATTATTTACATTTTTCTTTGCTGTTTCAACACTTTTAGCCACAATAGATACCAACTGTTCATTTTCTGATTTGATATTGTCTAATCGTTTGATTGGTTTGATCATATTTGCTTTTGAAATTACTTTTAAACAAACCCGGGTTTCTTTTAACTCCTTTAAACATATTCTCATTTTATGAATAAAATCTGCTCTTGACTCAGCGCCTTGCGCCTCTCCATATAATAGTCCCGGAGCCATTCCGCATCTTATGAGTTGCGCTGCAATGTAATTTCCAGCCCGGGTTGATGGCAAAGCTTCAACAACTTCAATAATCCTGCAAGAAAAATCAACAAGTCTATCTTCTAAATCAAATTTTGTATCTGCCAAAATAAATTGTTTAAAAGTTACTTATGTTAAAAAACTAAATTATTGAATCTTCTTTATTGGTTATCCAAGTACTTTTGATGAAAATGAAAGAATATTTTCTTCCCTTGATAATTGAACATTGAACATTGAACATTGGATATTTTTTTTCATTTTTAAACCTTATGAATTAGAGAATTTATGTTAATTAATTTCCCATCATTTCCTTAGCGTTCTCAAATGCAGCAGCCGTAGGCTTTTTACCACTTAACATAGTGGCAATAGCCGTAATTCTTTCATCCGTGTCCAGAATTTTTATGGAGGTGATGATCTTATCCTCTTTAATTTCCTTATAAACAAAAAAATGAGTATTGGCCTTCGCGGCGATCTGGGGTTGATGCGTAATTGCGATCACCTGGTGGCCCGATGAAAGTTGTTTAATAATCATTCCAACCTGTCGTGCTGCTTCGCCGCTGATGCCTGAATCAATTTCATCAAAAATTAATGTAGGAAGATGAATACTTTTAGCCACCAATGATTTTATGCTCAGCATTAAGCGGCTCAATTCCCCGCCACTGGCCACTTTGCGAACCGGTTCATACTGGCGATGGCCGGAAGATAAATTAGCGTTGAATAAAAATTCAATTTTATTATTCCCAAATAGATTTAAGGTTTCTTCTTCTTTTATTTCGACTTTAATTTTTGCATTTGGCATTCCCATTTGTGACAAAAGCTGATTTACTTTTTGTTCAAAAGGCGCAATTTCTTTTTGTCTTTTTGCTGAAATATTTTTTGCTTTTTTTATGGCTTCCTCAAAATACTCTTTTGCCAGTTTTTCTTTTGCTGTGATGGCTTCGGAAAGATTGGTCACTTTTTCAAGTTCGCTCTCAAGTTGATTTTTAATTTCAATTAATTCAGCAGTAGTGTTTACGTTATGTTTCTTTAAAAGCGCGTAACCTATAGCCATCCTGTCATTCAGAGCAGCAATCTTTTCCTCATCATAATTTACTTTGTTGTTGATCAAATCTATTTCTGAAGCAATATCCTGCATTTCAATTTGAACAGATAATACTCTTTCATTTAAAGATTGAATTTCTGCATACACTTTCTCCAGCGTTTGTAATTTTTGATTAACAGCTTTAATTTGCTGAACCAGTGGCTGTTCGCTTTCTTCCATCATGAAATAAATTTCTAACAATGTCGATTTGATATTTTCGGCATTGCTCATTAATTTAATTTCCGAATCAGTGGTTTCAATTTCATTTTCTAAAAAATTGGCTTCATTAAGCTCATCAAATAAAAACTGGTTGTAATCAAATTCTTTATTAGCCGCAGCCTGGTCAATTTTTAATTTTTCCAGGTGCTGCAATTCGGCTCTATATTTTTTAAAAATAATTTGGTAGTCTTCCACCAATTTCCCATTCCCCGCAAGGGCATCAATGACTTCGCGCTGAAAATCATTATTATTCAATTCAAGTGTATCAAATTGCTGATGCAAATCCACCAGCAGTTGCGACAATTGTTTCAGATGGTTTAGAGTTACAGGAGTGTCATTTATAAAAGCCCTCGACTTGCCATTGGCGGAGATCTCGCGCCTGATCAGCATTTCCTGTTCACAATCCAGGTCATTCTTAATTAAAAAATTTTTGACAGAAGTGTAATCGGATTTAAAAACACCTTCAATAAAGCATTTTTTTTCTTTATCCAAAAGAACAGAAGTGTCTGCTCTTTCGCCCAGGATCAACCCCAGCGCTCCCATCAAAATACTTTTTCCCGCACCGGTTTCGCCGGTGATAATATTTAGATTACCTGAGAAATTAATTTCAAGCGCGTCAATAATCGCGTAATTATGAATGTGTAATTGTTGAAGCATAAAAAGGCAAATTACAATTTTCTATTGTTTTTCTTTTAGTTAGTAGCATCAAATTTCCATGATAAAAATTAATTGTAACAAAAACAAAAAAGGGTACAAAAATTTGTACCCTCATCTTTATTTCTTTTTAAAAGCTTTTATTTCACTTCAATCATACTCTCCAAATCATCGTCCACTAAAATACGGCCACAGTTTTCGCAAACAATTATTTTTTTTCGTTGTTTTACTTCACTCTGCTTTTGAGGAGGAATCGCATTAAAGCAACCGCCACATGAATCTCTTTCTATAGGTACCACTGCGAGGCCGTTGCGATAATTATTTCGTATCCGGTCATAGCTGATCAATAGTCTTTCATCAACAGCACTCCTGGCAGCATCCTGTAATTTTTTATAATGCTTTTCTTCTTTATCTGTTTCTTCTATAATTTTTTCAAGTTCACTCTTTTTTCCTTTCAGATTTCCTTCTTTTACACTGATAGCTTTTTTAGCCAGTTCCAGTTGTTTCGCTTTTTCTGAAATATCCTCAGTAGCATCCTTGATATGCTTTTCTGCAAGTTTTACTTCCAGCGTCTGCATCTCAATTTCTTTATTGACAGCTTCAAACTCGCGGTTATTTTTTACGTTGTCACTTTGCTTCTCGTATTTTTTGATCAAATCCTGAGCATCTTTGATCACCGTCTTTTTATCCTCAATAAACTGTTGCATTCCGTTCATTTCTTCTTCAATCCTGTTCTGGCGGGCATTTAAGCCGGCAATTTCATCTTCAAGGTCGCTAACTTCTATTGGTAATTCACCTTTAAGAATTTCAATGCCATCTAATTTGCTGTCAACTTTTTGAAGCTTTACAAGCGATGATAATTTTTCTTCTACAGAATATTCTTTAACCTGTGCCATATTGTATTTGATGATTTAAAAGTGATAAACGTCAATCCAGCATCCTGTTTAGCTAAAATACCTCACAGGATTGGTATTAATTTCCGTTTTTTGGACGGCAAAGTTACTGAATCTTTTCCGCAAAAATTCAGTTAATAGTTCTATCGTAAACTGCTCGCTTTCGTAGTGGCCAATGTCTGCAAGAAGTATCCGCCCATCTGCATCAAAAAATTCATGATATTTCACATCACCAGTGATATAAACCTGTGCTCCTGCTGCAATTGCGACAGGCAACAGAAAAAATCCTGAACCGCCACAAACAGCAATTTTATGAACTGGTTTATTGAGGAGGGGTGTGTGCCTGATCACCTTTAGATCAAATGCAGATCTCAGGATTCCCAATAATTCATTTTCCAATACAGGAACAGGTAACTCTCCAATGAGGCCACTTCCTACAGTATCCTGCATGTTTTCGAGAGATTGCAGATAATAGGCAACTTCTTCATAAGGATGCGATCCCTTTAAGGCTTTAACAATTTGTTGCTCTTGCGATGACGGGAAAATCACTTCTATCCTGACCTCATTTTCCTGGTGCTGTTTCCCGATTTCTCCAACAAAAGGATCACTGCCTTCAAGGGCTCTGAAAGTGCCGGTGCCTGCCACGTTATAACTGCACTGATCATAATTGCCAATAGTGCCAGCGCCAACTCCAAATAAAGCGTTCCTTACTTCCTCTGCATTTTCTACCGGGGCAAATGTGACTATTTTTTTTAATGTTCCTTCTTTTGGCAAAAGGACTTTACAATTTTGAAGTTGCAGTTTTTCCGCAATTTTATTATTTACCCCTTCCAAAACATTGTCCAAATTGGTGTGAATGGCATAGATCGCAATATCATTTTTGATGGCGGTAATAATAGTTCGCTCCACGTAATTTTTTCCGTTAAGTTTTTTTAAACCTTTAAAAATTATGGGATGATGGGCTACCACCAAATTGCATTTTTTGGCAATTGCTTCTTTTATTATGTCTTCAGTCACATCCAGGGAAGTGATAATTCCTGAACATTCCGATTCTGCATTACCAACAATCAAACCTGCATTGTCGTATGATTCCTGTAGATTAAGCGGGGCAATACTTTCAAGAAATTGAATGATCTCTTTTATTTTCATTTACTTTTAAAATCTTTAATTTTTTTAAAATCAGAATTTTAAAGGTAGTCGTAAATGAAGACTATTAATTTTAAATGAAAATAAGAATCCGGCTTTTTTGTTGGTTTACTGTGAGAATAAATAAAAAGAAAGTTTAAAAAGCAGTTAG
>JBDTKU010000145.1:0-6236 GCA_039935135.1 Ginsengibacter sp. | reverse complement strand
TTGGTGGGCTGTGTGATCCGGGATGCTCTACCAACTGAGCTATCAAAACAGACTTTCAATATATTTTCTTGATTTCATTTTTTTGATAGCTAACTCTCTCTTCTTTGCTTGTTGCAAGGTTTCAAATGTCTCCGTGTATTTTACAACCCATGGAACACCAGTGGAAGTAAATTTTGAATGGCCAATATTATGTTCATGTAACCTTCTTTCCATATCAGTACACGCGCCGACATAGTATTTGTTTAGTTTTTCTGAAAATAAAATATAAGTAAATGGCATAAAAAAAGCCCCTGTTTTTACAGAGGCTGTGTGATCCGGCTGGGGCTCGAACCCAGGACCCCAACATTAAAAGTGTTGTGCTCTACCAACTGAGCTACCGAATCAATATTTTTTACTTTCCCAGAACCCTCCCGATAAAAATCGGGATGCTCTACCAACTGAGCTACCGAATCAATATTTTTTACTTTCCCAGAACCCTCCCGACAAAATCGGGATGCTCTACCAACTGAGCTACCGAATCTTTCTCCTTTATTGGTTGGTCGCTTTTTAAAGGAGTGCAAAAATAAGAGAAAATAAGTTTGAACCAAAACTTTTAAAAAACAAAAACAAGAAGATTTACCAGATTGCCTTACAAACGTGCCATACAGGGGAAAATAAAATTTAATGAGTTCAATTTTTATTTTTTTAAAAACTTGCTTTTAACTAATCGTTGCACGCTTTTTGCAACATTCAAAGTATGTCAAAGATTTTAATTTTAGATGATGATATGGACCTTCTTAGCGTTGTCAAATCTTTGCTTAAAAAGAGAGGTTATGATGTTTGGACTTTTGCCAATTGGCAAAAGGCATGGGAAAAAATTAAGAAAAATAAGCCTAACCTTATCCTGCTTGATGTATTTTTAAAAGGCATGGATGGAATGGATGTGTGCAAAAAATTAAAATCAACTTCTTCAACAAGACATATTCCTATCATAATGTTTTCTTCTTTTCCAAATATTGCCGAATCTGCTATTGATGAATTTGGAGCTGATGAATTTATTGCAAAACCTTTTGAGATGAATGATATGATCTCTAAAATAAGGGAAGTTTTATCTGTAAGGCGATTAGCTAATTGATTTCATCGCGATTTTCTTTACGAAATTTCTTTTTTCAAAATACTTTCAATAGTGCTGCAGGGCACAAAGAAAGGTTTATGAGTAATTACGAGGTTAAGTGTTTTTCCTGTAACTGAATAGCTTCCTTTTATAATATTTGAAAAAACATTAACCTCAAATTCTCCCGAATTCTCATCTCCATTAAAAATTCCATTTTGATTTTCCATGGCTGCTTTAGCTCTTGAGAGGATAGCTTCGGCTGAGCCTGTAAAAGGAATACTTATGTTACAATCTGACATTATGGTAAAATTTTAGTAGGTACTTTGGGATTTGCTTTGTGGAAAACTATACCCAAATGAAACTACAAATAAATTGCATTTTATTTAATTGATAAAATCTTTGTTATCTATTTGATTTATTAATAAAGTTTTTTGTTCTCTGTTTTATGCCATGCTGAAAAAGTAGTGTTGGCTTCTTCGCGGCTTATATTTACAGCCGGAATTTTTCGATCTTTTATATCGGCCCCGATCTCGTCGTAAATGATAGAATCATCGAAACCAATTTTAGCAGCATCTTCTTTCGTATTTCCATAGTAAATTATTTTAGGCCGCGCCCAATAAATGGCGCCCAGGCACATGGGACAGGGCTCGCAGGTAGTATAAATTTCACAATCATCAAGTTGGTAAGATGCAAGATTTTTACAGGCATCCCTGATTGCCACTATTTCCGCATGCGCAGTCGGGTCATTAGTACTTAGGACTTTATTATTTCCCTGGCCAATAACTTTATCATCTTTTACAATGACACATCCAAAGGGACCGCCTTCACCTTTTGCTACTCCATCTTCAGCCAATGCTATGGCAGCTTTCATAAATTTTTCTTGTCTGTTCATTTTAAAATTTAAACGTGATAAAGATAATATTTTACAGTTAGAAGAACCAGGTGATTCAGGCACTATTGCCTGCCCATTTATAGTAAACGAATAAATAAATACAATTTTTACTTTGCAAATTCACCCTCTATATTTTTTGAATGAAGAGCGGAAGATGAATATATTTTTTCAAATTATTAAAACAAGACTTCCTCCAATGATCAATAAGGCGCCGATTGCTGTCTTTATTGTAAGAGGTTCTCCCAAAAAAATAACTGCTAAAATAATAGCAAAGGCAACACTCATCTTATCAACCGGAGCTACCTGCGATACATTGCCCAATTGAAGCGCTTTAAAATAAAAAATCCATGAAAGGCCGGTGGCAATTCCAGATAAGCAAAGAAAGATGATATTTTGTTTGGTTAAAGTATTCATGGTTGATGTGCCTCCTCTGAAAAAAGCTATCCCCCATGCAAGTACTAAGATTACCACAGTTCGTATTGCGGTTGCGAGGTCAGTATCTACTCCCTTAATACCTATTTTAGCAAAGATCGCTGTAAGCCCTGCAAAGAGCGCTGCCAGCAAAGCGTATATCCACCACATAATTATTGATTTTCATGACAATTAAAAAGTTTTTCAATGTAAAACTAATGAAGAAATTTTCCCTATTTGTTTCTCATTTTCCTAATTTTGGAAGTTCCTATAATTAAAACACTTTCGCTACTTTTAATCGAAACATATTACTTTTAGAGGAATTAAAATGAATTGAATGGTTGAAACAGATGAAAAAATCCTCAGCATTGACATTGGTGGCTCGCATATAAAAGCTACCGTTATCAATTATAATGGAAATTTCTTACAGAAATATGAAAGGGAGGACACTCCAAATCCTCCATCTCCGGAAAATGTGGTGAAGTTGATCATTGAACTGGCAAATCGGTTTCCTCATTACGATAAAGTTACTGCCGGTTTTCCTGGTTATATAAAATACGGAGTTGTAAAAACAGCCCCAAAATTGAGCAATAAAATGTGGAAAGATTATGATCTGCAAAAAGAGTTACAATCTCAATTAGGAAAGCCCACTTTGGTTATTAACGATGCAGATCTGCAAGGTCTCAGTCTTGCAGAAGGCTATGGCGTAGAAATGTTGATTACATTGGGAACGGGTTTTGGATCAGCGGTTTTACAGGATGGAATATTGATGCCTCATCTTGAAATGTCTCAACATCCTATCACAAAAAATAAAAATTACAATGATTATCTTGGACAGGCCGCAGTAGATAAAGTGGGAAAGAAAAGATGGAATAAGAGATTGAAAAAGGTAATAGAAATTTTGAAGACGGTATTTAATTATGATCATTTATACATTAGTGGTGGAAGTGCCAAACTGATTGATTTTAAATTAGACGATAATATTTCTATTGCTGATAACCGGGAAGGAATAAAAGGTGGAATGGTCTTATGGAAACAATTTAAAGAAGAATAAAATATAATAAAATGAAAATTGGTATAGCTGCTGATCATGGTGGTTTTGAATTAAAAAACACCATTAAATTATTTTTGGAGAAAAAAGGGTTTGAGGTAAAAGACTTTGGAGCCTTTGAGTATTCAAGCACTGACGATTATCCTGATTTTGTAGTCCCTTTAGCAAAGGCAGTTGCCGCAAAAGAAATCTTTAGAGGAATCGCAGTTTGTGGTAGCGGAGTAGGGGCTTGTGTTGCCGCAAATAAAATTGCGGGAATAAGGGCTGCTTTGATCCATGATCACTTCTCTTCACACCAGGGTGTGGAAGATGATGACATGAATTTAATGTGTCTTGGTGGAAGAGTTACCGCTTTTGCCGCTGCGGAAGAATTAGCTACTTCTTTTTTGGAAGCAAAATATATTGGCGCCGAAAGACATGAGAGACGTTTGCAAAAAGTGAAAGCATTGGAACAAAAAATATGCTGAAATAAATTATTGCCTAATTTTAAAACTATGTCCAACAAAATCAAAATTTTATTTTCTGATATAGGGGGAGTATTGCTGACCAACGGATGGGGGCATGAATCAAGGATAGCTGCAGCCAAAACATTTAATATCGATTATAACGAAATGAACATCCTTCATAATTTTATATTTAGTGTTTATGAAATTGGAAGGATTACCCTTGATGATTACCTGGACACAGTTATTTTTAACAAGCGAAGAGATTTCACCAGGGAAGAATTTAAAAATTTCATGTTTGCGCAATCGCAACTGCTCCCTGATACTCTTTCATGGTTCATTGATTGGAAAAGAAACAATGGCCATGTCAAAGTGATCTCAATGAATAATGAGCCACGGGAATTGAATCAATATAGAATTCAAAAATTCAAACTGCACGATTTTTTTGATGCATTTGTGTCTTCCTGCGAAGTAGGAATGCGCAAGCCTGATCCGGGAATCTTTCTTCTCGGTCTCGGCATTGCTCAGGCCAAACCGGAAGAGTGTATCTATTTCGATGACCGGTTTATGTTAGTAGAAGCTGCTAATAAAACGGGTATCCAGGCCTTCCACCATACCAGTCTTGAAAATACTAAAAAGATTATGGAATCCTTAGACTGGTGATTTACTTTGAACTCTTGATTAATAGGAGATCAAAATAAAAATTCTCTTTATTTCTTCGTTTACTGGAAATTTATTTGGAGGCTAACGGGTAACACCGATTTTCATCATCTTAAATATATGAGGTCCTGATTTCCCTTCAATTTTTAAGATATACATCCCAGGAGTCAGCCTACTTACATTTAATATAGTATTTTGAGACTGGATGATCTGTGTAAGGCATAGTTTTCCGCTGGCATCATAAAGCCTTAGGACGTGGCCCACCACTTCTGAATCTATATTAGAGCTAATATTAAGAATGCTACTGGCGGGATTTGGATAAAGAGTGATTTTCAATTTTCCTTCTTCTTTTGGCAACGGTCCACCTTCAGCATTTGTACTATCGCACTCAATGGAGCCCAGGAAAGAATTTCTAAAACCTCCTTCAACAAACAGACTTCTCATTTCTTCTTTTTGTCCATTGGTGAACATATTCATGCATGCATCGTTGGTGAAATCCATATAATCCATAAACATATCACCATTAGGATTGTTTGAGCAAGAAGAAAGATGAGGAAACGAAGGACATCCGCTGTTACTTCCTTGTTGTGGAGGAGTATCAGGTATTCCATCATCGCCACAGTCAGTATCTCCCCATAAATGCTGCAATCCAAGCCAGTGACCGATTTCGTGTGTAGTTGTCCGGCCTTTATCAAAGGGAGGGGTAAGGTTTCCAATAGTACCGAAAGCGTTATATTGAATTACCACACCATCCTTCTCAGCGGGGCTGCCAGGTAATACTGCATATCCCAATGTGCGTCCAAAAAGATTACAAACCCAGATATTCAAATATCGTGACCCATCCCATGCATCGTCTCCTCCCTGTGCACTAAATTTCATTGCATCATCCGCCTGAAATTGAGATTGGGTGGTATATTTATGAATAATCCCCGTGGTGTATTTTCCATTTGGGTCCACCTTAGCTAAACAAAATTGAATTCTGGTATCAGCGGCGACGCTTCTGAACGCAGCAGGTGTATTCACTGTGTCCGCATTTTTTCTTCTGAAATCATTATTTAAAGAATTAATTTGAGAGATAACCTGTGCATCACTAATGTTTTGCTGATTGTTATTATACAGCACATGTACTATTACCGGAATGTTGATGATCTCATTTTTTAAAAGGGTCCTTTTTGCAGTATTGATGGTACCTGTCCTTTTAGAAACAAAATTAAAATCCCTGTTCTTTTGCGAATATTCAGGAGTAACACATCTTTGTGCATTAGCAATAAGGCAAAATGTAATAGAAAAAAGAGTAAAAAAAAACTTCATGTATTCCCGTTGTAAACTCAAGACTTGAGTGAATTAACAATATTGGGATTACATAGGCATTTGGGGCGGTTGTTACAAGAGGATATTAAAAAGGTAAGAAGAACCATTACTATCCGATAAAATAACAAGACTAATTGAGATGTCTTTTACGGAAGCAGAGGTTTAAAGCACAAATAAAGATAAAATTTCTTGAAGTTAAAAGCTTTTGGCTGTTTATTTTTCAAAGAAGATTAACGCAATTAAAATCTCCAGTTTATTACATTTACATTTTTTAAAATAAATAATGAATAAAAAATTAAAAGCCGCTCTTTCGATTTTATTATTTTTGGTATCATGCCAAAACTCCTCTTCGCCTGATTATGATAGCTCGCTTCC
>JBDTKU010000144.1:0-11219 GCA_039935135.1 Ginsengibacter sp. | reverse complement strand
TGTCTTTATCGTAGCCGGACTTCCTATTAAAGATAGCTGTAACATTTGCCTGGCGGCTTCTTCTTCGTAGTCTGTCCATAACTCATTCATATTATCAACGGGTGGTTGTAATCGTGTGCGCTTTCCTGTTATGATGCCCAAAAACATTTGGTATAATGACGTCGCAAGTTTATTTGCTTCCCCGTCTGTGTCCGCAGCTATAACATTAATACAAGGCATGAAATATGGCTTTTCCAGTGAATCAGAAGGCCTGAAAGTTTTTCGATATAAATCAATAGCCGCATAAAATTGACCAGGAGCAAAATGGCTGGCGAAGGCGTAGGGCAATCCCAAATACCCAGCCAACTGAGCACTGTCAGTGCTTGAACCTAATATCCAGATTGGAATATCTTGTCCCTCGCCTGGGATTGCTCTCACTTTTGAATTGCTGTTTTCTGTAGAGAAAAAAGTTTGCAGCTTTAAAATATTTTGCGGAAAATCTTCAGCGGTATTATAGCGGGTTCCTCTTAGTTCCATTGCCGTAAGTTGATCTGTACCTGGGGCACGGCCTAATCCAAGGTCAATTCTGCCAGGATAAATCGATTCTAATGTTCCAAATTGTTCAGCCACCGCCAACGGAGAATGATTAGGAAGCATAATTCCGCCCGAACCAACGCGCATCACAGAAGTGCCTCCTGCAATATATCCAATCAATATTGAGGTAGCAGAACTGGCTACGCTAATCATATTATGATGTTCCGAAAGCCAATAACGATGATAACCGAGTTTCTCTGTATGCTGGGCCAGTTGAAGGCTTTTTGAAAAAGTTTCTTTTAAAGTTGCATCCTCCGTAACAGTCGCAAGATCTAAAACGGAATAGGGAATAATTGATGAGTTCTTCTTCATTCTTCTTATTTAAAGATTACGCCAAAGGTCCTTAAAAGAAAAGTAAAGAAATCCCAAAAATAATTTCACATTTGTTGATGTTCAATTTAAAAGAATTACTGAAGTGAATGAGGGTATTACTATCTTACCGATGCTTGCATTAAAATTAATGATCTCGACGCGAAAGAAAAATATCCGGTTTTTTAAGGCTCCAATTCCGGTTAAGGGAATAGGTTTGGTTGTTTTGTAAAAGGAAAATTGGTCCAAAGTCTCAGGGATTAAATTGAATCTCACGTTACGAAGGAAATGAAAACTGTTGTCAAGAAAATGGTAGTAAATGCTTAGGTGGTAAAATAAAAATCCTAACTTTTTGTTGATTTACTGTTCCGTTGCTTGTTGAAATGAGATAAATTGTGTGATTAAGTGACAGGAAAATAACGCATTTTAAATATTGGCACATTTTTTATTTATTACATATTCAAAAATTAATTAGCATGAAAAAATATTTAGTAATTTTAGCTGGTACCTTTCTTTTTTCAAGTTGTGTTGCTAAAAGATATTTAGAGCAATCACAAAGAGAGACAGCCAACTTAAGAGCCGACAGTACAGACCTGGCCAACCGCAATTCTTCATTACATCAAAATGTATCTTCTCTGAATGATCAAATGGCCACCTTACAAAAAAACATAAACGATCTTAAAGCAAACATTGACGAACTTGATGCAAAAAATTCCGCGTTAAGTTCTCAAAACACCCAGTTGGGACAACAAACTGCTGAGCAACAAAGTAAATTATCTGAAAGTCAAAAAGATCTTCAGCAGAAAAAACAAAAATTAGAGCAATTACAAAGCTTATTAAATCAGCAAAAACAGGCTTCTGAAGAATTGAGGAATAAAATGACAGAAGCGTTAAAAGGATTTAACTCAAATGAACTTTCTGTTTATAATAAGGATGGTAAAGTTTATGTTAGTCTTTCAGAACAATTATTGTTTCCATCCGGAAGCGCGGTGGTGAATCCTAAAGGTGTGGACGCATTGTCCAAACTTGCCGCGGTGCTTAACCTGAACAGCGACGTTGCTGTAAATATTGAAGGCCATACAGATAGCATCCCGATTCGTGGCCGTTACCAGGATAACTGGGACTTGAGCTCTGCACGCGCCAATGCAATCGTTCGTATTTTGGTAAATAATTACAAAGTAGATCCTACCAGGGTTATCTCTTCAGGACATAGCTATTATGAACCTGTGGCTACTAATTCGACCGCGGAAGGAAGAGCAAAAAATCGCAGAACAGATATTATTCTATCTCCAAAATTGGATGAGATGTATAAGTTATTAGGTATGTAAATGATTTTTAAATAAAATAAGAATCTGCAATATTTATCGGTTTACTGTATATAAAGAATGCCTCCGGAATGGGGCATTTTTTTATTTATGGTCAAATTAGATTTTCATATTAACACGTTGTGGATTATTTTTTTTATAATCTATAACATTTATGAACTATTATCGTTAGGTAATTTAAACTTACGAAAACCCTTAAATGAAACTCTTATGAAAAAAATTATTTTTACTCTTTTTGTTTTCCAGGCATTTTCTGCTTTCGCCCAACCACGACTTTCCTTAAAAAAAACTTCAAACACATTAAAGCCAATTGTTGAACAAGTAGCCCGCGATTATTATCAGAATTTTAATAACATTAAAGGAGATACAATTATTGCAACCCAATCTACCATTGAGTTTACAAGTAAAGTTTCACCAGCGGGTGCCCTCGCCACTTCTATCACAAAGTATATCAACCCCTATTCTTACACGTGGGAGGCTACTATGTTTCAGTCAGAAGATTATGCTGAAGCGGTTGAAAAATACAAAGAATATTATAAACAATTGAATGGTTTTAAACTTACGTTTTATGATAAGACTTCCTACAAACTGGAAGGCGTCTATGATACACCTGATGAAAGCAGGGGATTCGCTTCCAGCATTTTGCAATTGGATGCTGTTAATCATGATCTTGAACTATTTAAAGTAGAAATTGGTATTACTTATTCCTTACCTGATTGGACAGTAAAAGTGATGGTCTATGAAAAAGTATCTGATGAAAAGATAAGACCCACTGTTTCAGTGCCTGCAAATTGATTGATTTTTTCTCCTTCTTCATAAGCTGAAAATTTGATTTAAATTGCTGTCTTTTAAATTTAGAGTTATGACCTCAAGAAGACAGTTTATACATTCGACAGGAATAGCAGCCACCGCTTTAATGCTTCAAAAATCCAAAGCCTTTTCTTTAGCGCCAAACGATTTTGTTTCAAAAAGACCTCCTCTCGCAGAAAGAAAATTTACAAGTGATGCAGTGGAAGCTACTATTGTTAAAATAAAAAAGCAAATTGCTGATCCCGAACTGGCATGGATATTCGAAAATTGTTTCCCAAATACATTAGACACCACGGTTGATTTTGAAATAATTGACGGCAAGCCTGACACGTATGTAATCACCGGGGATATAGACGCCATGTGGCTTCGCGATAGTACTGCGCAGGTTTGGCCGTATCTGCCGTTGATCAAAAATGACAAACATTTGCAACAGCTCATAGCCGGCGTAATTAACCGGCAGGTAAAATGCATTCACCTTGATCGATATGCCAATGCATTTTATAAGGATCCCAATAAAATCAGCGAATGGAAAAGTGATTTAACCGATATGAAACCGGGGATTCATGAAAGAAAATGGGAAATAGATTCTCTTTGTTATCCTGTTAGATTAGCCCATCAATATTGGAAAGATACGGGTGATACCACACCATTTGATAAAAAATGGGAAGAATCAATTGGATTGATCCTGAAGACTTTTATAGAACAACAAAGGAAGGAGGGAGAAGGGCCTTATTCGTTTCAAAGAACTACCGCATGGGCAACTGATGGAGTTCCGTTGGGAGGTTATGGCTATCCTGTCAAACCTGTCGGATTGATCTGTTCCATGTTTCGTCCCAGTGACGATGCCACAATTTTTCCATTTTTAATTCCTTCTAATTTTTTTGCAGTAGTTAGTTTAAGAGATGCTGCTGAAATGGTAAATACCATTTCAGGGAATAAAAATCTTTCGGATGAATGCAAAGCCCTCGCCAATGAAGTTGAAAGCGAATTGAAAAAATATGCCATAATTCATTCGCCGCAGGTTGAAGAAATTTATGGTTACGAAATAAATGGTTTTGGAAGTTTTAATCTGATGGACGATGCAAATGTTCCGAGTTTATTATCACTGCCATACCTAAACGCGGTTCCGGGAAATGATCCACTTTATCAAAAGACAAGAAAATTTGTTCTTTCCCAAAATAATCCATTCTTTTTTAAAGGAAGCGCCGGAGAAGGCGTTGGTGGCCCTCATGCCGGCATGGATATGATTTGGCCTTTGAGTATTATTATGAGAGGCCTTACGAGTGATAATGCTGCGGAAGTGAAGCAATGTTTGCAGACTTTAAAACATTCTAATGCGGGCACAGGATTTATGCATGAGTCATTTAATAAAAATGATGCGTCAAACTTTACGCGAAAATGGTTTGCATGGGCCAATACACTTTTTGGAGAGCTTGTTATTCACACATCACAAAAGTATCCTGCAATTCTGAGTTCAAAATTTAGCTAAAAAGAATTTAGCTGAATTTATTTTTGGTTTTTTGAAAAGAGATTGCGAAGAATTATTTTAATCATTTTGGTTTATATAAAAGGAGCGGAAGTAAAAGTTGAAAAGGCTGCTGTTCCTGGCAAAAAACGCGGAACTATGAAAGCACTCTTTTCTTATTCCTTCTGAATAAGAAAATGAATTTTTTGTTGCTTTACTGTTATTTCCCTTGAAAGAGAAGTGATTTTTTGTTGAACGGTTTGTATCAAACCTATTCATTGCCTTACATTCGTGTAATAAAAATTTGAAAAATGCGTAAATATTTTTTGTTATTTGTTTTAATTTCATTTTCTCACATTGCATTTTCGCAGGCTCCAAAATCTTATAATTCAGACCAGATCTTTCAGCAAATAAAAAAACTAAGTGTGCTGGGATCGGTATTGTACGTTGCGGCCCATCCTGATGATGAAAACACGAGGCTGCTGGCTTACCTCGCTAATCAAAAATTATATAGAACCGCTTACCTGAGCATGACGAGGGGAGATGGCGGACAAAATTTAATTGGTGATGAACAGGGTAGTTTGCTGGGATTGATAAGAACGCAAGAACTTTTGTCAGCAAGAAGAATAGATGGGGCTGAACAGTTTTTTACACGAGCTTTTGATTTTGGTTATACAACAAGCCCGGTAGAAACTTTTCAATTCTGGAACGAACAAAAAATATTATCAGATGTGGTTTGGGTAATCCGCAAATTTCAACCTGATATAATAATCACCCGATTCCCGACAACTGGCGAAGGAGGCCATGGTCACCATACCGCCTCCGCTATTTTAGCCGGGGAAGCATTTGAAGCTGCAGCCGACCCCACAAAATTTCCTGAACAGTTTAAAGATGGCGTGAAACCATGGCAGGCAAAAAGGCTTTTATGGAACACCTTTAATTTTGGAAGTGTCAATACGGAAAGCCCTGACCAGTTTAAAATAGATGTAGGCGGCTACAATCCACTGCTTGGTCAAAGCTATGGAGAAATAGCGGCTAAAAGCCGCAGCCAGCATAAGACACAAGGCTTTGGAGTGGCCTCTTCCCGTGGGTCTCAATTGGAGTATTTTAAAACAATAAAAGGTTCTGCACCAAAAACAACTTTAATGGATGGAGTAGATGCCACCTGGCACAGAGTGAACGATCCATCGATGGAAGCGGAAGTGCAAAAATTAATAAATGATTATTCTTTCCCACAACCACAAAACTCCTTGCCACAACTTTTGAGTATTTATAAAACATTAGAAAATTCTCCTGAAGGATATTGGCGCGATCAAAAATTGGAACAGGTAAAACAAATAATGAAAGAGTGCATAGGGCTTTATATGGAAGCAACTACCAGTACCATGTTTGCCGTCCAGGCAGATTCGCTGCAGGTAAGTTTTGTAGCCGACAATCGCCTCGGTGGAAATGTAAAAATTTCGTCTATTCTTGTCCGTGACAAAAAGTTTTCTTTTGATGATCAATTGCCGGTAGATGAAAACGTTTCACACTTAATAACTTTTTTAATTCCTTCTGATGCTGCCATTTCTCAACCTTATTGGCTGGTAGAACCTATGAACAAAGGCTCTTACAATGTTTCAGATCAAACTCTGATTGGCAAGCCACAAAATGATCCGCAATCCATTAATGTAAATTTATCTATTGACGGGCAGGAATTATCTTACACAATTCCTATCCAGTACAAATCGAGTGATCCGGTAAAGGGCGAAACTTTTGAACCTCTTTTTATTATTCCCAAAATAGAAGTTGAATCAACTCCTGAATTGGCGTTGGCTATCAACGACAAGCCTGTTAACATTAAAGTAAAGACTTTAAAAAACAGTCCTTCCGAAATTAGTTTTAAGTTGAAAGAGAATCATTCAGCAAATGTTGTTAAAACAAAATCCGGGGAAGATTCATTTTATTCAATAAAGAATCCTCAAGCAAAAAACACAGAACTCATTGACTGGACGGCCTCTGATGGTAAACAGAATTACGATTCTTATAAAACAATAATAGAATATCCGCATATTCCTAACATAATTTATTTCAAAAAGGCAGAAACCAAACTGGTTTCAATTGATCTGAAAACATCAGGTAAAAAGATTGGCTATATTCCCGGAGCTGGTGATAAAGTGCCCGACGCACTGAAGAAGATGGGATATGAAGTAACGATGCTTTCTCAAAAAGATATAACGGCAGCTAATCTGAAACAATTCGATGCAATTGTAACGGGCGTGCGTGCTTATAATATTTACCAATGGTTAAACGATTCTTACAACACGTTGATGAATTATGTAAAAGAAGGAGGAGTGTTGTTGGTTCAATATAATACCAATAACAATATTGGCCCGCTGAAAGCGAAGATCGGTCCTTATCCTTTTACGATTACAAGAACAAGGGTGACCGATGAGAATGCAGATGTTAGATTTATACATCCTGGAAATGTTTTAATGAATTATCCCAACAAAATCAATCCAAAAGATTTTGAAAACTGGATACAGGAAAGGAGCACGTACCAGGCAGCCAATTATGAGAAAAATTATAAAACCCTTTTTGAAATGCATGATGCAAATGCGCAGCCAGCAGAAGGAAGTCTTATTTATACGGATTATGGTAAAGGAAGATTTGTGTATTCCGGTTTGGTTTTCTTCAGGGAATTGCCTGCGGGAGTTCCCGGCGCCTTCCGGTTGTTTGCCAATTTGATAGCAAAGCCAAAAGCAAAATAGATTTTAAACAAAAAGTAAAAAATTAAAAAATTTGGACAGGTTAGAAAAAAAATATTGGAATAGATGGTACCTGGGCGTATTTATTTTTTTGATATTGCAGATATTATTTTATTATTTCATCACCAATTATTTAAAATAGTATTTTGTTTTGATCAAATTTTTTTCACCAGGAAATTACGCCAATAACAGAAGATTAAAATCTGCCTTTTTTGTTGGTTTACTGTTGCCCAACACAAATGTTTCTTGTTGTAAAATCAATCTTTAAAAGATATCGATATGAGTTACCAGGATTGGATAGTGCTTGTTGTAACCCTTACCTCTATTATAATGTATGGCGTTTATAAAAGCAAGTCCACTAAAAACCTGGACGGCTATTTTTTGAGCAACAGGGATATGCCGTGGTATCTCGTGTTGCTAAGCATTATGGGAACGCAGGCAAGCGCTATCACTTTTATAAGCGCGCCGGGGCAGGCTTTTACGGATGGAATGCGGTTTGTTCAATATTATTTCGGATTGCCTTTGGCGATGATTGTGATTTGCATTGTTTTTGTGCCTGTATTTAATAGATTAAAAGTTTATACCGCTTATGAATTTTTAGAAAAACGTTTTGACCTGAAAACGAGAACCCTTACTTCTTTTCTTTTTCAAATTTCAAGAGGACTGTCAACTGGAATCAGTATTTATGCGCCTTCCTTAATCTTAAGCTCTTTGCTCGGCTGGAATATTTATTATACGAACATCATCATGGGAGGCATGCTCATCATTTATACCGTAAGTGGAGGGGCGAGGGCAGTTGCTCACACTCAAAAATTGCAACTACTTATTGTGATTATCGGGATGGCAATCGCTGGATATTTGGTAGTGCATTTAATGCCGGAAAACGTAGGATTTTTGGATGCTTTGCATATCGGCGGAAAGAATGGAAAGATGAATATTATCACTTCAGGGGCGACCGCAAACGGATTTGACTGGAAAGACAAGTACAATATATGGAGTGGTATTATCGGGGGATTTTTTTTGGCACTTTCTTATTTTGGAACGGATCAAAGCCAGGTGGGGCGCTATCTAACAGCAAAAAATAATAAGCAGGGAAAAATAGGATTGTTATTAAATGGAATTGTAAAAGTGCCAATGCAGTTTTTAATTCTTTTGGTGGGTGTTTTAGTTTTTTCCTTTTATCAATATCATAAAGCACCGGTTTATTTCAATGAAACCCAGGTGCAGCGTGCAAAAGAAACAAGTTATAAAAATGATTTAGTAAATCTTGAAAATCAGTATGACTTAGTTTCACCAACAGACAATACGCAGAAAGACAAAATTAAAGGTGAATATAAAGCTGTTTTATCTAAAGCTTTGCCCAATGAGGATATAAATGACACCAATTATATTTTTCTTCATTTTGTTATAGATTATTTGCCCAAAGGATTAGTAGGTTTATTAATTGCCGTTATCTTCCTGGCAGCATGGGGAAGCATTGCGGCGGCGCTGAATGCACTTTCTTCGTGTACGGTCGTGGACATTCATAAAAGATTATTTAATAAAAATCTTACCGAGCGACAGGATTACCGCGTATCCAGGTTTTATACTTTTTTGTGGGGAATATTTTGCATTTTGGTAGCAGAATTTGCAAGCAATCTCGGCAACAGTTTAATTGAAACAGTGAATATTTTAGGCTCCTTGTTTTATGGCGTAATTCTAGGAATATTTTTAATTGCTTTTTGGTTTAAACAAATAAAAGCGAATGCACTTTTTTATGCCGCTTTGGTCGCGGAGGTTTTCGTCATCTTAATTTACATTTCTGATGTGATATCTTTTCTTTGGCTGAATGTAATTGGTGCCATACTGGTAATTATTCTTGGATATTTAATTCAGATTTTTATTAAAACTCCCAAATCTGTGCAATTGAAAAGTTAATCAAAATAAATTTTCACAGTCTGGTATAGCAACCTGTTTTGCATGTATTGAGTTTGCATATTTACTTTTTCTGTATAGCCTTCCAGTCCGAAAAGACCCGCTGCATTCCCTTTATTGATGGCTATTTCAAGGTAATTGGCCGAATTAAATAGAGCCAGTTTTTCGCTCTCGTGAACGTCAGCATAAGTTTCGCTGATTTTCTCAATTATTTCATCTCTTTTAAAAACAATTTTAAAACTTCTGCCACGCCTTTGTTCTTCAAATTCCTCTTTGGTAATATTAATAATTACATTTTCAAAATTGTCAATGAAAATAATTTGCCCTTCTATATATTTTTCTCCCCGCAAAGGCCTTAATGGATTTTTAACTTCAATTGAAACTTCAGGATCACCGCATTCTTCTACCTTTTTCCCATTAAGTATTTCCTGGTAGGCTTTCCCAAAAACGCTCGCGCAGTTTAAAGTATTTTTCTGTTTGGAATTATCAAACGGAAGTGCTACAATTTTTTCAGGTGTTTCTTCCAGGATCATG
The DNA here is from genome assembly GCA_039935135.1 of Ginsengibacter sp. Lineage (GTDB taxonomy): Bacteria > Bacteroidota > Bacteroidia > Chitinophagales > Chitinophagaceae > Ginsengibacter. The sequence goes on along the minus strand of JBDTKU010000144.1, from coordinate 1,542 downwards.
GTGATTAAACCATTGTCTGCACACCCAATAAATTGGCCGTTATGTTCTATTAATAATAAATGATTCTTGTTTTTATCAAACAGGTTTACCATTACAATGTGAAATGTTCCCGGAGGGAAATTCCGTATAGCATTGCGGCAAACGTAAGCTGCCTGCGGATAATTAAACGGTGAAAGCTCGTGCGAGATATCGAAGATCCTAAAGTCCGCATTCACCTTTAATAATTGTCCTTTTACCGCACCGGTTAAAAAATCCTGTCGCCCGATATCTGATGTTAGTGTAATTAAAGCCATTCAAATTTGTATTGATCTTTTCTCTTTTATATCGGAATATCTTTTATTCCAAAAGATATTTATTGCCTAATCTAAATAAACAATTTTAATACCTTGATTTTATTTTACCATCTTTCCGTCTTTGAAATACATTTTTCTGATTATTCTATCGGCAAGGTCCGGAAAGAATTTATTCATAAAGATGGCCTCTTTCCCCGTGAAGGTTAAAACAAGAGTACGTTTTCTTTTTTCGATTGCTTTTACAATATGGCCAGCACATTCCTCCGCCGTCATAATTTTTCCCTCATCTAATTTGGATTCTTTTACCGGTTCTCCATTCTCGCCCAATGCAGCATATCTTGTATTGGAGGCGGTAAAGCCGGGTGATACCCACATCACATTGACACCCGTGTCCAACAATTCAGTCCTTATGGTTTCCATCCACCTGATAACAGCGGCCTTGCTCGCACTATAACCACTTCTTCCCGGCAAACCTCTGTGGCCCGCTATGGAAGCGATTCCTACGATACTTCCTTTTCTTTCAATGATAGAATCCAACGCAAATTTGGTACAATATACCGTTCCCCAAAAATTAATATCCATCACTTTTTTTAGCGTGGAAAGGTCTGTATCTTTAAAAAGCGCCCTCATAGAAATACCGGCGTTATTGATCAATACATCGATACCCTTAAATTCATCTATCGTTTTTTTAATAAAATTTTTGCAATCTTCTTCTTTGCTCACATCGGCCACCATAGTAAACAAAGGTTTTCCGGCAAATTCTGTTTTTAAAGTATCTAATTTTTCCGGGGTCCGCGAACACGTAGCCACTTTGGTTCCTTTATTTAAAAATTCTTTTACAAGCGCTTTTCCTATCCCATCTGTCCCACCGGTTATCACTATAATTTTATTTTCAAACATTTATTTTCATTTTCAACAAAAATAGGAGAGAAGGAAGGAAGATGGAAAATTAATTATTTATAAAGGTTTAAAATAGAAAATCGGGTTATTTGTGCCTTTACTGTTTAATCGTAAAGCCTGATACGCTTAAAGAATTACAGACGATTTTATGGTCATTTATTAAGGCGATGATTGCCATTGTTCATACATAAATAATTTGAGGAGGGGATTTTCATGAAATGTTTGGTGGGCTGTGTGATCCGGGATGCTCTACCAACTGAGCTATCAAAACAGACTTTCAATATATTTTCTTGATTTCATTTTTTTGATAGCTAACTCTCTCTTCTTTGCTTGTTGCAAGGTTTCAAAT
>JBDTKU010000143.1:0-6366 GCA_039935135.1 Ginsengibacter sp. | reverse complement strand
TGAGATTACAAATTCATTCCACCCGAAACCTCAATTCTCTGTCCATTGATCCACCGGGCATCTTCACTGCAAAGGAAAGCAACCACTCCGCCAACATCTTCCGGAAGCCCTACCCTGCCTAACGCTGTACGCGAAGCCATCATCTTTTTTGCTCAAATAGGTGATCACAATATGGTGTCCTTTTTCTGCAAGCCGGTAAGCCATTTCCTTTCCCAGCCCCCGGCTGCCGCCTGTAATTAATGCGATTTTATTTCCCATTTTTTGGATTTTCTCTTTAGCAAATGTAAATATTTAAAAAGCCGAATATTTTTCGATCATTTAAAAAACGGTAGATTCTTCAAAATAAAAATCAATTGAATTTGTTGGTTTACTGCATGGCTTTAACCTAAAAAATTACCTGGAACAGGAATACATAATCGAAAATTATATGTAATTCACAAACTATTTATTCAACAGGAAATGCTATTTTTAACCAAAATTTGAGGAAAGCCTGATGGGGAATTAGTTTGTTATCTCTGGCGTTTTCTTAAATATCAGCCTGTTATTTTAATATCCATAATTTTATGTAAGGCCTTTACAAGGAATGCCTATAGTAAGTATTCTTTTGCCTTTCACTAAAAATCAGAAAATAAAAAAAAGTTGATTAAACCCTTTTAAAGTGGCACTTGTTGGCCGTCTTCAAAAGTTTTTTAACTTTACTACGAATATTGAATTACAACCTTTACTATGCTTGAAAACAAAGAAATATCAGCCCTTTTTCATTTGATAGATGATCCTGATGATGAGGTTTTCAGCACTGTAACGGATCGTATCATCTCTCATGGTCGCGCTATCATTCCCAATCTTGAAAATTTATGGGAAAATAGCCCTGATGAAAACGTGCAGGGACGTATTGAACTGATCATTCATAAATTACATTTCAGGGACCTGGTAGAGGAATTTACGGAATGGAAAAACGGGAACTGCGAATTGCTTCATGGCTCTTTGCTGGTGGCCAAATATTCTAATCCAGAATTGGTCGCCACGTCTGCTTTGCAGGAAATTGAAAAAATAAGAAGGAATATCTGGCTTGAACTTAACAGCTATCTTACGCCCCTGGAACAGGTAAATGTGATTTCCGGCATTTTGTATAGTTATTATAAACTGAAGGGAAATGAAGTAAGTTATGATGTCAAAGAAGATTTTCTAATTACGAAGTTGATAGAAAATAAAAGGGGAAATTCCATCACCAACGGAATTCTTTATTTGATACTTTGTGAATTACTGGATATCCCTGCAAAGGCGATCAATATTCCAAAACAATTCATTCTCGGATATTTCGATATTGATTACCAGTTTCCCAACCCTGCCAAACAACAAACAGAAAAAATTAATTTTTATATAGATCCGCTAAACGGCCAGGTATATTCGCACAAAGATGTGGAAAGTTATTTCAAAAGAATCTCTGTGCCGTCCGTTCCTTCCTACTTTAAACCTCTTAAAGGCAAAAGAATCATTCAACATCTTTTGGAAGAATTCAGCAAATGTTTTACAGATCCGTCACAGATATATAAAAAGAATGAACTACTTTTTATTGCCAGGCTTTTAGACGACTAAAATTGCAAAATAAAAACCGCTGTTATTTCCCTGCCTGCTATCAGACAGTTCGTTCACTGTTTCTGTTACAAATTCATAAAGAAAGAATTTTGAATATATATTTCTTTTCCTTCTGCCAGATTTATTGGTAAAATTGGCGGGTTAATTGTAGATGATTTGGCAACCTTTTCATTGATTAAAAAATATTTATGAGTCCTGCTAAAAAATTGACATTTTCTTTTGCAATCGTAATCCTGTCTATTTTTATCGGTAGTTGTAATAATAAAGATAACAATTCCAAAACGTCCCTCAACAACAGTGAACCAACAAATAACGCACTTTTTAAAAAGTATAAATTAGATAAAATACAATTGCCGGAAGGTTTTACAATTAGTGTATATGCGGAAGTTCCTGATGCCAGGAGTATCTGTGTTTCTTCTTCGGGAACTGTTTTCGCAGGCACACGAAACGACAAAGTATTTGCTATTCCTGATAAAAATAATGATGGAAAAGCAGACAGTGTATATCAGATAGCCAGCGGGCTTCGTTCAGCGAGTGGCGTAGCGTTCAGGGATGGAAGTCTTTATATTGGTGCCAGTTCTACGATTTATAAAATGGAAAATATTGAATCCCATCTTTCTGATCCTCCAAAACCTTCTATTGTTTATGATCAATTTCCTTCTGACGCTCATCACGGATTGAGATACATTTCTTTCGGGCCCGATAATAAACTGTATGTTGGCGTAGGAGCTCCGTGCAATGTTTGTCTTCCTTCAAAACCTTACTATGGCAGCATTTGCCGCATCAACCCTGACGGAACAGGTTTTGAAATTTTTGCAAGTGGCGTAAGAAATACAGTTGGATTTGATTGGAACCCTGATACAAAAGAAATGTGGTTCACAGATAATGGGCGGGATAATATGGGTGATAATATTCCGAATGATGAATTAAATAAAGCCGCAAAGCAAGGAATGAATTTTGGTTTCCCCTATTGCCACCAGGGAAACATTCCTGATCCTGAATTTGGTAAACAAAAAAACTGCTCAGATTTTACGCCACCTGTAAAATTGTTAGGCGCTCACGTGGCCTCCCTGGGGATGGCATTTAATAAGGATAATAAATTTCCTCCGGAATATAAGAACGCCATCTTTATTGCTGAGCATGGAAGTTGGAACCGATCAATCCCGATTGGCTACCGTGTGGCGGTGGTAAAAATGGATGCCAATGGAAACCCAATGGAACCTGTACCTTTTGCCTATGGCTGGTTGCAGAATGAAAAAGAGGTGAACGGCCGTCCGGTGGATGTTGCCTTTTTGAAAGATGGTTCCCTGTTGGTAAGCGATGATTACAATGGAGTGATTTATAAAATAAGCTTTGGAAGCTAAAAGCTAATAGCTAAAGGCTAAGGGCTGAAGGCTGAATGCGAAGAATTAATTATTGATTATTAAATTGCAGACTTCTATTTCCTAAATCCTTTGAATTAAAAATCATATAACCCACTTAATCCATCTAAACCAAATAAACTAATTCACTATAAATGCACGATAAGGATCAACACAAAGAGGAGCATTTGGAAAGCTCTGACTTTTTAAGGGATGTAGTCATAGGGATGAGCGATGGGCTTACGGTTCCTTTTGCTTTGGCCGCAGGGCTTACGGGCGCAGTAGCCAGCAGTTCTATCATTGTGATTGCAGGAATAGCAGAAATTGTTGCCGGTAGTATTGCCATGGGATTAGGTGGTTATCTCGCCGGAAAAACTGAAACCGATCACTACAACAGCGAACTCAAAAGAGAATATGAAGAAGTGGAAAGAATTCCGGAAATGGAAAAAAAAGAAGTTCGTGATTTTTTTAAAAACCTGGGTCTAAGTGAAGAGATACAGTTGAAAGCCACAGAAGAAATTGCAAAGGATAAAAAACAATGGGTGGAGTTTATGATGAAGTTTGAGCTGGGCCTTGACCAGCCTGATCCACGACGCGCTACCAAAAGTGCGTTGAACATCGGATTATCTTATGCAGTTGGAGGAATTATTCCTTTGAGCCCTTATTTTTTTATTGCAGATTCACGCGAGGCTTTAAAATTTTCAGTAGTTGCTACCCTTATCTGCCTTTTTGTTTTCGGGTATTTCAAAAGCAAGATCACCGGGGTGCCCGTTTTATCCGGCGCTTTAAAAGTAATGCTGATTGGTGCAGCAGCAGCGACGGCGGCATTTGGTGTTGCGCTGCTTTTCAAATGAGCCCAATTTTAAAATTCCGGAATAAAACACTCGTATTTTTTCTGTGCTTTTTACGAAACCGTGGGCACTTCTACTCAATTTTTGGTATTCATAAAATATTTAAACGAGGGTAACGTTTTAATTTCCGTAATCCGTTGCTAACCTATATTTTAAAACCTAAATGCCACTATTCAGCCGTACTGTATCCATTTACAACTTACATGAAAAATTGAACTATTAAATAATAAACCCAAAGACGGGTTAAAGGCCAACGCTTTTAACCAAAGAAAGGTAAAAGATCTTAATGGATAATCAGTTTTTGAATTTTGGAGTCCCTTCATGTCTATGAAGGGATATTTTTTTAAGAGGGCTTTGTTATCAGGTTGTATTGATAGTATGCCGCGCATCATTTGAAATATTTTTAATAGTCCACGTAATTCTTTTTTCAAAATCATGTTTACGAACCATACAGTTTTGCTTTGAACAAATTTTACAGGAAAAATCGCGACATGCATCAGAATGGACAAATAATTCCACGGCTTCCCCAAACTCGTTCTTTATCAATTCGGAAAGAGCTTCTATTTCAGCATGCGCTTCTCTCACTGTCAAATACCACGGAACCGTAAGATGGCAATCACAATGCAACGTGCTTCCATATTTTATGATACGGGTATTATGGAGATCAATCCAGTTTTCTATCCGGTTTTTATTAAGAAGATCCACGATATCCTTTAATAATTGATCATCGGCTTCATCCATAATTCCAGCTACGGATACCCTCACAATTTTATAACCGGTATAAATGATAAAACTGGCCACTAAAAAGGCAATCACTGTATCGATAAAAACATATCCCGTAAAATAAATAATTAAAAGTCCAACCAATATAGACACTGTAGAAAAGGTATCAGTTACCAAATGTCTTCCTCCCGCGATCAACTGTAAGGACTTGTTTTTTCTGCCAGTTTTGATACACAATCTTCCGATAATAAAATTAATTACTGCCGTAATCGATATTAAGATAATACCTGTATTTAATTTTTGGATCAGGTGGGGATAAAAAAGACTTTGAACTGCTTCATAAATTATATAAAAGCCTGCAATAATAACAAGACTCCCTTCCACGCCTGCCGAAAGAAATTCTACTTTACCATGGCCGTATGGATGATCAGCGTCTTTTGGTTTTGAAGCTAAATTTAAACTGTACAATCCCAAAAAGCCAGCGACTATATTCACAATACTTTCCAGGGCATCTGTAAGAATAGCGAGAGAGCCTGTAATAAACCATGCAATCAGCTTCACAATAAATAATGTTATCGCGGCGAGAACCAAAATTTTCTGAAGCCTCAGATTTTCTTTCGCAGTTGTCAAAAGTTATATTTTAAAAAATTGCAAATTACCGAAATCGATTCGGATTAACCGCTAAGTGGCCAATTCATTTCACATTCCATTTTTACCTTTCAGCATATTTTTATTTGAAGAAGTTATCTAAATATTACATTTGTAACCATGCGCAAAACACTCAATATTCTTTCAAGTTCTTTCCGGCTGACCATGCAGGAATTAATGATAAATAAACTGCGCACATCACTTTCCCTGGTTGGGATTTCATTTGGAATCTTTTGCATTATAGGAGTTTTGGCCACGGTCAACAGCCTAAAGACTAATATTCAGAATCAAATTAACAGCCTCGGTTCCAATACGATTTACATTGACAAATGGGAGTATTTTCATAATGGCCCTGATTATCCCTGGTGGAAATTTGTAAACCGTCCTGAACCTGCTTTTGACGAAGTGAAACTAATAAAAGAGAGAAGTTCACTCGCAAAAAATGTGGCTTTTTTGATAAGCAAACCACTAAATGTTGAACACAAAAGTGTGGCGCTGGAGGGTGTTCAAATGTATGGAATTACAGAAGAGGAAAATGACATCCAGCCGGTTACCATTCAATACGGGCGATTTATTTCAAATGCAGAATTTGCGAATGGAAATGCGGTGGTAGTTATGGGCTACACTAATGCAGAAAGCTTGTTTGGAAGTCCATCTCTCGCTATCGGCAAAGAGGTAAATGTATCAAAGCATAAAGCGATAATTATTGGTGTAATAGAAAAAACAGGACAATCAATGACAGGTATGGATTTTGATCAAAGTATTTTTCTGCCTTTTCTTTTTGCAAGAAACCTGGCCAATGTAAAAAACAGTTCACCAAGGATTATTGTAACCGGTAAGGATAACATAAGTTCCCAGGCATTGGCAGATGACCTTGAAGGCGTAATGAGATCCATAAGGAAGTTAAGTCCCAAACAAGATGATAATTTTTCAATAAACCAAATCTCCGGTGCGAGTGAAAGGGTAAGTTCCGTATTTGCTAACATTAATATTGGTGGCTGGGCTATTGGCATTTTAAGCCTTATTGTTGGCGCATTTGGAATTGCCAATATTATGTTCGTAACAGTAAAAGAACGCACACCAATTATTGGTTTAAAGAAAGCCATTGGTGCAAAAAGGAGAAGTATTCTTTCTGAGTTTCTTTTAGAATCTGCTATCATTTGTATATTAGGCGGAATGATCGGGCT
>JBDTKU010000142.1:0-12026 GCA_039935135.1 Ginsengibacter sp. | reverse complement strand
TATTCCTGCTTCGACAAATATTCTGCAATGCTTTCGCTTAGCGCCATCTCATCTTCTACTATAAGAATTTTCAAATGTTTAAATTTGGGAAAAAGTACGAAATGATTCTGAAGAAATGTTGAAGAACTCCCATACGTCCCGCTCTGTCGGGATTTTCAACAATTGGTGAAAAAATAGAAATCAGCAATATTTCTTTGTTTACTGCAAAAAACCGGTCGATGATCACTTCTTATTAGTACAAACTTTAGTAACCCGAAATGATCACCGGCCCAATTGGCATTTGCTTCATGCTTAAGTATTCTTCTATTTTCGGGATAAGTTTTGTCAATTCCATGTATTGATTAATTTTAGCCGTCAATACAAAAACTGTTATTGAATATTTTAAAAAATTTTGTTGGTACTGCAAATTCTTGTCAAAGTTCAGCAAAGCGTCAAAAGAATTGTCTATCAAAAGTTTTAGCAGATCGCCGTTTTTGATGCCGTTCCACTGTTTGTCGCGAATTGTAAAAACTTCATGTCCAGTAAAGTTTTCTTTGAGTCGTTTTGGTAAATTTTCATCAAGTAACAATCTCATATAAATGAGCTACATTTTTAGATGTTAAAAGTTTATTTGCGATATTTAGCAACGCTATTGCCTGCACTTTTGAAACCGAGGGGAAGTCGTCTAAAAATTCATCAAGTGAAACGCCAGCTTCTAAATGATCAAACAAGCTTTCAACAGGAACACGAGTGCCTTTGAAGACGGGTTGGCCACCTAAAATGTCGTTATCAATAGTTATGATTTCCTGAACGTTCATTATGCGAATTTAAGACAATATTCCTGTGGTAAATGCTTAAAACAAAATGTATTTAATATCCATGAGCCATGATCGCAGCACATCCTTTATTGCATCAAAACAAACCTAAAAACTGTTTTTGACTCGTTGCAAGAAATAAGCATAAATATTTAATGCCTGACGTGTGTCTTTTTTAAATATAAATCCGTGATATTTCTTTGTTTACTGTCAATACTCTATTTTCAGTGAATGCACCTAAGATTTATAATTTAAGACTATTACAAGAGTTTCAATTTTCACTACAGATTTTCCACAGAATCATCCTTCAGATTGCAAAAAAATATTATCATGCGAGTAAAACTTCTTTTGTCGTTTGTTGTTTTTGTGCTGTTTCAAAACACAACGAAAGCCCAAAATATAACAGATTATAAAGTGGTAAAAACATTTCACATCTCGAGTCCCGGAGGTTGGGATTATATCGCTGTTAATGACAAAAGAGTTTATGTATCCCATGGCACACAGGTGAATATTCTTGATGAAAATACAGGAAATTCTGTAGGTGTGATACCGAATACTACCGGCGTTCACGGGATTGCTTTTGATAACAAGTTGGGGCATGGATTTACCAGCAACGGCAGTCTAAATAACGTAACAGTGTTCGATCTGAAGACGAATGCAGTTATTACACAAGTAGCTACAGGAGAAAATCCTGATGCAATTATGTATGAGCCATTTACCAAAACAATAATTACTAATAATGGCCACGGCAAAAGTCTTTCTTTCATTAATCCTGAAAAAAATACAGTGATTCATACTGTTGAATTGGATGGAAAACCTGAAGAAGGAGTTTCAGACGGCAAAGGAAAATTATTTGTAAACCTGGAAGACAAAAGTGAGGTAGCTGTGGTGGATTTAAAGACATTCAAGGTGATTGCCCGCTGGCCTTTAGCGCCCGGTGAAGGCCCGTCAGGATTGGCGATTGACAAAAAATCTAACCGGTTATTTTCCACCTGTTCAGACAGTAAACTTCTAATCGTAATGGATGCTACTAATGGGAAAATTGTCGCAAAACTTCCTATGGGAAAAGGAGTTGATGGCGCTGCTTTTGATGAAAATAAGAAAATTATTTTTGCTCCTGATGGAAGATCAGGCACCATAGCTGCTTATAAAGAAAAATCGGTTGACGAATTTGAAGATCTCGGAACGATCACCACAAAACCCGGAGCAAGAACGATTACAATTGATAAAAAAACAGGGAATTTATTTTTACCAACTGCCGAATTCGAACCCACAGATCCTCAAAATCCTCAGGCAAGACGCAAGATGAAAGCTGGCACTTTCCAGGTTTTGAAAGTGGGGAAATAAAAAAACACAAATTCGTAGTTATTTTATTTCAGATGGTTAGCGTAAAGAAATTTTAGCGAGACAAAAGGCTTCATTTTCATTTTATCATTTTGAACCCTGGCAGAAAAGCCAGCTTTCTTACACTCTAATGCAAAATGCTAAAAGTGGCTTTAATGTCCTTAACATTTGGAGCCGGTATATTAAGGGCGGGGTAAGGCTTAAGATCAGTAAAGACGATCATATGCCCATTAATGCTTGTGTCACTTGGGTGGCCTAAGGAAGGAAATCCCTGCAGGGACATTTTGAAAGTATGTGAATTTCCATTCTCATGAAAGGTAACTTGTATGATTGCTGTTCCTTGCCAGACACATTCTCCTCCCGATGGGCAGCGGCTGTCTGTTAGCAAAGAGTCAAAGCATATATACGAAGTAACAGTTGTTTTCGAACAATTGTAAAGCGAAACGGCATTATCATTTGTGGATTTTAAAGGATACTTTCTACAACTTGAAAAGAAAAATATTCCAGGAAAAATTAAAAGTAACGAAATAAAATAATTCTTCATAAAGTGGTATTATTTCAGGTATGACAATCTAAAAATTGATTTCGTTGCATTACCAAACAATTTCAAAACATTACCTCTTTCAGAAGGGTGTCACTCCATTTAAAAATTATTCTTCACAAAGCTGAATTGTAGAAGTTGATTTGGTGCTCAACTGTATCTTATCCACTTTATTTTCTTTGTCATAGTAAAGAATAATGATCCCATACGATGTTTTAAAAGCATCCCAGGCTGTCTGCTTTATTTGAGGATCGCCAAAGACTTTAAACAAACTTCCCCTGGCAGCACCCATAAGAGGAATGCTCAGTTTCCCTTTAAAATGAGGACCTATTTCAATATAATTCCTGGAAGCATAAAAATAAATGTCCTGGTCTTTATAAAAAACCGATGATCCACATTTGGATCTGATATCTGTTTCAAAACTTGTAAAACAAGGAAGCTGGCTTTTAATTTGATCAATGTTAGCAGTGGGAGTAAGACTATGATTTACGTATCCATACAAAATATCCACATTGATATCCGGACATTTCACTTCCGTCTTCAATTGTGCAGAGGCAATGGTAAAAAAGAAAAAAGAAAATAAAGTAAGAAAGATATTTTTCATAAAGTTTAATTGCAAATTAAAATGATACCCCTACTATGCAAAATCCTTGCTAAGTTTTATGAAAAAGTTGTGAAGGTTAAAATCTGGCAGTAAACGAACATATTAACTGATTTTTATTTTGTTGAAATCAGGCCAGTACCTTCAAAAGCGAGTTTACTTCCTCCTTAGTATTAAAAGAATGCAATACGATTCTCAACCTCTCCTCCCCTTTTGGTACCGTTGGATATAAGATTGGACGGATATCTAAATTTTGTTCGCGACATTTTTTCGCTATAGCTTTCACCTCTTCATTGCCAGGGACGATCACCGCCTGGATGGGCGTTTCACTTTTTAGAATTTTAAATTTCGAGGAGGCATTTTGAAAGGCTTTGATGAGTGTGGACAAATGTTCTCTTTCCTCCTGCATCGAAGGAAATAGTTTATACGCCAGCGAAATAGCTTCCACAGAAGCCGGTGGTAATGAAGTACTGTAAATAAACTGTCGTGAAAAATTAATAAGATATTTTTTCAGTTTCGCTGATCCCAAAATAATGGCACCATGAGTTCCGCAGGCTTTTCCAAAAGTATGAATGCGCGCAAAAATATTTTCCTGCAAATCCAACTCCTGGACAACGCCTTCTCCATTCGAACCAATAACACCTGTGGCGTGTGCTTCATCCACAATCAGGGCAGCATTGTATTTTTCGCACAAAGCACTTATTTTTTTTAACAGCGCAATGTCCCCATCCATTGAAAAAACGCTTTCCGTAACCACAAATTTTTGATGATCGTTCTGAACTGCTTTCAATTTTTTTTCCAGGTCAGTCATGTCATTATGTAAAAATGAAAATGCAGAAGCAAACGAAAGCCTGACGCCATCACGAAGAGAAGCATGACTAAGCTTGTCGTAAATGATAGTATCATCTTTTTGAGGAACACAACTTAACAGGCCAGTGTTGGCGTCGTAACCCGAATTAAAAATTAATCCTGTCTCTGCCTCATGAAATTCAGCGAGCTGGCTCTCTGTTTCTTCTATGAGTTTATAATTGCCTGAAAGCAGTCGCGAGCCCGTGCTCCCATGCGATAGCACTGCAGACAATGATTTTTCAATTAGCTTGTTTTTTACAATGCCTAAATAATCATTGCTGCAAAAATCAATCATCTCTTCTTCTTTTAAAGATAATGATCGTAACGAATGGTTTTCTTCTCTATCCAAAAGTTTTTTATCCAAAAATTGATCGTGCATGGGGTAAAATTAATTATTTAGCCGGAAGGTAGATGTCAATTATTGAATTGTCTATTTTTGAATGATGGAAAATTTATCACAAAACACTAAAAACATACTGGGATTAAAACTGGTGACCGATCCCCGATGGATAGACCTGGCTTCTATTTCACTGGAAGCCATCCTGACTGATCATGCATGGTGCGAACAAAAAGCGGCCACCAGTTGCATCTCGCTTATTTCAAGATACAGCGATAAAGAAAACTTGGTTACCGAACTTATGCCGATTGTGACAGAAGAATGGGGACATTTTCGCCAGGTGCTAACGGAAATGCACAAACGCAATCTGCCATTGGGCAAACAAAGAAAAGATATCTACGTAAATAAGCTTCTTGAATTTCAAAAAAAAGGTGGCAGCCCGGAAGAAAGATTCCTGGATCACCTGCTTACGATGGCTTTGATAGAAGCCAGGAGTTGTGAGCGTTTCAAGCGACTGAGCGAAGGATTGAAGGATGATTATATGAAAACATTCTATCGCAGATTTATGGAAAGCGAAGCGGGGCATTATACTTTATTTATCAATTTGGCTGATAATTATTTGCCAAAAACCCAGGTAAGAAAAAGATGGAAAGAATGGATAGCGTATGAAACGCAATTGATGCAAAGCATGGAAGTACGCGGCGACAGGATCCATTAAAATCCAAAAAGAAGTTTCTTTATTTTCTGCTGCCCAACAGTGAACAAACAAATAAGTAAGATTTCTATTTAGCTTTTACCTCTTTACTGTAAATCGATTTTAATACACAAAAAGAGATTTGGCAGGGTTTGTGTAATTATCCGAATAAACAATGCAGTTAATCATGAAAAAAAATATCCCTTTTATCGTATCAATTTTCTTTACCATTTTTTTATTTAGTTGTAGCGCTTCAAAAAATGCCAACAATTTAAAAGCCAACAGGAGCCACCTTTCGGGCACATGGGCCATATCTGATATCAATGTTAATGTACCTTCCGGATTCAAGGTTACAACCGTGTTTGACGAAGCGCCTTATTCAGATTTTAAAGGAAGCACATGGAATTTGATAAAAAATGGGAATGGATCTTTTACACTGGAAAACGGATCGAAAGAAAGTATTTACTGGGGTGTGAATGGAAAAGGTGAAAATGCCCAGTTTGAATTTAAAAAACTAAATGGCATGAAACCCAGAAATGTTGAAAGTGGCTACAAGCTGGATTTAGGGCCCATCAGCAGCAATAGTTTTACGGCCACGTCTGTAATAAATTCCGGCAGCGACAGCACCGGAACCATTACCTACACTTTTACTAAAAAATAAAAATCTGTTTCCGATCTAAATCGGATTACTGACCCAATAAAAGGCCTGAAATTTTCAGGTCCTTTTTTATTAAAATAGAAATTGATATTATTTGTTGATCTACTATAAAGCGCTACAAAATATTCACCTCTCTTTCCAGTGAAATTCCAAATTTTTCTTCTACAGAAATTTTTATTTCTTCGCTTAGATCATAAACTTGTTGTCCGGTGGCATTTCCATAATTTACTAACACGAGTGCTTGTTTACTGTAGCAGCCTACATCGCCATTTCGAAACCCCTTCCATCCGCATTGTTCAATTAACCAGCCCGCGGGTATTTTATAATATTCTTCATCAATTTTATAAAATGGAATTTTAATATCATTTAAAGAATCCATGATAGAATTTAATTTACTTTTTTTCACTACCGGATTTTTGAAAAAACTTCCTGCATTGCCCAATAAGGAATAATCGGGCAACTTAGAGGTACGGATACTGATAACCGCATCTGAAACCGCTTTGATGGTCAATCTCTCCACTTTCATTTTATCTAATTCCTCCTTAATAGCCCCATAAGAAATATTAAAATCAGGATTTTTTTTGAGCCGGTAAGTAACATTTACAATGGCAAACTGGTGTTTATATTTATTTTTAAAAACACTATTCCGGTAGCCAAAATCGCAATCTTCCGCCCGAAATTTCCGAAGCAATTTCTCCTCCAAATGAAAGGCTTCCAGTTCATAAAAAACATCTTTGATCTCCGCACCATAAGCGCCTATATTTTGCATGGGAGAAGCCCCCACATTTCCCGGAATCAATGAAAGATTTTCAACGCCCCCCAAATTATTATTAACACAAAAAGTGACCAGCGAATGCCACAAAACTCCTGCCCCTGCGCGAACATATGCAAATTCATCATTTTCGTCAACAAGATCAATTCCAGGAATTTCATTTTTTAAAACAAATCCATCAAAATCTTTTGTGAACAAAATATTGCTGCCACCGCCGAGAATTAATTTTGATTCAGCCGGTTTCTCACCAAGTAACTCTTCCAATTCTTCAGCAGAAGAAAAAGTAGAAAATAATTTTGAATGTGCTTTTATTCCAAACGTATTAAATTTTTGGAGTGGATAATTTTGATGAACTTGCATAAAAATAAAATTAAGGGCAAAATTCCAAAATATGAAAGATCTAACGGCAGTTGTTCTTGGAGCTACCGGTTTGACAGGCGATCTGGTCGTGCAGGACTTATTAAATGATAATGATTATAAGACTGTCCGTGTACTGGTAAGAAATTCGCTTTCTATCATTCATCCAAAATTGGAGCAATACATTGTTGATTTTAATGATAAAAAAGATTTTACTTTAAAAATGGGTGAGGGTGACGTAATATTTTCCTGCATCGGCACTACTCAAAAAAAGGTAAAAGGCGATAAATTTCTTTATGAAAAAATAGATCATGATATTCCTGTAAACGCTGCTGAGATTGGGATTGCACATCATTTCAAAAAATTCTTACTTATTTCATCCGTTGGTGCCAACGAAAAATCTTCTAATTTTTATTTAAGTTTAAAAGGCAAGACAGAAAATTCTTTGAAACAATTCCCATTTGAAAGTATCAGCATTTTTCAACCATCACTCTTAAATGGAACCAGAAAAGAATGGCGATTTAAAGAACAATTGACGCAAACGCTAATGGACCTGATCTCTTTTTTATTTTTGGGTCCTTTTAGAAAATATCATGCGATAGGCGCAAATACTGTTGCTAATGCTATGGTTTTTGAAAGCAAACAAAATAAAAAAGGGATTTATTATTACCAATACGAACAAATGATGGATTTGGCACGGGAATTTAAAGCGGAAATAGAGGATAGAGCGGAAGCTAAAAATAACAGAAGGCAGTAAACAAACAAATTCCTGGTATTTTTATTTTACCTGGCTACAACGGATCTACATCAGCAATCACCACCACACTTCTGAATTTTTTTTCAGCTTTTAAAAGATCTATATGATTCCTGATTACTTTTTTTTGGCCCTGTAAACTCACAGCATCCTTTTTAAGCTTAAGTAAAATCTCCATTAAATATTTATTGCGTACGCGGTTGATAACCGGGGCAGCAGGGCCAACTATATTTTCAAAATCCTTTGCTAAACTATTACTTAGAATATCCGCCGCTTCAAATGTGAGTTCTTTTATGGAATGTTTTACGATGATGCGAACCAGCCTGCTGAATGGCGGATAAAAGAATTGTTTTCGCATCGCTAATTCATATTCATAAAATTTTTCGAAATCATGCTGCTGAACAAACAACAACACAGGATGATCAAGCTTTGAAGCCTGAATCAATACCAATCCTTTTTCCGTTTTGCGGCCTGCTCTGCCACTCACCTGCTCCATCAATTGAAACGCTCTTTCGTTCACACGGAAATCAGCAAAAGAAAGTAATCCGTCAGCGTCCAAAACACCCACCAGGCTTACGTTTTCGAAGTCAAGTCCTTTGACCACCATTTGTGTCCCGGCCAAAATATCTATCCTGTGTTGTTCAAATAATTTGATTAAAGTATCATGCGCATTTTTCCCTTTTACAGCATCTACATCCATCCTTGCGATCCGGTTATTCGGAAAATCTTCTGTCAATTCTTCTTCAATTTTTTCCGTTCCGAAATTTTTTTCCATCCAGTTTACACTTCCACAAGCAGGACATGAAACCGGCTTGGGATATGTGTTTCCACAATAATGGCAATGTAATTTGTTGGAATATTTGTGCAGGGTCAGCGTAACAGAACAATTCTGACATTGAGGAATAAAGCCACAAGTTCCGCAAATAATCAAAGGAGCATATCCACGCCGGTTTTGAAAAAGGATCACTTGCTTATCATTCTGCAAAGCAGTTTCAATCTGCGCTTTCAGTTGTGGCGAAATCATCACCTTTCCTTTTTTTGATGCAGCAACAGTTTTCGTGTCAATGATTTTTATTTCAGGCAGTACGCTTCCACCAAATCTTTCGGTAAGCGTCACCAAAGCGTATTTATTTTTTAATGCATTGAAATAACTTTCCAAAGAAGGGGTTGCGCTTCCCATTAAAACTTTAGCATGGAAGAGGGAAGCATAATAAACCGCAGCATCACGCGCATTATACCTGGGAGCCGGATCCTGTTGTTTAAAGGAAGGATCATGCTCTTCATCGATAACTATCAACCCCAGGCTTTTAAAAGGCAGAAATAAAGCGCTTCTCGCCCCGAGAATAATTTTTAATTCTCCTGTTTTTATTTTATTCCATATTTCTATTCGCTCGTTATTATTAAATTTGGAATGATAGATAGCGATATTTCCCCCAAAATAAAATTGCAAGCGCCTGATGATTTGTGCTGTTAACGTGATTTCAGGCAAAAGATATAAAACCTGTTTTCCTTTAGCAACCACCTTTTCAATTTGCTTGATGTATAATTGTGTTTTTCCACTACTGGTTATTCCATGCAACAGGCACACCTCCTTTTCTTCAAAACCTTTATCTATTTCTCCGAGAGCCTTTTGTTGCGGCTCATTCAATTGAAATTCCACATTCATTTTACGTGGAAGAGAAGGCAGGCGATCTGTATTTCTTTTTTCAATGAAAAGAACATTTTTTTCAACCAGGCTTTTCAATTGCGCAGCATTGGCACCTGATTTTTTTAAAAGCTTTGTTTGCGATACCTCTCCTTCCGTCTTTGAAAAATGAAGAAAGCTTAATAATAATTCCAGTTGTTTCGGTGCCCTCGCAAGGTCTTCGTTCATTAACCTATTTAACTCTTCATCTGACGAAAATTCAGGATTAAGCAAAACAAAACTTTCTTTTTTCTCCCTGAACTTATCAGTAAAAGCTTCCCAAACAAAACAAACCCGTTTTTCAATCAGCTTCTTAATCAGGGGATAAACATGCACCATGCCGGCCACTTGTTGCACTTCATTAATCCTTAATTCATTTTTGATCAGCAATGCCTCGGCCACCAGGTATTCTTCATTATCCAGGTCAGAAAAATCTTCGCCATATTCTTCATTATAGATCAGGACCGTTTCGCTGCTGAGCTTTAAATGAGTGGGCAATGCAGCGGCCATCACCTCTCCTTCTGAACACATGTAGTAGTCACTAATCCATTTCCACAGTTGCAATTGTTGCGGATAAATTACTGGTTCCTCATCTATAACATTCAAAATATCTTTAGTGGCGTAGGAAGGTTGCTCTTTAATAATTGATTTTATAATTCCTGAATATTTTTTATTTTTTCCAAAAACCACTTCCACACGAATCCCTATTTTTATTTTCTTAATTAATTTTCCCGGAACTGAATAGGTATAAGTTTTTGGAATTGCCAAAGGCAATATTACTTCCAACCATGTGGATGCTCTCTCCTCTTTTTCATAAAAAAGATTTTGATCATTAAGGTTTTCAGTAATCATTGTTGCAAATATATTGAGAGCCCCCGACAAGGCTATTTTTCTTTGATCCAGCTCGCGTGATAGCGAATCAGCGCTTCTTCCATTTGCCCGAATATTTTTTCTTTTAAAAAAGGCAAGTCCTCATAGGTTAATCCTTCAGTTTTGGTGGCAGAAAGATAAACGCTTCTACATTTTCCGGGGTTCAATGAAAATATACTTTTATAATTGAGGCGGTCATAAGTATCAAGAAATAAAATAGGAAGTACGGGCTTTTGAGTTTTTATGGCGATTCGAAATGCCCCATTATAAAATGCTTTTAGCGGGCGGTGTGTGGTATTAAAAGTTCCTTCCGGGCAAATAAAAACTGATATTTTTTTATTGATAAAATTAATTAATTCGTTCATACTTTTATATCGTGCTCTTGTGCTCGATCTATCCACAGAAACAGTTCCTCTCTTATAAATAGCTCCAAAAACAGGAATCCTATTCATTTCGGATTTTCCCAAAATCCGGACCTTTTGGCGTCTTATTATTTTCATCATCATAGGAATATCAAGGTAAGAAATATGGTTGCTTACGAAAATATATTCGTTATTATTATCGTGGGCCTCTTCGTCAATATTTGAATAGCTAATGCCCACCATAAAAAAAAAGGCATCTGTCCAAAACCGTGAAATACGATATATCATATTACCCCCCTTTATAGGTTCCTGGAAAAAAGCCCAAATAAAAATCGGCAGCAATATCAACATCCAGGTTAAAAAAACGGCAAAACCATAAATGCTGAAGAAAAAACAAAAAACTTTTTTCAGAATAGTCATGTAAAGATTTGAACTTGCGAAAGTAAAAAACCACGGTTAAATCTACAAAACATGAATCTTTTATAGTTGTCAGACAATATTTTATAGAAAAATTTAAAATTGTAGCAATTTAAAAAAGATTTAGTATTAGAATTTGCCTGAAATTATCTTACATTTGCACTCCAAAAATTGGAAAAGTATGTTTGCTATAGTTAAAATCGCCGGTCAGCAGTTTAAAGTCACTCCAGGCCAGAGTTTGTATGTCCCTCATCTTGCAGGAAAACAAGGTGATGAAGTTGAATTTTCTGAAGTGCTTCTGCACGACGACAATGGAAAGATTTCTGTTGGAGGCGATGCAAATGTTAAAGTTAAAGCAGAAATTTTAAATGATTTAGTGAAGGGCGAAAAAGTGATCGCGTTCAAAATGAAAAAGAGAAAAGGATTCCGGAAAAAGCATGGTCATCGTACTCAATACACACACATAAAAGTAACAGGAATTGCGTGAGCAATTTTTATAAAAAATTGAAATAATATTTTCAATTTTAATTTCGATCATTTTTTAATTTAAGAATAATGGCACATAAAAAAGGTGAAGGCTCAGTAAAAAACGGACGCGATTCGCAAAGCAAGAGATTAGGCGTTAAAATTTTTGGAGGACAGGCCGCTGCTTCAGGAAATATTATTCTTCGCCAACGCGGCACAGTTTACCATCCTGGAAAAAATGTAGGACTTGGAAAAGATTTTACCATCTTCGCAACTACCGACGGAGTGGTTGAATTTAGGAAAACTAAAGGTGATAAAACTATCGTCTCTGTAAGCCCTGCAGAAGTCACTGCATAAAAAAAAATCAAATAAGTTTTGGCAGTTAACAAAATGTTTTTAATTTTAGTTTTTATTTACTAACAATTAAATTCTAAAAACATGGCAACTGCAAAAAAAGCCGCTCCTAAAAAAGCTGCTGCAAAAAAAGCCGCGCCTAAAAAGGCTGCCCCAAAAAAAGCTGCTCCTAA
>JBDTKU010000141.1:0-2837 GCA_039935135.1 Ginsengibacter sp. | reverse complement strand
GTAATCGTTTGCGCATAACTGTTTGGGGAAAAGCAAAAAGAGATGGCAAAGCCAATTAATATTTTACCTAAAGATTTATTCATTTTTCTTCGCCTGTTTTTCGTTGAAAATTATTTGGTTATGAAATGGATCAATTACTGTAACTGAAAATGCACCATAAAAAGTTTTTTCTAATCCAGGTTTATTGTATTTGTATTTTTTATTAATCATCTCCTTATGAAATTCTTCTACGCCATCGCACCACACAAATACATTAGTACCCGGAGTTCCATCTCCATGATGCTCGCTTAAATGAATTACTAATCCGTCTTTTTCAATCTCCAAATACACAGGTGTATTTTCATCAAAAGTATGTTCCCAGTTGATTTTAAATCCCAGCCAGTGGATATAGAATTCGATGGCTTTTTGGTAATCGAAAATTCTTAAAACGGGAATTACTTTTTCGACATTCATTTTATTTTGATTGGTTTACATAGAAAATACCTCGCTTTGCTTATCTAAAAATTCATTCTCCACCACTTCTTCACCTGGTTGCATTTTTTCAAATTCTTTTACTTTTTCATGGAAACTTTCGCTGTTTTTAATTATTGCCACGCGTGCGCTTCTAACAAATTCAATTAAACCGTAAGGCTCAAGCGCTTCTAACACTTTATCAGTTTCTTCCCGATGTCCGGTTGTTTCAAAAACGGTATAGTCTTTACGAATAGCGACCACCCTTGCTCCAAACTGATGAAGTAATCTTTCCACTTTTGCTTTTTCGGCAATTGCATCTGTAGGCACTTTAAACAAAGCCATTTCCTGCCAGATTATCTCATCGTTGGTGTTATAATAGGCTTTCAAAACATCCACTTGCTTTTCTATCTGTCGCACTAATTTTTTTATTACTTCTTCAGTTTCCTCGATTACAATATTAAACCGGTGGATACCGGGCACTTCAGATGGCGATGTGTTGAGGGTTTGGATATTAATTTTTCTACGCGAAAAAATAATCGAAATCCGATTGAGTATGCCTATTTGGTCTTCAGAATAAACTGTTATTGTATATTCCTGCTTTCCCGGTGCAGTAAACGAAGAAATAGGGGACTTTTTTATTTCGTCAGTGTTCATGATTTTAATTTTTTTTGAGATTTTAAGATAAACGGATTTCGGCAACGCTGCAACCTTGCGGAACCATTGGAAACACGTTATTTTCCTTGCCTACATTAACTTCCAGCAAGTAAGGACCTTTTGTTTCGAGCATTTTCCTGATTCCTTCTTTTAGGTTTTTCCGGTCGGAAACGTTTTCCGCATTTATGTTATAAGCTTTGGCGAGCGCTACAAAATCAGGGCTATCTATATTGGTAAATGAATACCGCCTGTCATTGAATAGTTCCTGCCATTGCCTTACCATTCCCAGGAAATGGTTATTAAGAATAATGATTTTAAGGTCAATATTATTTTGCATAATTGTTCCCATCTCCTGTAAAGTCATCTGGAATCCTCCGTCACCCACAACTGCAATTACAGCCCGTTCAGGCGCTCCCAATTTGGCGCCCATTGCTGCGGGCAATCCAAATCCCATCGTGCCAAGGCCACCGGAGGTAACATTGCTTCTCGATGAATTGAATTTCGCGTATCGGCAAGCTACCATTTGATGCTGGCCTACATCACTTACGATTACCGCGTCACCTTTTGTCTGCTCGTTCAAAACTTTTATCACTTCACCCATGGTCAATATGTCGGTTGAAGGGTTTAATTCCTCCCTAATGCAGGTGTCGAATTCCTTTTGCTTGTATTCATCAAATTTTTGTAACCATTCTGTATGTTCTTTTTTATCAATGAACTTAGTGAGCAAGGGCAAAGTCTCTTTGCAATCGCCCCAAACGGGCACAGTTGCTTTTACGTTTTTATCAATTTCTGAAGGATCAATATCAAGATGAATCACTTTGGCTTGCTTTGCATATTTGTCTAACCTTCCTGTTACGCGGTCATCAAAGCGCATCCCTATAGCAATCAATACATCACATTCATTGGTTAATACGTTAGGGCCATAATTTCCATGCATTCCGAGCATCCCTACATTCTGAGGATGGTCAGTAGGCAATGCGCTTAAACCCAGAACAGTCCAGGCAGCAGGAAGATTGCCCTTTTCGATAAATTCTTTAAATTCTTTTTCTGCTTTCCCAAGAATAATCCCCTGACCAAAGATTACAAAAGGCTTCTTTGCTTCGTTAATCAGTTGGGCAGCCTGCTTAATGTATTCTTCGCGTACGATAGGTTTGGGACGATAACTTCTAATATGGTGGCAAGGTTTGTAGCCTTCAAAATCGAATTTTTGAACCTGGGCGTTTTTTGTAATATCAATTAAAACCGGACCTGGCCTGCCGCTCCGCGCTATGTAAAATGCTTTAGCCAGCGCTAATGGAATTTCATTAGCATCCGTAACCTGGTAGTTCCATTTTGTAAGGGGCGTAGTAACATTAATCACATCTGTTTCCTGGAAGGCATCGGTGCCTAAAAGGCTGGCGAATACCTGCCCGGTGATGCAAACAACCGGCGTGCTGTCTATCATTGCATTTGCCAATCCTGTTACAAGATTTGTAGCGCCCGGGCCACTTGTAGCGAATACTACACCTACCTTTCCCGATGTTTTAGCATATCCTTCAGCCGCATGAACGGAGCCCTGCTCATGCCGGACTAAAATATGATTGATTTTGTCCTGGTAATCATACAGTGCATCATAGATAGGCATGATAGCGCCGCCGGGATAACCAAAAACAGTTTTCACTTTTTCAGCAAGCAATATTTTCAATACAGCTTCACTGCCTGTGATATTTTCTGATTTTTTAGAAGTGGTT
>JBDTKU010000140.1:0-10779 GCA_039935135.1 Ginsengibacter sp. | reverse complement strand
TCCATCATCATCAAAGGGGAATTGGTGGTAATTGACGTTTTCTTTTTAGCATCAGCATTATATTTAATTACATCCCCAATTTCCAACTGCACTACCATGCCGCTGTTTGCGAAAGGATTGTTTCTTTTGGAAGGGCTCCATCCATTTACAACCAACTCTTTTTCATTAGTAGAAGCAGGCGCAATAATGCCGCCCGGACACATGCAAAATGAAAAAACACCTCTTCCGTTTACCTGTTCTACGAGGCTGTAAGAGGCAGGAGGAAGAAAGCTTTGTTGAGGATTATTTTTTCCGTATTGAATTGAATTAATCAATTCCTGTGGATGCTCAATCCTAACACCTAAGGCGAAAGGTTTTGCTAAAATTTCCAGCCTCTTTTTATGCAACAAAAGAAAAATATCTCTTGCAGAATGGCCTGTTGCAAGAATAAAAGAATTGGCATTCAACACATCTCCATCAGAAGTTATAACGGCTTTCATTTCGTTTTTTTCGATAGCCAGGTCAATTACTTTTTTTTCGAAATGGAATTCACCTCCGCAGTCTAAAATACATTTACGCATGGCCGTTATGATGGCCGGAAGTTTGTTGGTGCCGATATGAGGATGCGCATCAGATAAGATATTTTCACTCGCACCAAAATAAACAAACAAGTTCAGAATTCGATTGATATCTCCCCGTTTGCTGCTTCTTGTATATAATTTTCCATCGCTGTAAGTGCCAGCGCCTCCTTCTCCAAAACAATAATTGCTTTCAGGATTGATAATTCCTTCTTTGTTCAAAACTGCCAGATCTCTTCGTCTCGCTCTCACTTCTTTTCCCCTTTCAAGTATGACGGGTTTGATACCATTTTCAAGAAGCCACAAGGCTGCAAAAATTCCTGCCGGGCCACCGCCAATGATCACTACTTTTTTAGAAGATTGAGTTACATTTTTAAAATGAAATTCCTGTAAACTTCTTTGTTGAAATGGTTCATCAATAAACGCAATGACTACCAGGTTGACCCATGCGACTTTTCCCCTCGCATCAATCGATCTCTTTATAATTTGGTAGCCGGAAACAGATGTGATTTTATTACCTGAAATTTTGGCAACCAACTCCTTGATTATGCTTTCATTTTCTACTTCTGAAGGCAATAGTTTGAGGGTAATTTGTTGTTGCATAGTAAATAATGTTCCCCTTAAATTGATCCACTAAAAAGGCAGGTCATCAATTGCCTCTTCTGATGATGAGGTGAATGTATCCAGTGGTTCAAAATGACCATTATCAGCGTCAGAATTGTTTCCGGGTTTTAGAACCTGTTCAATACGCCATGCGTCAAGATTATTAAAATAAGTAACCTTCCCATCTTTTTCCCATTTGCTTCCTTTGATATTAAAATGAACTTTTATTTCGTCTCCCTGGTTTACGCGATCTATAATACCAGTGCGGTCTTGAACGCATTGGAACTTAATATAATTGGTAATTAGTTTGCCATTGATATCTTCCGATTTTTCTACAACAAATTCGCGTGTTTTGAAAGTTTCCGTACGTTGAGTGGTATCAAATTTGATTAATAACTTTCCTGTTAATTCATAACTCATAATTATTCAGATTTTTTTTAAAGGTAATTGCATTTGCGATAAAGATGATGTATTGTTTCATTTTATCAAAAATTCTTTTGCACACTTCAAAAAGATATTTAATTTTTTTTTCCACAAAATAAATGAGTGAAAAAAATTATTTTAAATACCCGGAAAATGATTCAAATTTCTTTGAATCCAATGCTGCTATAGCTTTTAAAATTGCGCATAAAATTTATTTGATTTTTATTTCATTTTTTTAGCGCCAAATTTAATTTTTACTGTCAAAAATCAGAGAATAAAAAATTTTTTTTTCAACAAATTCTTTTGATATTCGCTTTGTCGTTGATGAAAATTGATACGAATAATTTTTGTATTAATTATTAAAAAATCCCACAGAAGAACCTTTTCGAAAACATATTAAAACAGCTTTAAGAAAATAATGGATAATGCTTGCGAAACAGTCTGGAGTAATTGTCTCAATATTATAAAAGATATAGTTGAGTGGCAGCATTACAAAACATGGTTTGAACCAATCAAACCAGTGTTGCTAAAAGAAAATATTTTGACCATCCAGGTGCCCAGTCAATTTTTTTATGAGTATATTGAGGAGCACTATGTGAACCTGCTGGCAAAAACACTAAAAAGGGAATTAGGGAAAAATGCGAGACTGGAGTACCGGATCATGATGGACAGTGGCAATAGCAAAAATAAACCGGTAACGATGGATGTGCCAGGGCATGGTTACAAGTCTTATTCAAACAATGAAATGGATTTTCCATTAGTTATAACGAATCCTGTTAAGAACCCGTTTGTAATTCCGGGGCTTAAAAAGATGCAGATTGATCCGCAGCTAAATCCGTCCTATACGTTTGATTCTTACATCGAGGGAAATTGCAACAGAGTAGCAAGAAGAGCCGGAAAGACAGTGGCTGAAAAACCGGGCACTACTTCCTTTAATCCTTTGGTAATTTATGGTGGCGTTGGTTTGGGAAAAACGCACCTTGCACAGGCCATTGGTAATGAAGTGAAAAATCTGCATAACAATAAAGTTGTTTTGTATGTGAGCTCTGAGAAATTTATTAATCAATTCGTGGACCACGGAAGAAACAACGCGATCAATGATTTCATTCATTTTTACCAGTTGATTGATGTACTAATAATTGATGATGTCCAGTTTTTTAACAGGGCTGAAAAGTCGCAGGATGCATTTTTCGCCATATTTAACCATCTTCATCAAAGTGGGAAACAATTAATACTTACAACAGACAAACCGCCTAAAGACCTGGAAGGGGTACAGGAAAGATTGCTCAGTCGTTTTCGTTGGGGTTTGAGCGCTGATCTCCAGATTCCGGATTACGAAACCAAGATTGAAATACTGGAGAGGAAGATGAAAACAGACGGCCTTGAAATGCCGAAAGAAGTAGTAAAATATATTGCCTATAATATTCAAAACAATATTCGCGAGCTTGAAGGAGCATTGATTTCCCTGTTGGCACAATCTTCGCTAAATAAGAGGGAAATTGATCTTGATTTGGCTAAAAAAGTTTTAAGGAATTTTATCAAATCTTCTTCTAAGGAGATTACTATCGATACTATACAAAAAATGGTATGCGATTATTTTGATGTGCCTTATGAAAAGCTATTGCAAAAAACCCGAAAACGCGAAATTGTTCAGGCAAGACAAATCTCCATGTTCTTAGCCAAAGCGTTTACCAAAAATTCTTTAAAAACAATTGGCGAACATTTTGGTGGCCGCGATCATACTACTGTAATTCATAGTTGCCAAACGGTAAAGGACCTTATGGATACGGATATCTTATTCAAAGAAAGTGTGATTGAACTGCAACAAAAAGTCCAGTTGGCCGCCATGTAGCCTCATTGTTTTTTATAAAATAATTTGAAAAGGTACATTCATGCCTTTTATTTTTTTTAAAATAAAAATTCAGGGTAATTGTTGGTTTACTATAAATAATATTTTTCATTTCATACATAAAATAAGCACCGTTAAATGCAAACAAAAATTTATTTGGCTTTCATTGCGCTATTCTTTGGAATGAGTTTTTCTGCAATAGCCCAGCAAAAAAAAGAAAGTACCACCGTAAAAGTGGATATTAAAAATGATACGGTTATCAATTATAAAAAACCACAAAAGTCTGTTACAGAAGGATCAGTAACTGTTGAAGGGAAAAAAGTAAATTATGAAGCGATCGCGGGAATGTTGGTTCTAAAAAATCAAGAAGACACACCAACTATCAGCATGTCTTACGTCGCCTATTTTAAAAATGATGAAAAAGATCCTTCTCAACGACCTGTTACTTTTATTTATAATGGTGGCCCGGGTAGCGCTACTCTTTGGCTACACATGGGTGCATGGGGACCGCAAAGAGTTTTTTTGAATGATACCTCCCGGACCAAAGCGCCCTATAAAACAGTTAATAATGATTATAGCCTTTTGGATGCGAGTGATTTGGTTTTTATAGATGCGCCGGGAACCGGATTTGGCGAAGTAATTACCAAAGCAAGAGGTGGAATGGGCGAAGGAAAGGATTTTTTTGGAATCGACCAGGATGGACGCGCTTTCAAAGATTTTATCACTCAATTTATTTCCGAGTATAATCGCTGGAATTCTCCCAAATATCTTTTTGGTGAAAGCTACGGCACTTTCAGATCCGCAGTGGTAGCCAATCTTCTTCAAAATAGTGGCGTAGGCCTAAATGGGGTGATTTTACTTTCTCAATTGTTGAGCTATGGAAATATGAGTGATATTGCCGGTGATAATCCAGGGAATGATCAGCCTTATATATTGGCTTTGCCTTCACTGGCAGCCACTGCATGGTACCATCATAAACTCCCCAGCCAGCCTGAAAAATTAGAGCCTTTCTTAAAAGAAGTGGAACATTTTGCAATGAATGAATATACGTTAGCGCTTCGCAAAGGCGCTTTAATTGATTCTAATTCATTTAATGAGATTGCTGAAAAATTGCATAGTTATATCGGACTACCGGTGACCTATATACGAAAAGCAAATTTAAGAATAACCGGGCCACAGTTTGAGCATGCACTTCTTGGAGATGAAAGCAAAGTTACCGGCCGCCTTGATTCAAGATTTTCTGGTAGCGCTATGAATCCTTTAGCCGAAAGCCCTGATTATGATCCGATGGATTCCTACATAGACGCGGCTTTTACGGCTACTTTCAATAACTATGTACGGACAGAATTGAAATTTGGTCAGGGAATGAAATATAAGAATTATGGAGACGTTGGTAAGTGGGATATGAAGCGAAGTGGCTACGTTGGCTTTCCGAATGTGATGCAGGATCTCGCGCATGCGATGATCTATAATCCTGATCTTAAAGTGATGCTGAATATGGGTTATTTTGATTTGGGCACTCCTTATTTTGAAGGCGAATATGAAATGCGGCATCTGCCGATGCCATTTAGCTTGCAAAAAAATATTGAATACGCTCATTATCTTTCAGGCCACATGGTTTATCTGCATCCTGAATCGCTTAAAAAATTGCATGATAATGTGGCGAAGTTTATTGATTCGACACATGAGAAATAAAATAAGAATTTGATTTTTTTGTTGGTTTACTATCGATTTTAATTTTAGTAATCATAATTCCTTCTCGCTGCATTCCATCTTATCCCGATATTGAAGGAATTGGAATTATCAAGGCCTGTATATTTTCTGTAGAGTAAATTGCCTTCTATGAAAAGATTTTCACGGAACTCATAAGAAAGGCTCAGCAAAGCATTCAGACATTTTACCTGGTGGCCATCGCCTATATAATATCCATAATCTTTGAAGCGGGAAGTATATAATTCAAATGGATTTGATCCAAAATTTAGCCCCAATGAATCAAGACCTTGCTTGTAGTAAATAGCACGAACATCTATATACCATTTTGGTGCCGGCTGATATTTTAATACGCCCACCCATTCCTGGAAATTAGCGCCCAAAGGATGCGCAAGCGGTTGATTATAATGAGTATAATTGGCAACTAAATCATTATGTGAATAGGTGAAAGGCCTTACGCGATTGGTTTCCAACTGAAGATCCAAATTTTTTACATTGAACGCATCGACATATTTTGCGCCGAGTTGATAGCCATATTTATTGGCCCAATAACCGTTATTTTTTAAAATTTCATGAACATGAAATTCATCCAAAAGTAATTGCCCGTAAAACTGGAAATGATGTGCCGCATTGGCTTTAAAATCTATTCCTGCCAGCGCATTGTCCGGGCTTCCAATCGTACCTTCTACGTGGCGAAGGAAAATAATAGGATTCAGGTATTCAAAATCAAACCTGTTTTTTCTGCCAAAAACTACGCCTTCAAATAATCCTACATTTAATGACTTGCCGATATTAATGCTCAGATGATGCATCGCCGCATATTTTCTATCCAATAAATTATCACCAGTCTTGGAATATTGTGGCATCAGCTCCATGAACAAATTTTCATAATCAAACTTCCAAATTTTGGTGTTAAGTTTCAGAAATAAATAGCTGTCGCCAAAATCGCTCAGGAAAAGACTTCTGTATCCATTACCGATAAAATTTTTGTCATAGCCAAATTGCACATCAATATATTTGGTCACATTAAAAGTGAGGTAGCCTCTACCATCAAAATAATCAAATCCATTTTTCTTAAAATGTTTATAGAATCCTACACCCGGAACTGCGTTAAATTCAGCTACGCGGTTTTGAAAAAAGGATGGGCCACGTTCCTGGTTATCTGTTATGGTGGTTGAAAATCCGATTTTGTTAGCGATGCGGCCGCGCAAGGTAACGCCCCGTTTATTATAATAGGTGCTTTGAGAATTTCCCGATTCTCCTCCTACCTGTAAATCAAGAACAGGATTTACCGCCAGGAAAAAATCTTTGGTATTCACTTCCAGAAGGTTAGGTTTGGTAGTATAAAAAGTATTCCACAAAGATTTTTTACTTTGAAAACTTTCTTTAGAACCTGAAACCCATTCTGAATTGTCCATCAGAATAGAATTAAGATTGTATTCATCAATGGAAGTCAAATTGGTTTTTGAATCGGGCTGCTTATTAGCGCTGTCAATATATTCAGCTTCCTGCACCACTGACCGGCGGCTGTAAGGTTTTTGTGTAGAAAAATTAAGCTCAGTATTCTGGCCATTTTTAATTTCAAGACGGTCGAGAATGTGATATTGCTTTGAACCTTCCGGCAGGTAGGTAGTTTGGGCGAAAATAATAGCGGGATAAAAAAATAAGAGCAGAGTTATAACTCTTTTTTTATTTTGCATTGGTTAATTATTAATTATTAAATTTCAAGATATGCAAAATTATCTTTTAAAAAATATATCTGTCGTAAATGAAAATAATATTTCTGAGAAGGATGTTTATATCAAAAGCGGGCGGATTGAAAGAATTGACAATTCAATTTCTGTAAAAGAAAAAGTTTCAGAAATTAATGGCGAACGCCAACATTTGTTTCCCGGTGTGATTGACGACCAGGTTCATTTTCGCGAACCAGGCCTGACTCATAAGGCAACGATTTATACCGAAAGCAGGGCGGCCGTGGCTGGCGGGGTTACCTCTTTTATGGAAATGCCTAACACCATTCCCAACGCACTTACCGGCGAATTATTAGAAGACAAATACAACATTGCCAAACACAATTCTTTAGCCAATTATTCTTTCTTCATGGGCGTAAGCAATACGAATGCTGATGAAGTTTTAAAAATAAATAAAAGAAGAAATGATGTTTGTGGCGTTAAAATTTTTATGGGTTCAAGTACAGGAAACATGCTGGTTGACAGCGAACCCGCGCTACACAAAATTTTCAGCGAAAGTGAATTACTGATAGCTACTCATTGTGAGGATGAAAAAATAGTTAAACAAAATTATAAAAACCTGAAACAAATTAAGCCGGTTCTTTCGCCTTCTGACCACCCGGTTATCAGGAACGAAAATGCCTGCTATACTTCATCTTCTTTTGCTGCATCGCTGGCCAGAAAATACAATAGCCGATTACATATTCTTCATATCACCACGGCAAAAGAATTGGAATTATTTACCAACGAAATCCCTTTGAAAGAAAAAAGAATTACTGCGGAAGTGTGTGTGCATCATTTGCATTTTACCGCTGATGATTATGAAAGATTAGGATATTTGATCAAATGCAATCCGGCCATCAAAGCTGCTGAAAATAAGGAAGCGCTCTGGAAAGGCTTGCTGGATAATCATTTGGACGTAATTGCTACTGATCATGCGCCGCATACTTTTGAAGAAAAACAAGGAACTTATGAAGAGGCGCGGGCTGGATTGCCCTTGGTACAACATCCTCTTTTGTTGATGTTGTCTTATTATAAAGATGCGAAAAACCTGCCTGCCGGCAGGCAGGTTTCTTTAGAAAAAATTGCTGAAAAAATGAGTCACGCGGTTGCAGATTGTTTTAATATTAAAGAACGCGGCTACATCCGGGAAGGATATTTCGCAGACCTGGTGATGGTGGATCTGAACCAAACAACGGCAGTGAAGAAAGAAAATATTTTGTACAAATGTGGCTGGAGCCCATTGGAGGGCACTATTTTCCCTGCAGCGATTACGAATACTTTTGTAAATGGGAATTGTGTTTATGGAAAATCCGGGTTGGATGAATCTATTAAAGGTGAAAGACTTTTATTTAATGTAAAATAATTCGACAAAAATTTGATGGTTGAGACAGTGAAGCAACCTGCCTACCGGTAGGTAGATAAATAACCGGTATTTATATTTTACTTTTTAACCAATAACCAATTAACTTTTTTGCATAGATGGAAACAGACAAGACCACGTTAAATGACCTTTCTATTTTTAATAGCGAAGACGAATTTTCTGTTTTCAGTAAGCTTAATCTTACCCGGACAACAGGTGGCCGTGAAAAGTTGCGATATATTTTTAATCACTCATTAAGTGATATTGATTCTATAAAAAACGTTCAGGATACTTTAAAACTTATCATCCGGGAAAAGCAACGGTGGCCTCTTTCAGTAAGCAATGGGTCAGTAATGATGATCTATAAATTTTATGAAAGTTCAATTGACGATCCACCATCCAGGCCTTCGCCTTTTTCCGCTTATATCTACAAATTGCTGCATGGCCCCGATTATTCATTGATAAAATATTCTGTTGGCCATGCTTTTGATTTCATAAAAGGTATGAAGCAGATTTGCTCTGTTTTTTTGGACGAAAAAGCTCCGCTCAATTTAAAAAGACAATTGGAAAAAGCAAGTGTGCTGATTGAAAGGCACCAGTTTCAAATTGTTTTTGAGAAAGAAAAGGCGGAAGATATGAATAACCGCCAAATGCTTTCATTTGCTTATTACATTCGTTATCATTACAAACAAAATTTCTTTGAACTGATCGAGATTTATTCCCAATTGGACGCCTGGTATGGAATGGCGATGGCAGTAAACGAATTTAAATTGTCATTTCCTGTTTTCGTTTCTTCTGAAGAACCGACGCTGGATGCAAAAACTTTATACCATATCTTATTAAAAGATCCGGTGGCCTACGACGTTGCTTTAAACCAAAATAATAATTTTATTTTTTTGACCGGTGCCAACATGGCTGGAAAAAGCACTTTTATAAAAGCCGTTGGGAGCGCGGTTTTCCTTGCTCATATTGGCCTGGGTGTTCCTGCTGATTCTATGCGGCTTTCTTTGTTTGATGGGTTGCTTAGTAACATCAATGTGGTGGATAATATTTCAAAGGGCGAAAGCTTTTTTTACAACGAAGTGCAGCGTGTAAAAAACACCATTATCAAAGTCAATGATAAAAGAAAATGGTTGATCCTGATTGATGAATTGTTTAAAGGAACCAACATGCAGGACGCGATGAAATGCAGTACGGTGGTGGTGGAGGGACTGATTAAAATAAAACGTTCCTTATTTATTTTGTCAACGCATCTTTATGAAATAAGTGAAAACCTGAAAGAGCACCCCAATATTGATTTCAAATATTTTGAAACAGAAGTGACTGACGAAAAGCTCATTTTTAATTATAAATTAAAAGATGGCGTAAGCAGCGACCGGCTTGGCTATCTTATTTTGAAAAGAGAAAAAGTAATTGATTTGCTGGAAAACCTTTAGTTTTTTTCAATCTTCTTTTTTATGGAATTGTTTCAGTAATTTCATTTCCATTAATTAATTTCTTCATGTTAGTCAAAACTTTCGGCAGCGCTGTTTATGGGGTAGAAGCTATTACCATCACGGTAGAAGTAAATGTCAGCTCCGGAAAATATACTACGATTGTTGGCCTCGCAGATAATGCGGTGAAAGAAAGCCTTGAGCGGATGGAAAGTGCCATCAAAGCGAACGGCTATCATTTTCCCAGGACAAAAGTGGTAGTGAATCTCGCGCCGGCAGATATCCGCAAAAGCGGCACCGCATTCGATTTACCGATTGCGATGGCCACACTGGGCGCGAGCGAGCAATTGGAAAATGCGGAGAAACTTACTGATTATGTAATCATGGGCGAACTGAGTCTTGATGGAACTGTAAGGCCGATAAAAGGCGCGTTGCCCATTGCGATACAGGCAAGAAAAGAGGAGTTTAAAGGATTAATTCTTCCCAAAGAAAACGCACGGGAAGCCGCAATGGTCAACAAGTTGAATGTATATGGCGTAAGCCACATCAATGATGTGATTGATTTTTTTATAGATGAGAATTCGATTCAACCAACCGTTGTAAATACGCGCGAAGAATTTGCCAACGCGCAGAGTGATTTTGAGATAGATTTTTGTGATGTAAAAGGCCAGGAAAATATTAAACGTGCGCTGGAAATAGCAGCGGCAGGAGGACACAATGCAATTTTGATTGGTCCGCCCGGCGCTGGCAAAACCATGCTGGCAAAGCGTTTGCCAACTATTCTTCCTCCGCTTACTTTGCAGGAAGCGTTGGAAACTACCAAAATTCACAGTGTTGCAGGGAAGTTGCCTGAAAATGCCACGCTGATTTCAAAACGACCTTTTCGTTCGCCGCATCACACGATTTCTGATGTGGCGTTGGTGGGCGGTGGAGGAATGCCTCAGCCCGGAGAAATTTCTTTAGCGCATAATGGCGTTTTATTTTTAGATGAATTGCCTGAATTTAAAAGAACCGTTTTGGAAGTGATGCGCCAGCCAATGGAAGAAAGAAAAGTTACTATTTCGCGGGCAAAAGTGGCATTGGATTTTCCTTCCAGTTTTATGCTGATTGC
>JBDTKU010000139.1:0-9707 GCA_039935135.1 Ginsengibacter sp. | reverse complement strand
GGGGACATCGTTAATCATCCTTCTGACGCCGCCTTCGACAGGCCTTCGACAGGCTCAGGCTGGCATTAAATCTTCCAAAATATTTCTCCACTTTTCTTTGTACACCGGAAAGCTGAAATGATCCATCAGCAGTTTTTTGTTGGGTAAAAATTGTTCTTTATCATTCACCATTTTTAGTATCGCACATGAAACCTCTTCCAGGCTTTCGGGGTTTACTAATAACCCCAAATCGCCATTCAAAAGCGCATCCACAGAGCCGTCTTTATTGCCAGCAATGACGGGCTTGTTGTAATACATTGCTTCAATAAAGACAATTCCAAAACCTTCTTTTGTGCTGGGCATGATATAGATGTCGGCCAGGTTAAAGTGTTCGGCTAATTCTTCATCGGCCACAAATCCTGTGAAAGTTACATGGGCTTCCAGGCCGGCTTCTCTAATCAAAAAATCCAGTCTCTGTTTTTCTTCCTCATCGTACTTCCCGATGATCAAATATTTTAAATGAGGATCCTTCTTCCTTAATTCTTTGAGGCTTTCAATTACGATATCATATCCCTTATACCTTTCGCGGGCAGCAAGCCGGGTTAGCGTTAGTAAAACAGTATCTTCTTTGGTAAGATGGTACTTTTCTAAAAGATCTTTCTCTTTTCCATTTCGAATGGGCTTTTCCAAAAAAGGGTCAAGGCAATTATTGAGAATCTGTATTTTTTCAGGAGGAAAATGGTTCAAATGAATAAGCGATTCTTTTGTGTATTGGCTTACCGAAAGAATCTGGTCGCACTTCAACAACATAATTTTTTTCATTCCCTTAAAAGTTTTCCAGGCTTCTATTCCATGGGCAATGAGTACTAATTTAGTTTTGGGCGATAACAATTTTACAAAGTATCCGACCGGCAACAGGTTGATGTGGCTTAGAAATATCACATCATTTTTCATTCCACCTACAATTGCTTTTTGGGTGAACTTCAATCTTCTTATTCCAAAACCGGTAAAGTTTTTTTTAGGAAAATATTTTTCATCAATGTCGTTCGTTTCATCATACATGGAATACACAGAAAAATCTTGCCCGGTAGTTTCACAAATATCATACAGTGCTTTCCCGGCTACTTTACTCACTTTTTCAATTCCCCCGGTTAATGAAAAGGTCCTTAAAGTTAAGAGAAGGATCTTACCGGCGCTACCCGCCACCTTCCCATTGGTAAAAGCGGTTGCCTCGTCATTGGTAACGGTCCCGTTTTTCCGAACTTTTGACAAATTCCCATTTAAAGAAGCTATCGTCCTCTCCGGGTTTACACCACGGGTTTTTATTAATATTAGAGACAGGAACTGCGACCAATGCATGTTTCCTGAAGCAAAATTTTTATAATTGGGATCTTCCCCATTGAACAGGTTCCCGACAAATTCGTCATTGGCCAACCATTCTTTAAAAGGAAATCCAAAACCCATTTTCGGCCGGTTCCAGATAGGTTCGGGTAAAATACTTTTAAAGGAATCGATAAGCAATTGTTTGGGTAAAGTGCCTTCTTTTAAACGGCTGTTTACACTTAAAGAAAGATCCACAAAATCCCGGTCCAAAAACGGAACGCGTATCTCAATGCCATGGGCCATTCCCATCACATCCACATCCCGGAGCAATTGGTTTTGCATGAACATATTGAGCTCGATCCAGCTTGCCTGGTCAAAAGAACCCAGGTCGCCAATATTTTCTAAAACAGGATGGTCGCTTAATATTTTCCATACTTCAGATTCCGCCATATTCAACTGATAAGCAATTTCTGAAGGTATGAACTGGCCGCGCAAAAAAAGGTATTTACCTGCGGGGCCATCAATGCTGAGATAGCAAAGCCTTTTCAAAGCTTTTTTGCCTGCATATTTTCCTGCCCTTAAAAAGGAGCCGGGAAGATTTTTCAGGAGGTTTACTTTTTTCATTCTTGAAAAAGAAGGATACCCTCCATAGAGCTCATCACCACCAATACCTGATAATACGGCTTTCAATCCATTTTCTTTTGCGTACTTACTGATAAACCAGGTGTTGATCCCATCGCAACTTGGCTGATCCATTGCTTCTAAAATGCGTGGTAAAAGTTCGTGAAATTCTTCTTCCTTCAGCAGGTGCTGATTGCTTTGGCAGTTCATCGTTTTCAGCAAAATATCCTGGTATTTCTTCTCCGAAAAACCGTTTTCTTCGAAATGAAGAGAAAGGGTATTGAGCTGCGTCTTTTTATCCGAAGAAGCCAATAAGGCCACTATCCCCGAATCTACTCCCCCACTCAAAAAAACCCCAATAGGCGCATCGGCTATCAAATGCCTGTTCACTGCTTTTTGAAGATCTTCACTTATCAGAAGCTCAGCTTCATTTCTTTGTATGATTGTATTGTCAAAATGAAATTGTTTAAACGCACGGGTTTCGCATTTTTCACTGTTCGAATCGAAACACATATACGTCCCTTTCTGCAAGGGCTTTACCTTTTTCAAAACCGTGACGGGTTCCGGCAAATGGCCATAGGCTAACAAAAAAACCGGCCATTGCTTATTTTCTTCCTGTAAATACGAGATCGGTTTGAATCCGCGGATCTCTGAAGAGAAAGCTACGCCTTCTTCGGTAACGGCATAATACAAAGGTTTAATTCCTGATGGATCGCGCACGAGGTACAATTTCCCCTCAGCTTTATCCCACAGGGCAAAAGCAAACATGCCATTCAGCTTCTCAAAGGAACAAGTACCCCATGCGGCAAATGCGGTTAAGATAACTTCAGTATCGCTTCCGGTTTTAAATGAAAATCCTTCTTTTAAAAGATCCTTTTTAATTTCAAGATAGTTGTAAATTTCTCCGTTGAAGCTGATCACATATCTTTCTGAAATGTCGCTCATGGGCTGGTGCCCTGCGGAGGATAAGTCAATCAGCGATAACCGGCGATGCCCCAAAACCAGGTGGTGATTGTCATCCGAATAAATTCCTTCATCATCAGGACCGCCGTGCTTCATGATGGTACACATCTCCTTTACTATCGTCTCAAGACCAGCGACAGGAAGGTTTTTATTTAATATGCCGGAGATTCTACACACTAATTAATGGGATAATGTGCCAATTAGCTAATTTGCTAATGTGGTAATGTGCTGATGCGCTTATGTGATTCTTCCATACCTAAGCAGCTAATTTAAATGGTTAAGTCTTTTCTTCCATTGGCTAATTAGCTTATTGGCTAATTATCGAATTGGTCTTCATAAGTTCTTCTCATCCCCTCCTCAAAACCAATTTGAGCTTTCCATCCAAGGGCATGCAACTTAGACACATCCAACAATTTTTGGAAAGTACCGTCGGGCATAGAGGTGTCGAAAACAATTTTGCCTTCATAACCGGAAATCTTTTTGACCATTTCGGCCATTTCGCCAATGGAAATATCTTTTCCAACTCCAATATTAATGATTTCAGGGTGATTATATTGCTGCATGAGGAACAAACAGGCATCAGCCAAATCGTCGGCATGCAGAAATTCACGGCGCGGCTTTCCGGTTCCCCAAACGGTAACGGTCGGTTCATTTTTTTCTTTGGCTTCGTGAAATTTACGAAGCAACGCCGGCAATACGTGGGAATTCTTAAGGTCATAATTATCGCCGGGGCCATATAAATTAGTTGGCATGGCACTGATAAAATTGCAATCATATTGTTTGTGATAGGACTGGCACATTTTGATGCCTGCAATCTTCGCGATGGCATACGCATCATTGGTAGGCTCCAGGTAGCCGCTCAATAAGTATTCTTCTTTGATAGGCTGTTGTGAATTTTTCGGATAAATACAACTGCTACCCAAAAACAATAATTTTTTTACCCCATTTTTATACGCCTCGTGGATCACATTGTTTTGGATACATAGATTGTCATACAAAAAATCAGCGGGATAGGTATTGTTGGCATTGATTCCTCCTACTTTGGCGGCTGCCAGTATAACATATTCCGGTTTTTCATTTTCAAAGAAATTCTTCACCGCCTGCTGATTACGAAGATCCAGTTCAGCAGATGTTTTAAGGAGTAAATTTTCAAAACCTTCCATTTTTAATTTCCTTACGATGGCGCTGCCCACCAGTCCGCGATGTCCCGCTACATATATTTTTGAGGTTTTTTCCATTGTTGTTTTTTAGAAACTGTTTTGCCACGAATTGCGCGAATTTTCACAAATTGGAGAAAATACAGGCGTTATTTCAATAATTACTATAGATAATAAGAGAAGTCAATTATTGTAAAATAAGAAACCACTCTATTTGTTGGTTTACTGGAAGCGGAAGAATTGACTATTCTCCTAAACCCGCCTTCGACAAGCTCAGGCTGACAACTACAAGCTCAGGCTGACATCGACAAGCTCAGGCTGACACTCAGTAAATAAAGGGCTATATCAGTTCCAGGTTTTTTTTGTCAAAATGAGCACTCAATTGTATATCAAGCGTGTCAATTTTTACTACGGCACGATTTCCCAATACTTCTACCACGATACCCTGGTAATTCATTAAAACTCCCTGCCGGATGCGCACTTGGGTATCCACTACCACACCCTTTTGTTCTACCTGCACATCGTCAAACTCATTTAGGAACCTCCTTATCACATCTATTTCTTCATCCCTGATCACAGCCGGTTTTCCCAGCCAGTAAACGAAATTCAGAATGCCATTCACCTGCTTGGCTTCCCATTTTTTGCCATCTTCAAGCCTTACAAATACATAACCTTTAAACACCGGTTCCAGCACCACTTTTTTCCTGTCGCTCCATTGTCGCGTCACTTTATTGATAGGACAATAATTTTCTATTCCTCTTTCTAAAAGCAAAGCTGACACTTTCTTTTCCCATCTTGGCTTTGTATATACAGCGTACCAGTTCTTTTTTATCTCCATAATTTTTTTAGCTTTTGGACATTAGCTTTTGGCTTTTGGCCTATAGCTTTTAGCCTTGACACGGCTTCGCCTCTCCCGGTCACATACGAAATGAACCATGGAAGGATAAATATTCATAATTTTCTCCCGGTTATTTACGGAATAACTTTTTCAAGCCGGATAAAACCCCTTTCCTTTCTTCGAGGTAGTAGCCGCCTCCATATTCACCACCATAACCATAACCGTAACCGTAGCCATAACCGTAGCCATAGCCATTTCCATAGCCTCCAAATCCATATCCATAAATATTAAATCCTCTTGGTTTGATTCCGTTAAACACCAGGCACATGTGCCTGAACTTTTTCTGCTTTTGCAATGCCTCGATCATGGCCAGGAATACGCGGGGCGTAACCGCATGGCGGATGACGAATAAATTAATATCGGCGAAAGATTGCAATAATTGTGCATCCGTAACTGGCGAAACTGGAGCTGTATCCATGATCACATAATCAAATTTCGTTTTCATTTCCGCTATCAATTCACTAAATTTTTCTCCCTGTATCAATTCAGTAGGATTGGGAGGAATCGGGCCAGCAGAAATTACATATAACCCCGGGATCGAGGTCTCTTTGATAATTTCTTCCAGTGAATTTTTCTCTACCAGGTAATTAGATATGCCCGGATTTTTCTTCACATGCAATATCTTACTAAGTCTCGGCTTGCGAAGATCCATCTCCATAAGCGCAACTTTTTTACCCGTTAAGGTAATGCTGATGGCCAGGTTGATGGCTATAAAGCTTTTCCCTTCTCCCGAAACGCTTGAAGTAACCATCAATGTATTATGCTGTTCATTCAATCCCATAAAAGCAAGGTTGGTACGGATTGACCTGAATTGCTCCGCGATTACGGTGCGCTTTCCTTCCATGATGGCGATAGGGTCTTTCCCCGGCACCTGCAAGAGTTCACCCAAAATCGGGATGTCCATTTTATTTTCGATTTCAGAACGGAACAGCACTTTGCGGCTAAAAATTTCTTTTAATAGAACAATGAATGCTCCTCCCAACAGGCCAATTACCAATCCTGCCATGTAAAAATTCTTACCAATAGGGCTGATAGGGCCACCAGAGGTAGGTGATTCCACGACTTTAAGATCAGCAGTGGTGGATACCGAGGAGATGGCGGTTTCTTCTCTTTTTTGCAAAAGGAAAGTATAAATATTGCTTTTCACCGCCTGTTGACGACTGATGTCTAAAAAAACCCTCTCCTGCTCAGGCACCTTTTTAAGTAAGTAATTGTTGGCAGCGATCTGGTTGTTGACCTGGTTTTTCATGGTCATCAGGCTGCTTTTGATGTTAGCCATGTTTTCCCTGATGCTGCTTTTTATTCGCGGTACTTCTGCATTGGCAAGAATAGCAGCGTCATTACTTTCTCCTGTGACGCCCTTAAGCGCCTGGGCCTGTGTTTCCGCAGTATATAACTTGTCTAATAATCCGGAAAGTGTAGGATCATTCACCAATAAAAGGGAAGGAACCGTTCCCGGCTTCTGGCCCTTATTTTCGATATAATTGCCGATAGATTGAAGTCCTTCCAGTTTCAGATCAATTTCACTGTTTTGTTTATCAAGGTCTGTCACCTGGCCAAAATAGGCGCTGGCCTGCGCGCCGAGATCCACGGCGGATGTCTGCGCCTGGAAATTGGCAATTTTTCTTTCTACGCTATCCAATTGTGAAGAAACGAGATCGAGCCTGTCATCGATAAATTTTACGGTTTTATCGGCTATTTCATTTTTATCTTCTACTCCATTAATATTATAAACTTCAAATAATTTATTCAAAATATCCCGTCCTTTTTCAGGAACGGGTGTGTTTAGACTTACATTTAAAATAGTGGATGAATATGAATAGGGAGTAATTTTTAATCCTCCCACAATCCCGCCTGCCGCACCTCCCGGAGAAACAAATGTTACAAAATAATTTTTACCGGTCACGTTCGTGTTATAATCATGGTTCATTTTTAACCTGATCACACTTTTCCCGATCACCAAAGTAGAATCAAATGGGATATTTTTTTGATCGATATGGACAATCCTTTTTTTCCAGTCAATGGAGAAATAATAGGTTCCCCAAACATTCAGGTTTTCTTTGTCTAATGCAACAAATTTTAAAGGTGAATTGGAACTGTATAATTCTTCTGTTCTTACGTTTCCTTTGTTGTAAACCAGTGCGTATAAATCCAATTGATTTACTACTTCCGACATCAGGTCCGGCGAACGCAAAACCACAATTTCATTGTCAACGATCTTTTTTTCGCCAAAAATATTGAGGGCGTCAAGAACTTTTGAATCGCCACCTCCTTTTTGAGGATCCTTTAAAAGCACTTTAGCATAAGCTACATAAATCGGAACTTTAGAGCGCAAATCAATATAGGCCACCAGCATGGAAATGGAAACAGTGATTACAAACAATGGCCAGAAAGGCAGGTATTTATAGATAACCTGCTTAAATATATTAGAATCCGTTTTTTCTTTAAAAAATTGTTCTTCGTCCATTATACGAACTGGCTATTTAATGATTCGGCTGGTGATAAATATTAATAACGATAACCCCGTGGTAACGTATCCAATAATCCTTGTGGTATTCTCCGTTCTCTTTTTAACAGGTTGAACATACACGATATCATTGGGTTGCAAATAAAAATAAGGTGAATAAAATATGGACTCGTCTGTCAGGTTCAACCTTTTAAATTCTTTGGAATTCCCTTTTTCCCTGATCACCAAAACATTATCGGTTTTGCCTTTATCCCCTATATCGCCAGATGCGGCAAGCGCATCCAAAATGGTCATCCTGTCGCCTGGCATCTGAAGTATTTGGGGAGAAACGGCTCCCATCATGGTCACATGCCGGTTCAGGAAACTCACCGCCACCACCGATTGCGCAAGGTAGGGGGTAAGATCTTTCTGAAGTTTTTCTTTTAGTTCTTTACGTGTCATTCCCGCCACGTGTAAGGTGCCTAATTTAATAAATTCGATATTTCCCTGTTCATCCACCTCGTAACCCAACAAGGGGCCTTCCGCATTTTGAGGTGCATTATAGATCGCCGTATTCTCAGGGCTGAGGCTCGCTACTGTAATACCCAGCAAATCCCCGGTCCGGATTTTAGGCTCCAGGTTTTTAGTGACCAGGTTATTGAGCGTGGTATCTTTTGGAATATTTTGAAAATAAAAAGTCTTTTTAGAGTTGCTACAGGAGGATAAAAAAAGGACACCAAAAAGAAGGCCTATCATTTCTGCATTTCTGCCTAATGCCGCCAGGTTCGGGTCTTTTGATCGCAAATATTTTAAAATTAAACATTGAAACTTACTTCCTTTGTGCATAATCAGTGGAGTGGAGATAATGAAAAACGGAATATTAATCCATTAGGTGGTTGCAATTTAAATGAAAAAATGCAATTGAAGTTTTGATAACGCTGCTTTTCAATTTTTTCATTTTGCAAAACCATAAAATAAGAATTGATCGTATTTATTGGTTTACTACAAAACCATGTTCTTAATTTTGGAAAGAGAACAATTGGTTCCCAAATTTATTATTTTAAAAAGACAATGGTTCACTCCAAGGCTCTGGCTTTTCTTGAATCGACCACTTTTTTAATACCATAGCCTGCTCCAATTGCAATCAGGATTAAAAGACCACTATCAATAGGACATTCGCCAGTGATAGGATCTGGGCCTACACAAGGAGGCTCATCCTGCGCTTTTACCAATGCAGGTGAACAAACCAAAATAAATAAGGATATACCAATAATTAAAATCCTTTTAAAATTTGCTTTCATAAAAGAGAATTAGGGGTGGCAAAAATAATTAAAAAAACCGATGAACTGTTGAACCACTAACGATTTAATAAGACATTTTATTTTAAAGTTTATATACGAAAAACCGAAATTCGCGGATTCCTTTAGAACCTGGTTGGACTCCGCATAGACCGGTTGTATTTCTTGTTATCTGAAGAAACCTTTTGTCTTCCAAAAAAGTAACCCACCTTAACCGAAACCGTGAAATATGAATCTTTATTGGTAGAGTTTCCTCTGATGCTTC
Organism: Ginsengibacter sp.; assembly: GCA_039935135.1. Classification (GTDB taxonomy): domain Bacteria; phylum Bacteroidota; class Bacteroidia; order Chitinophagales; family Chitinophagaceae; genus Ginsengibacter. The sequence continues at coordinate 757 of JBDTKU010000139.1, read as the reverse complement.
CCGGGCTCTGTGTCGTTTCTTCAGGTTTAGCATCAGGCCTAATCCGCCTGTTAAGAAGTAATGCATCGGTTAAGTCATTCCCGGTTAAGTATTTACTAAAAACAGCCGGATCAATATATCTTCCATGAACATCATCCAGGTAGTCTGTATTTAATATACGGGTTAAGTATTCCAATCTTAGATTGAAGTGACTCCCCAACTCATAGGCAAGGCCGATGCCATAAGAGAAATTAACCTGATTCAGGCTGTATTCTTTACTGTTTGGGTATTCCGAAAAGCCTTCCCCCTCTGTATGAAGTGGCTTCAGATCGATCCACTGCCCCCTGAGGTTTGCCTGTGGATTAAAATGGAAATAACCAACTCCACCAAGAATATAAGGTGAAAATGAGGGTGGCACCGCATCGGGATCAAAGTTCCTGATAAAATTTACCGGGTGAAATTCCAATAAGAGATTGGCTTCCCTGATAGGGCTTCTGAAACTTAAATTCCTGTTATAACGTCCGATGGCAGTGCTTTTCACATCCCTCAAGAGGCTGTCGTGCGATTGCACTTTTCCGAAAGTCCCTTCCAGTCTCAGTCCTATGGTATTATTATATAAGGCCCCAAAAAAAATTCCGGCACAGGCAGTGGTCACCTGCATATTCAGATCTTTAGCGCCCGCTTTTCCATTACCTGCCCTTCCTCCAATATCAGTAAGACTGTTCATAATTCCTACAGATACGCCCCCTTCAAAAATGATGGGATTCGCATAATACTG
>JBDTKU010000138.1:0-3554 GCA_039935135.1 Ginsengibacter sp. | reverse complement strand
GGATATGGTAAAAGAAAATGCCGTAGTGATTGATGTAGGCATCAACCGCGTAAAAGATGAAACTAAAAAAAGCGGATTTGCCTTAAAAGGAGATGTAGATTTTGAAAATGTAGCGCCGAAATGCAGTTACATTAGCCCGGTTCCCGGAGGCGTAGGACTTATGACCATCGCCGCTTTACTGATGAATACATTTAATGCCGCTTCCCAAAAATCTTGAAATATAAATTATTATTATTTGTTGGTTCACTATATGACCAAAGACCTTCCAGGTTTGAAAACCTGGAAGGTCTGCGAAAATAATAATCTCCTTTATTTGTTGCTTTACTGTTTACCTTTGAACATTTCAATAATCAATTTTCAATAATTTACCAATTGACCATTCACCACTCACCAATCACCGATATACCCATAATGGAAGCTTTCTACACCCTCCAGGGCGAAGGTTTTCATCAGGGAAAAGCTGCCTATTTTATCAGGCTGGCTGGTTGCGATGTGGGCTGTGTTTGGTGTGATGTAAAAGAAAGCTGGGATGACAAAAAATATCCTTTGCAAAGCATTGAAGAAATCGTTGCGAAAGCAAAAGAACATCCGGCAAGGCTGGCCGTCATCACCGGCGGAGAACCTACTTTGTATAATCTTGAACCGTTAACTTTTGAATTAAAAAAAGAAGGTTTTGCCACCAACATTGAAACTTCCGGTTCCTCTCCTCTTACCGGAACATGGGACTGGATATGCCTTTCACCCAAAAAATTTAAACCTCCTTTACCTGAAATTCTTAAAAAAGCTCACGAACTCAAAATAATTGTTTTCAACAAATCTGATTTTCTTTGGGCAGAAAAATATGCCGCAGTGGTTTCTGATGCCTGCAAATTATACCTTCAGCCGGAGTGGGGAAAGGCTGAAAAGGTAACTCCCGGGATTATAGATTATATAAAACAAAATCCTAAATGGGAACTGTCATTGCAGATACATAAATATATTAATGTTCCGTAATACGGATAGGCCGCGACCTGTTCTTACCATTAACAACATCTTAAATAAATGCGGGTTAAATTCGTTTACCTAATAAACCCCAAATGCAAAAATTTCTTCTTGTTATTATATTTTCTTTGTTTTTTTTTCAATCAAAGCCGCAGGGATACGATCCTCTGAAAGTGAATCATAAAGCGATCACCATTTACACCCTTGCCATCAATAAAGCAAGAAATGGTGATTATAATTCCGCGATAAAAATGATCAATGAATCATTGAAAATTGAGCCAAATTATCTCGATGCCTATCTATCACTGGGAGGCATATACGCAGATATGAATGATTACAGGCAATCTGTTTCCAACTTTGAAAAAGCATTTGCCATTGATTCTGCTTTCGCGCAGGATTATTATCTCCCCTACTCTATTTCGCTTGCGGGCTCCGGACGTTTTGATGATGCGTTAAAGGCGGTAAACACTTTTTTATCAGCGCCAAAACTGAACGACAGAAGTATCAAGGCAGGCGAATTCAGAAAAAAAACTTACGAGTTTGCAATTAATTATGCCAACACTCACCCTGAAAAAAATTATGTATTTGCTCCGCAAAATCTTGGCGACAGCATCAATACAGCCGACCTTGAATATTTTCCTTCGCTGACGATTGATGGAAAAAAATTCATCTTCACAAAAAGGATCAAAAACAAGGAAACTTTTTATGAAAGCGACCGTGTCAATGGAACGTGGGGAAAAGCTTTTCCATTAATCGGGAAAATAAATTCTGATGAATATAACGTAGGTGCTCAAAATATTTCGCAGGATGGAGAATGGTTAGTTTTCACCGGCTGTAATTTTCCACAAGGAAACGGAAGTTGTGATCTTTATATTTCTTTTCTTACCAAAAGTGGATGGAGCGAACCTCAAAATTTGGGTAGAAATATTAATACAGAATTTTGGGAATCCACACCCTCGCTTTCACCGGATAAAAGAGATCTTTATTTCAGCAGCAGCAGGCCAGGCGGCTATGGCGGCAGGGATATCTGGGTGAGCCACAGAACTGAAACCGGCTGGAGCCAACCTGAGAATCTTGGTTCCGACATCAATACTTCGGGAGATGAAAGCACTCCATTTATTCATGCAGACAACCAGACTTTATATTTCAATTCTTCTGGCCTTCCCGGTTACAGCGAAAAGCCGGACCTTTTTGTAACCAGAAAACAAGCGGATGGGAAATGGAGCAAGCCTGAAAATTTGGGCTATCCTATCAATACCATTGGCGATGAAGGTTCGATGATAGTAGCTGCAGATGGGAAAACCGCTTATTATTCCAGCGACAAAATTGATTCAAAAGGCGGTCTTGATATTTACACTTTTGAGCTTAGAAAAGATTTGCGCCCCTTAAAAACTTTGTGGGCTGAGGGAAAAGTTTATGACAATAAAACCAAAGCGGGGCTGCCTTCTACGGTGATACTAACGGACGTAGATACACGACAAACTATAAGCAAATTACAAACTGACGAAGATGGAAATTATTTGGTAACTATTCCTGTTGGAAAAAATTATGCATTCAATGTTCACCGAAAAGGTTATTTGTTTTATTCTCAGAATTATGACATGAGTAATATTTCTTCTGATTCAGTTTATCACGTGGATATTCCATTGGAACCAATTGAAGCCAATGCGAAAGTGATTTTGAAAAATGTGTTTTTCGATACTAAAAAAACTGAACTAAAACCCGAGTCCGTAAGCGAGTTGGATGATGTGGTGAGATTATTAAATGAAAATCCGAATATGAAAATACAGATCAGCGGATATACAGACAATATTGGCACTCCGGCTGACAATTTAAAACTTTCAACAGGTCGCGCACTTTCGGTGGTAAATTACCTTTTATACAAAAGCGTTCGCAAAGACCGGCTGACTTATAAAGGTTTTGGAGAAGCAAATCCCATCGCCAGTAACGATACAGAAGAAGGCCGTGCGATGAACCGTAGAACGGAATTAAGAGTGGTGAGTAATTAAGGATAATTTATTAATTTTAAGAATGAATAAAAAGAATATGAAACTAACCATAGTAATAAGCAAAGGAGAAGAATTTTTTATTGGAACAATAAAAGAAATTCCTGCAGTTTTAACACAGGGGGAAACTGTTGAAGAAACCAAACAAAATGTATTGGATGCTCTTGAATTATACCTCGTGGACATGCAAAGCGAAGAAGATAACACCAACAAAATTCTTGAAGAAGACTTAATTATTTCCTGATGTCTGTAAAAAGAAATCAATTTCTCAATCATCTTCAAAAGAATAATTGCTACCTGCATCGAAATGGTGGCAAACATGACATCTACCAAAACAGTCTTACCAAGAAAAAAACTTCAATCCCTCGTCATCCTCAACTTGACAGAAATCTTTGCAATTTAATTTGCAAACAATTAGAAATTCCAAAATTATAAACAACTTTAATTATTTTACAGCAGTTAAAATTTATTATGCAAAAAGAACTGCTTTATCAAATTGCCATAACCCTTGTTCCTGGCATTGGAGACGTAAGAGCAAAGGCATTAATCAATCATTTCGGAGATGCT
>JBDTKU010000137.1:0-26633 GCA_039935135.1 Ginsengibacter sp. | reverse complement strand
GTTATTCAGGGCTTCGTGGGCGCTTTGGGTTATTTTATTTTTGGGATAAAAGACGTTGCCGTTTGGGGTTTTCTTACCGGGGTTGCTTCTCTAATTCCGATAGTAGGAACGGGAATAATTTGGGTGCCGCTAACCGTTTATTTACTTGCCACAGGCAATACCTGGCAGGGAGTGGGACTTGGAATTTATTCGCTCGCTATTCTTACGAACGTAGATTATGTAGCGCGTATCACATTGCTTCGTAAAATCGGGAACGTGCATCCGCTGATCACTATTTTTGGAATTATAGTAGGCGTGGGCATGTTTGGTTTCCTCGGCCTGGTTTTTGGCCCATTACTGATAAGTTATTTTATTGTTTTGGTAAAAATTTATCGCAATGAATTTAATTCAGTGCCTATCTCTCCGCTGCATGAAGAAGAACCTCCTGCGGGGATTAAAAAAAATGAATAAAAACCTTCAGTTTAAAAGAGTGTAATTACTTTTTCGTTTTTTTTAAAAAATATTTAGAATAATACAAAATTGATGAACCACGTTTCGCATTTATCAAAAGATAAAAAATTAAAAAAATTAATTGACGCTCAACCTGCTTTTATTTTAGAAAAAAGAAATAAAGTTTACCTGCGCTTGTGCTCTTCCATTTTAAGCCAGCAACTTAGCACGACGGTAGCCAAAGTTTTATATCAAAGATTTTTAGGATTATATAATCACAAAGAACCAACGTCTAAACAAATTTTGGAAACTCCGCCGGAAACCTTCCGCAGTATTGGTTTTTCAAATGCCAAAGCATCTTATGTTCATAATGTTTGCCGGTTTTTTATTGAGCATAAAATAACCGATGCACAATTGCATAAAATGAGCAATGACGAAGTAATTGATTTGCTCACGCAAATCAAAGGCGTAGGGAAATGGACCGTTGAAATGATCCTGATGTTCACACTAGGCCGCGAAGATGTTTTTGCCATAGATGATCTTGGTTTAAAACAAGGAGTCATCAAACTTTACAACCTGAAAGAAACTGACAAAAAATTATTAATAAAAAAGATAGAAAAAATTTCTTTAAAGTGGAGCCCTTACCGAACGTATGCCTGCCGTTATTTATGGAATTGGAAAGACAATCCTCCGGAGTTGTAAAACTTATTTTTTCTGAAACTTATTATCAGTAAACCAACAAATAAACGGTTTTTCTATTTTCGTTTTTGTGGCTCTTCTTTTTTAATTAAAGGATTGTTCAATCCGTTTACGACATTATCAACCACTACAAATCCCGGAAGTCTTGAAAAAAATTGAGTTAATGTTTTACATCCGTAAGCTCGAACATCAAAGCTGGGATCAAGCTTTCGAAGATTGATTCCCATGGTAGAGATATAGACTTCGTTGCTTTCATTAGTACTCATATCATACGCTTTATTGATAAACTTTCTATTTACATTGTCAGTTGTTTTAGCTTTTTGCTTTTTTGCTTTTTCTTTCTTTTCCGGGGTTTCGGCAGGTTCAATCTTTGGTTCCAGGTTTTCTACATAAGTAAAAATTTCGCATGATTTTACGAAAGCCCCCGGCGTTTTCTCTTCGCCAATTCCCATCACAAAAATGCCTGCTTCTCTTATTCTTTTTGCCAAACCCGTGTAATCGCTGTCGCTGGAAACAATACAAAATCCATCTACCAAATCAGCATGCAAAATATCCATCGCATCAATAATCAAAGCGCTGTCCGTAGAATTTTTTCCGGTGGTATAAGAAAATTTCTGAATCGGGTTAAAAGCCATTTCATTCAGTTGACTTTTCCAGTGGTTCATGTGTTGTGTAGTCCAGTCGCCATAAACCCTGCGGATAGTCACTTTTCCATATTTGGAAGCCTCTTCCAAAACCAGGTCCATCATTTTTGATTGTGCATTATCTCCATCTACCAACAAGGCAATTTTATTACTTTTTATTTCCATATTTTAATATTTAAAAGATTATAGGGGTTTAGACGGCTTAGAAATAGGTAAAAAATTATTCCACGAAAGTAGGATTATGATTTCAATTGGCTTTAAAATCAGTATTCCCTTCTTTTATTTTAATTTAGCAGAATGAGAAAAGCTACAAAAAGAAGCGTGATCCTGAGTTGTGTTTTCGTTTTGCTTACAGCATTTAATTTAATCATGGAATATAAGAAAAGCAATCCCGACGGTTTAATTTTTAGTTGGATAATGCTGGCTGTATTTGTCCTCTTCGCCATTGTTGCTTTTATTCGTTACAAGAGACAAAGTGCGGAAGAAATTAAAAAGCCCGATTGATAAGCATAAGAAATGAAATTAAAATATTTAAAAAAAAGCAGCCTGTATCTGATAATATTTATCATCGGAATACCGCTTATTGTTATTGGAATTATTTTACTGATCAATGCCATTAAAAATGGTGATAGTTCTCAAATTGTAATTAAATCAGTTGTCCTTTTATTTTGGATACTATTTACGATTTCGAACCATTTTCTGTTTAAAAAAGAAAAGAAAAAAGAAAGCCGACTTTAGTGAACTGGCCGATCAAAAATCGTTTTGTTATTTGTACGCCTCCTAAATAATTCGTTGTACATTTTATTTCTTTTCATTAATTTGAATCTTTTATCTTTGGCATTAAACATTTTATATGAAGTTCATTGTTTCCTCCTCGCAATTATTAAAGCATGTTCAACAAATAAATGGAGTTATCAGCGCCAACACAGTTTTGCCGATCCTGGAAGACTTTCTCTTTGAAATAGAGAATAATAAACTAACCATCGTGGCCACTGATCTTGAGACGGTAATGAAAATTCACATGGATATTGAAGCGAAAGATAGTGGACGTGTTTGCATTCCCGCAAAAATTCTTCATGATTCACTCAAAAATATTCCCGAACAACCGCTCACTTTTAATATTGACAAAAACAACGGAATAGAAATAACGAGTGACAACGGAAAATATAAAGTGATGGGCGAAAACGCGGATAATTTCCCCAAAGAACCTTTGCCCGAAAGCGCTGATTCTTTCACGATGCCTTCTTCCGCCTTAGTTACTGCAATTAATAAATGCCTATTTGCTACCAGCTCCGATGAGCTTCGGCCGGCGATGACAGGGATGTTTTTTGAACTCTCTGAAAAAGGAATTACAACAGTGGCAACAGATGCTCATCGCCTGGTGAGGTTTTCACGTACTGATGTTTCTTCTTCTGAAAAGGTTTCATTTGTTGTTCCAAAAAAACCGTTGAACTTATTAAAAAATGTTTTGCCCAATACGGACGCACAATTAACCATTTCCTACAACACCAATCATCTTTTTATACAACAGGACGAAATAGAATTGGTGTGCCGCCTTATTGATGCAAGATTTCCTGATTATAAAGTGGTGATTCCAACAGATAATCCTTACAAACTCACTGTCAATAAAAATGATTTTCAGAATGCATTGCGCAGGATCAATGTGTTCAGTAATAAAAGCACTAACCAGGTGGCTCTGTCTATCACAGGAAGCGAATTACAACTGTCGGCCCAGGATGTGGATTTTAGTTTTGAAGGAAACGAAAGAATGGCTTGCCAGTATGATGGAGAGGATATGCAAATTGCATTTAATGCAAAATTTTTAATTGAAATGCTCAGCGCTGCTGAAACAACAGAAATTGTAATTGAATTAAGCACACCTACCAAAGCAGGAATTATCAAACCAACCGAACAGGAAGAAAACGAAGAATTGCTGATGTTGGTGATGCCGCTGATGTTGAATAATTAAGATTTTAGTTTTTTTAAAAAATAAAAAACGGAGTTGCCAGTCAATTCCGTTTTTTATTTCAACAATCTTTTAATTTTTAGTTTCATTTTTCATCAAACAAATTCTGTATTTTTAATTCATTCAAAATTGAATTAATGAACCTCGTCACCATACGTACCTTTCAAAATTATTTCTCAGCCCACATTATGCTCACCAGGCTGAGAGCGGAAGGAATTGATTGTTTTTTAAAAGATGAATTTACAGTTACCGTTGATCCAATATTATCCAATGCAGTAGGTGGCATTAAACTGGTTGTAAAAAAAGAACAACTGGAAGAAGTTAATAAATTATTGAGTGAATTCGATGAGGCATTCCGCCAAACGGCTGTTTGTCCGCGCTGCGGAAATAAAACAATAGAACTGGTGCCAAAGCAAACCACCGCCAATCTTGCTACCGCGATATTGACGTGGCTGTTTGGTAGTTACGCCATTTCTGCAAAGAATGTGTATCAATGCTCTTCGTGCCAGTACGAAAGTGAAACCCTGCCCGAAGTTTTTAGTTCCTCCATTGACATTGACGAAATCGTAGCAAATCAAAACTGATGAAAACAATTGCGTTTATTCCTGCCCGTTATGCAGCCTCCCGCTTCCCCGGTAAATTAATGCAAATGCTTGGTGACAAAACAGTCATTCGGCATACTTACGAAAATACGCGCGCCACTTCATTGTTTGATGAAGTGATTGTAGTTACAGATAGCGAGGTCATTTTTAATGAGATTGTTCAAAACGGAGGTTATGCTATCATGAGCAAAAAGCAGCACGAAAGCGGAAGCGACCGGATTGCAGAAGTGGTAGCTGATATTGAGGTTGACGTCGTTGTAAATGTGCAGGGCGATGAACCTTTTGTAAAGAAATCCCTGTTGGAAAGCCTATTGAATGCTTTTAAAAATGATCAGCGTGAAGAAGTAGAAGTGGCATCGCTAATGTTTCCTGTAGTAAACGAAGAAATAATCAATAATCCTAATCACGTAAAAGTGGTAGTCGATAAAAATAAAAACGCGCTATACTTTTCAAGAAGTGCAATTCCTTATCCACGGGAAAAAAATACAGCTCACGTTTATTACAAACATATCGGCATCTATGCATTTAGAAAAAATGCTTTGATGACCTTTACTTCACAGGAATCGACGCCTCTTGAGAAGGCTGAAAAGCTGGAGCAGCTCAGGTATCTTGAAAATGGTGTAAAAATTAAAATGATTCTGACGGATGAAAGTCCGCTCTCAATAGACACTCCGGAAGATTTTGAAAAAGCAAAAAAATTAATGTATCACTTTTAGTAGGGTTAATTTTATCTTTATTGTTCTTTTTAATTCATTAATCTTTTTTAAATGCCTGTTAACCTTACCCGCGGCCTTTTTTACATTATCTTTTCATTTGGCATATTTTCCTGCAGCCAGCAGGATAAAATGGAAATAGAAAAATCCGCGTCCGCCTTTGATATTAACCAGGGCGAAGCGTCAGTGATACAATCGAACCGGCATTTTATAAAATCATACAAAGCTTCAGATTCTGAAGAAATTGCACAATCGTTTACCACCAATTCTAAATTACTGCTTGCCAACCGCTTGCCAATAGAAGGAAGAAACGAAATCGGTCATTATTTTTCACAGTTGACCAGGCAGGGATCAACTGATGTAAAATTAAACACTACAAAAATCTGGGGCGATAGCGCGATTCTTATAGAAGAAGGGAAATATTTGTTATTGAATAAGAAAGGCGATCAGACTGATAAAGGATCCTATATCGCGCTGTGGCAACAAGAGTCGGGCAATTGGAAAATTTACAGAGATATGTGGGTGAGCTCCGTTCCAAAATCTGTGATCAAAATCGATTCCCCACGCATAAAACATTAGTTCCTTTATTTAATTAAATATAATACATTGATCTTATGAGAAGCGAAGGATACTTATCGTTCATAAAGCCTTTGGAGCGGCTGATTACAAAAAAAGTCCTGCAGGTAAATCCGACGATCGCCCCTTTAAGAAAGGAGCCCGAAAAAACAGTAATTTACGCTTATGAATATGACAGCACAGAACTGGAATGCAAGCAACTTAATTCCATAGAAGAAACTTTTGACTATTTATACAGCTCAAAAAACGTTTGGATCAATCTTGATGGATTGAAAAAATCAGACATTGACCGGATCTGTGACCACTTTGGTATTCATCCACTCATAGCTGAAGATATTTTTAGTTCGGGTCAAAGGCCAAAAATGGATGAGCTAAATCACCTCATGTTTTGCCTTCTGAACATGCTCTATCTGAACAAAGATGTACTTTCTGTTGAAAGTGAACAAATCAGTATAGTGCTTGGAAATAATTTTGTCCTCAGCTTCCAGGAAGACGCATCAAGGGATGTGTTCGATCTTCTTCGCCAAAAAATAAACATAAAAGGCAGTAAGGTAAGAGAAGGGAAACCTGATTATTTATTTTACTTCCTTATCGACCTTATCGTTGATAATTATTTTGTGGTAATGGAAAAGCTGGGAGAAAGGATTGAAGATCTGGAAGAAGATATTGTTCATCGTGCTGATACAAGAACGCTCGCCAAAATCAATTTTTTGAGAAAAGAGTTGATCTTTTTAAAAAGAAGCATCTCTCCCGTTCGCGAAATGATAAATGGGATTTTGCGCAGCGAAACCAATCTTATAGAAGAAAAAACAGAAAGATATTTCAAAGACATTTATGACCACATTGTGCAGGCAAATGAACTCGCAGAAAACTACCGCGATATGATGATTAACCTGCAGGACCTTTATTTGAGCAATGTGAATTTAAAAATGAATGAAGTGATGAAAGTGATGGCAGTGGTTACCTGCCTGCTGGCTCCAGCCACCGTTATTGGCGGAATTTTTGGAATGAATTTTTTAAAAATTCCATGGCTTCATAATCCTTATGGTTTTTTTATTGCCGTAGGATTAATGCTGATTGTTCCCGTTTGGATGATCTGGATTTTTAAAAAAAGAGGTTGGTTTTAAAATTCTATTTTTCAGCAGTTGAATCAGTTCTTAAAAAGCCTTCAACCTGTTGTAAAGCTTTCATATTATTCTCCCTGAGCAATGAGGCGCTCACTTCTTTTTTCTCACTTGCTGTTAAATGAAAATTAAGTGGCGCTTCGCCGTCCGCATTTTGAGGAACATACATGAAAGAAACGCGATGAAGCCGGCTTCCAAAAGTATTCTGCAAATAGGACAACTCGTCCTCCTGGAAATAATCCTGTAATGTGAACCAGTTGGTTTGCATCATGGTAAAAGGGTTGGTAATGATTTCTGAAATACCTCCAATTTTATAACCATTATTCCAACTACCCTTTTTTCTTGATCTGACCTGTATCATCAGTATTCCCCGTGTGTTTTCATTAATCCAATCTTTAAAAACATTTAGGAAACGATATGAAGTCTCCGCACCAGAATTATCACGAAGGCCTGCGTCCATCACATCAATAATTGGTTTTGACGGTAACCAAACGGCAGGCAACACATACGGATAAGTCGCGTTCATTCTCAAGGCAGTTAACATTCTTAAATTCATTGGATCCTTGTTTTTGAAAAATGCTCCAAAGTCAACAGCATCAGGACCGGTAATTTGTGAGAGGCTATCTCTGAAAGAAGCCTGCATCATAAAACTGATTGGTTGTGAAGAGATCATCATTTTTTTAAAATCGCGCGTTATGGTTGAATTTAAAATCATCAACGGAATTCTTGCTTTCTTTTCATCACTGGAATAAAAACCGAGTGGTTTATCCAACACATCATCCGTGTTAAAGTTCAACTTTTCTTCAAACGCATAGCCGCGATCTTTTATATAGCGGTAATGCCCATACGAGAATTTTTGAGAAGGAGAAATCAGATCCCTTGTTATCAAAGAGGAAAAAACAGGATTCAACAAGTCTTTAGAAATATTATCAAGGTATTTTTTGTCTTCAAGATGAATTTGTGCTCCATTCATCTTCAGCCTAAACAACTCCCTGAAATAAGCAGCAGCCAACATTCCCCCGGAAGCTCCACTCATCAGCACGGTTTTGCTCATAATTTTCCCGCCAGTGACGCTATCTAATTCCTGCAAAACATTCATTGAGAATCCGGCGCTTCTTACCCCACCTCCACTAAAATTAAAAAGGATCATCAAAGGCTTTTCATCGCGTTGATTCTTTTTCCAGTTATCCAGAATGCTGATCATGTTTTTTTTATCTGAATCTATCTTTGCCTGGGTGTTTAAAGATTCAAGGCCCTGCAATGAATAGTCTGGCCGCTGAGAAGTGGAATAATCAAGTCCGTAAGCCTTATTACGGGGATCAATCACATCATACTTGTAAAGTACATTCAATACTACATATAGAAAAATTACCAACAATAAACTCCAGCTTCTTAAAAAATAGGAAAGCGCCCCCATTACTGAAATCAGGATTGCAAAAAACAAAAGAATACTTGCTGCAGCCGGGATCTGAAAAAACCGGTTGTCAAGAAAAAAGGCAATGAACACCATAAAAATAAAGGCGAAGAGGATTGAAAGCATTGCCGAGAAATGATGGCGCTTAAATATTACATCTAAAAAGTTTTGGCTGTAATGCTTTACCGGCCTTACTTTTTTTATTTTGAACCTGGTGCTTAGATAATTTTTTACCGGTAGGCCAAAATCATCTGTCAACATTTTTTCTTCAGGTGTATCGGGAATTTTATCTTCATCAATATCTTTTATTACCGGTGGTAAGGTTCTGATGATAGTTCTGTCTGCACTAAAAAAATAAAGGAAAGAAATTAAAAGAATAAGTGTAAAACCTCCTGTAAATCCGGCCAGAATTAATAAAAACTGTGGTAAGGGGATTAACTCTTTCACCGTGTCAAAATGCAAGGCTTCAATGAAATACAAGATTAAAAAAGCAACCGGGATGATGGCATTATTAAGGCAATATTTTAAAAAAGGTTGGGAACTCGTCGCCAAAAAACGAAACCTGCCACTGTGCAGAATAAAAGTAGTGATGTTCCAGCTCATCATAAAAATTCCGGTAGCAGCACCGGTAAGAGCAGCACCCGCCATATTCACCGATCCTAAATATTCAGGCGCCAGGAATAAAGTGTTGGCACCAAAAGATCCCATAAAATTGCCGGAAATAGTAAGAAATAATATGAACCAAAGGATTAATAATACCGGCGATTTTCTAAAATGAAGCAGTAATAACTGAATCGGAAACGAATAATAAAAATTGTGAAATAGCTTTTTCATTCTCCTGGTTATTTCCTCCCGTTAAAAAAAGATTCGATGCACTATCACAGGTCTGATAATATAAAGCATAAAGACAATTGACATCAAAAACAAGATCGCTACCAATTGGTGAGCTACACCAAACCACACTAAATTATCGCCGTAAGGAGACGTAAGAACTGTTGAAATCCCCAGCAATACCTGCAAAAGAACTAAAATCATAGGAAGATATTTTGTTCTTGAGAATAACGCACTTCCCCTGAACTTTCTTGCCTGCGCCGTCCAAATAATTACAAGAACCAGCAGTGTATAAGCAAATCCCCGGTGAATAAATTGAACAGTGATCTTATTGTCTAAAAAGTTTTTCCAACCAGGTGAGAGCTTGTTAATGGAATCCGGAATCCATTGTCCGTTGATAGTAGGCCAGGTTGGCGCTGCCGTAGCCGCGTGCAAACCAGCCATGAAAGCACCATAAATCAACTGAAAAAAGAGAATCCCTAAAATCATCCAGGTGATATTGCGCAATCTTTTATCAAAATTTCTCATGGCGGAAGGAACCGATATGCTTAGGGCAAACCAAAATGTATAACACAATAACACCAAAGCGGTCATAAAATGGGTAGCTAATTTTATATGATCAACAAACAACCGGTCGGGTACTAATCCGCTGGCAACCATGATCCAGCCGATGGCACCCTGTATCATTCCCAACAAAAACAAAATGACAAAGGGAATGATCATATCTTTTTTAAATTGTTTCTTCACCAGGAAATAAAAAAATCCCACCAAAAAGACAATCCCCATTAGCCTTGCCCAACTACGGTGAAGCCATTCCCAAAAAAATATTCCTTTAAAATCGCCTAAAGAAAAATCCGCATGAATATGGCGAAACTGATCTGTTCCTTTATACTTTGAAAATTCTGTCATCCATTCCGCATGATTTAAAGGCGGCAGCGCCCCTGTTATAGGATTCCATTCAGTGATGCTCAGCCCTGATTCAGTCAGTCTTGTAATGCCACCTAATACAATTTGTATTACCAGCATAAAAACACCGATGTAAAGCCATTTGGCAATATTCTGATTCGTCTTTTTCAATATAATCTCAGCCATCTCTTCGGTTTTTTAATTTTGGATATAAGCGGTAAAATATAAACATTTCAAAGATAACTTCCATGTGCATACCTTTCTCTTTCAGATTAATTTAAAATTACATGTTGAAAACTTAATAAATGCTTAATAAAAAGTGATGGTTACTTTTGAAGAAAAGATTACCGATTTGTTGCTTCCTTTTTTTCATAATAAATTTATTGAAGCGGGTGTGGACGAAGTGGGGCGGGGGTGTTTTGCCGGCCCGGTTTACGCCGCCGCGGTTATTCTTCCCAAAACTTTTTATCATCCGTTATTAAACGATTCTAAAGCGCTTACCAAAGAAGAAAGAAATATCCTTCGCCCGGTTATTGAAAAAGAATGCTATTCCTTTGCCGTCGCGAGTGTGACCAATGTTGAGATTGATCACATTAATATTTTGCAGGCTTCTTTTAAAGCCATGCACCTCGCATTAAATAAACTCAGCTCACCGCCTGAATTATTATTAGTTGATGGCAATCGTTTTAAGAAATATAAGCAATTGCCTCATCAATGCATAATAAAAGGAGATGGAATGTATGCCTCAATTGCAGCAGCCAGTGTTTTGGCAAAATGCTACCGCGATGAATACATGGAAAATCTGCACGACAAATTTTCAATGTATTGTTGGAATAAAAATAAAGGCTATGGCACACGGGAACACCGCGCGGCTATTGAGATACATGGATTATGCCGTTATCACCGGAAGAGCTTTAATATATGGCCTCATCTTACTAATGAAACGGAGATAATGATAAAAGAGTAAAATAAGATTTCACGTTTTTTGTTTGTTCACTGTAAAAATTAAATCAAAATTGATCTACATCTTTTCCCCACAATGATTGCAATAAGAGGCTTCGCTTTCATTTAAACGATTACACTTTTCGCACGCCTTTTTTTTCCTGCCCGAATTGGCCATTTCAACAGTAATGATCCCGGTGGGCACAGCAATAATCGCGTAGCCAATTATCATGGCTATAGAAGAAATAAATTTCCCTAAAACGGTATGTGGAACCATGTCGCCATAACCCACGGTGGTAACGGTCACAATTGCCCAGTAAATACTTTGGGGAATACTTGTAAAACCTTCTTTACCGCCTTCTACTACATACATAATTGTTCCCATAAAAATCACTATGGCAATTACAGCAACTAAAAAAACGCCCAGTTTATGCATGCTTGATTTTAGTGCGCTTACTAATAATTTTGATTCATTATTAAACCTCGCTAATTTTAAAATACGGAAAACCCTTAGCAACCGGAAAATTCTTATTACAATTAAATAATGATAACCGAAAATAAATATCCGCAAATAAGTAGGAAGAAAAGAAAGCAAATCAATAATTCCCCAAAAACTTAAAATATATTTCACCGGTTTGGGGCTGATCCATATTCTTAATAAATACTCAATAGTAAATATGATGGTCATGATCCATTCAATCGTGAAAAATATTTTAGAATAATTTTCCGCAACTTCAGGAACACTTTCAATCATCACAGTAACCACACTGAATAGGATAATCCATAATAAAAAAACATCAAAACGTTTTCCGGATTTGGTATCGGTTTCAAATACAATTTTGTATAGCTTTTGCTTTGTTGTCATTATTTTTGAAGATAGAAGTAAACCCACAAATATTCCGAATTTTTATTTGGTAAATATATTTTTATGAAGTTGTAGCTGATATTTAGAATTTTAAAATCAGAGGCTGCAAAGCAGATTGCCCGCTATTAAATTTTTAAACAGCCCATTTGCCCAATCCTTCCCGAAGAACTACCCAGTCATCAGTAGTACAGTCCACCACCGTTGAAGGAATAATTCCTCCGGGGCCGCCATCGATTACCAGGTCCACCTGGTTGGCAAAGGTTTCATAAATCATTTCAGGATCAGTAAATTCTTCAACCATCTCGCCGGGAAGGGAAGCGCTGAGGATTGGATTTCCTAATTCTTCGAGAATGGTTTGGCATATAACGTTGTTGGGCACACGCAATCCAATAGTTTCTTTTTTGCTTTTCAAGATTTTTGGCACTTGTTTACTCGCCGGTAAGATAAAAGTATAAGGCCCCGGAAGACATAACTTCAGCGTGCGGTAAAGAGGCGTATCAATACTTTTGGTATAATCACTAAGGTGACTCAAATCGCGGCAAATAAAAGAAAGTTGTGCTTTTTTCGGATCAACATGCTTTATCCGGCAAATCCTTTCCACCGATTTCGGATGATGTATGTCGCAGCCAAGTCCATAAATAGTATCCGTTGGATAAATAATTATTCCGCCATCTTTCAAACATTCGGCTACTTGCTTTATCAGCCGCCCTTGTGGATTTACGGGATGAATTGATAAAAGCATAATAAAAAATTTAGAATACAAATATAATTTTTATTTTGCCGTTGATCGTTAGCAATACATTTTTCAATTAACAATTATGTATTAATCAATCGGCTATTATCTTTTACATTTGCACCGATTAAAAAGAAAAACTTCTTATGGCAATAATTTCTCTTGGTTCGATGGCCTTCGATGCTATCGAAACTCCTTTCGGAAAAACAGACAGGATTGTGGGAGGCTCCGGCACATATGTAGCGTATTCCGCCAGCCATTTAACCAGTCCAATCCAGCAAATTTCAATTGTAGGAAATGATTTTCCGGAAGAAGAAATGAATGAATTAAAAAAGCGTGGCGTTGATCTTGCCGGCGTGGAGATCGTTCCTGATCAAAAATCTTTTTTCTGGAGTGGGAAGTATCACCTGGACATGAATTCAAGAGATACATTAGTAACCGACCTGAACGTACTTGCCAATTTTAAACCAAAAGTTCCTGATCAATTCCAGGGTGCAAAATATTTGATGTTGGGAAACCTAATGCCCAGCCTGCAATTGAGCGTGATAGAACAATTGCATACACGGCCGGACCTGGTTGTTCTGGACACCATGAATTTTTGGATGGAAACAGCAATGGAGGATTTGAAAAACGTTTTGCAAAAGGTAGATGTTTTGTTGATCAATGATAGCGAAGCACGCCAGCTTAGCGGTGAATATTCTATAGTTAAGAGCGCCAAGTCTATTCTGAAAATGGGTCCGCGCTTCCTTATAATTAAGAAAGGCGAACATGGTGCGTTATTATTTCACAAAGACGAGGTTTTCGTTGCTCCGGCATTGCCATTAGAAGATGTGTTTGACCCCACAGGCGCAGGAGATGCTTTCGCAGGAGGTTTCATAGGACACATTGACCATACTCAAAATATCAGTTTTGAAAATATGAAAACTGCTATCATCGTTGGATCTGCGATGGCGAGTTTTTGCGTAGAAGCCTTTGGCCCGCAACGTTTAAAAGAAATTTCAAAAAAAGATATTGATCTCAGGCTGGAACAATTTGTACAACTGGTAAATTTCGATATTTCTCTCGTCTGATTTTTTATCGGTTTAAAATCGAATCTTAACCATGCTCGACCTGATTATACTTTATTTTCTAACCAAAGAAATTGGAAAAATAGCCTTGCAAAAAGGTCTGAAACCAATTACCTGGAAAATATACACTATCGTTGCCTGGATCGCTTCAGAGCTTATTGGACTCGTTATAGGGGTAATGATTTTTGGCGTAAATAATATTGTTTCGATTGTTCTTGTTGGAATCACTTTTGCCATCACCAGTTATTTTATCATTAAGGCTCAATTGAACAGGCTGCCCGATAAAACATTTGATGATGACATCAACAATATCGGTAAATCTTAAAAAACCTTCTCTGGTCGATAATAACTTTGTTTGGGAGTTCCCTTTCTCTTATGAAATTAAATTCCTACCTCTTACTTTTTAGAATATTTTTTTATGTCCCAATTTGTAAAAGAATATAATGACTTACGCGAATAAATGAACGAAGTTTATTTTAAGCAAAAATAATTTAGTATTAAATGCCACTTGCGCAATTCAAATGAATTGGGCATAACCACAGAGCAGAAGTATGAAATCTTTGCAGCAGCCAATATTGTCGGAGGAACCATGGTGGTTGCACCTACAAGAAGAGCCGCAGAATATTGGGAAAAATTACAAAAGCAGTTGTGCCTAAAAAATCAAAGAATCATTTTATAGAAATTATTTTCTTTAATTTTAACCATAAAATGTAATTTTCCAGGTGCAGCTTTTGAAAAATATCTTTCTTTCAAATGATAAACGGGTTTTTCGCAAACAACTCCGTAATGTGTTGGGATTCTCTCCCAGGCAGTTAAATCTCTATCAAACCGCTCTGAGCCATCGTTCCGTGCGTGAAGGCTCTGACGAAAATAATGAGCGCCTTGAATATCTTGGAGATGCCGTAATAAGCACGATCGTAGCGGATTATCTTTTTATGCGCTATCCCTATAAAGATGAAGGTTTTTTAACTGAGATGAGAAGTAAAATGGTGAACCGCAACCAGCTAAACGAAATCGCAGTAAAGATCGGGTTAAAAAAAATTACCATCTACAATCATTTTGATCATTCACTAAAAATATCGCAAATTTTTGGAAATACGCTGGAAGCACTTGCCGGCGCCGTTTATATTGATAAAGGATATGAGCAGACTAAGAAATGGATAACCGAAAGAATTATTACGCCGCATTTGTTTATGCAGGATTTGGAAAACCTTGACATCAATCAAAAAAATAAATTATATGGTTGGGCCAATAAAAATGGTAAAGTATTAGAGTTTGAAACCTTGGATGAAAGTCTTGAAAATGGGCGAAGATTGTTTACAATAGGTGCCATGGTAGATGGAGTTTTAGTGTCTGAAGCAAAAGCTTTTAATAAAAAAGACGCCAGCCAGATAGCAGCGCAAATTGCCATAGAAAAATTAAACTTATCATGAAGTTTGGAATTATCGGAAGCGGAAGTTGGGGCACAGCCATCGCGAAAATATTGACTGATAATAAAAGCCAAATAAATTGGTGGGTAAGAAGTGATTCTAATATTAATAGTTTTAAAAAACGTCGACACAATCCACATTATTTAAGCAATACCTTATTCGATACCGGACTTATTAATTTTTCCAGCAGCGCTGAAGAGGTAATTCAAAAAAGCGATGTGATTATTATTGTAATCCCTTCGGCATTTGTGACAAACACCTTAAATGATTTGCCTCCTACTATTTTAAAAGGGAAAAAGGTAATATCAGCAGTAAAGGGAATTATTCCTGATAAAAATATTTTGTTGAATGAATATCTTAAAGATCAATTTAAATTTCAACTTAAGAATTATTTTACCGTACTCGGCCCGTGTCATGCGGAGGAGATAGCTTCTGAAAAATTATCTTATCTCACGTTTACAGGTGTTGATAATAAGATGACAAGAGAAATTTCGGGGTTTTTTAAAACGCCATATTTGATTCCGATTTGCAATTCAGATATCTATGGTGTGCAATATGCAGCGGTTCTCAAAAATATTTATGCCATCGGCGCGGGCATTGCTCATGGTCTTGATTATGGAGATAATTTTTTGAGCGTTCTCATTGCCAACAGCGCAGATGAAATGGCGGGGTTTTTAAGAAAGGTGGGAATCATAAATGTGGAAGTAGGTTCCATCGAACATTATGGAATTTCCAAAAACCAAAAAGCAAAAACTAATTATGCGGCATCGGTTTATCTCGGTGATTTACTGGTTACTTGTTATTCTCTATACAGCCGGAACCGCACTTTTGGAAACATGATCGGAAAAGGTTATTCTGTTCAATCCGCACAGCTCGAAATGAGCATGGTGGCCGAAGGATACAACGCCAGCAAGTGTATGTTTCTTATTAATAATAACGTGAAAGCAGAAATGCCCATTGCGGAAACAATCTATAAAATTTTGTGGAACGGGCTTCCTACCGATGAAGGTTTTGAAAAAATAGAAAGAGTGCTGGTTTAATGTATGAATTGGAAATAATAATTAATAATTCAATAATTAATAAAACAGTTTGAAATCAGCCACCATAATATTGTTCTCCGTTCTGCTATTTTTTTCATGCAAAAAAGACTCGTTCATCACAAGTCCTGACGCTTCTTTATACACGAGTGCGGACACTTTATCTTTTGATACCGTGTTTACCAATGTTGGTTCCATAACACAGTCTTTTAAAGTTTTTAATAATAACAATCAGAAGCTCAAAATTTCAAACATCAAACTTGCAGGAGGTTCTTCTTCTCCTTTTAAAATAAATGTTGACGGAACCGCTGCACCCTCTGTTGACAATTTAGAAATCAATAATAATGACAGCATTTATATTTTTGTCCAGGTGAACGTAGATCCTTCCACATCAACACTTCCATTCATTTTAAGAGACAGTATCCTGATAAATTATAATGGAAATAACAAATGGATTCAGCTACAGGCGTATGGGCAAAATGCCATTTTTTTGAAAAATAAAACCATCAACGAAAATACCACCTGGACCAAAAAGTTGCCTTATGTAATTTTAGGAGGAATCCAGGTAGATACCGGCGCAACATTGACTATCGAAGCCGGAACGAAAATATATTTGCATGCCGATGCGCCGTTCTTAGTAGATGGAACTTTAATTGCAAACGGAACGAAAGACGAACCTATAATTTTTGCAGGAGACAGGCTGGATCAGGATTACAAAGACTTGCCTGC
Organism: Ginsengibacter sp.; assembly: GCA_039935135.1. Classification (GTDB taxonomy): domain Bacteria; phylum Bacteroidota; class Bacteroidia; order Chitinophagales; family Chitinophagaceae; genus Ginsengibacter. The sequence goes on along the minus strand of JBDTKU010000137.1, from coordinate 9,926 downwards.
AAGCTGGCCGGGAATTTATTTTCGCAATACCAGCGAGAATAATACAATGATACATACGATTATTAAAAATGCTTACCAGGGAATAATTTCCCAAAATCTTTCCATAACCGCCAATCCAAAACTTAAATTATCACGATGCATTATTACTAATATTTACGATGCAGGAATTATTGGAATCAACTCCAATATTTATGCGGATAATTGTCTAATCTCCAATTGCGGAAAAAATATCAGCCTGGAATATGGAGGCGATTACCGATTTATTAATTGCACAGTGGCATCTTTTGGAACCCTTTATATCTCCCACCAGGACCCGGTTTTGAATATTTACAATTACTTGCCGGATGCGGATACCCCCCAAACTTCCGCGCTCAACGCTCTTTTTCAAAATTGTATTTTTTGGGGAGATGGAGGAACAGTTGATAATGAAATATTAATTGACAAACAAGGTTCTTCCTCATTTTCTGCGACTTTTGACCATGTGCTGTATAAGGCCAAAGATGAAATAGCCAATGGCACTTTTATATCTTCTTTAAAAAACGAGCCTCCAATGTTTGACAGCATCAATGTTTCCAGGAAAATTTTTGATTTTCACTTTAATGACAATCCCTCTTCACCCGCTGTTGATGCAGGAATCGTTACGCCGTTTCTTTACGATTTGGACGATAAATTAAGAGATTCAAAACCTGATATTGGCTGTTATGAAAGATGAGATATAGGGTAAAATAAAAATCCTTAATATTTGTTCATTTACTGTAAAATGATTTTATTTTTTTAAAGAATCTTTCATCAAAATCAAAAGGTTCAGTTTCAATGATTTTTTTTTTAAAAAAAGTTTATGTGCAGGATTTATTAAATAATTATAATGAATTGCTAATTCAAATTAAACCATTTCAATTTGCAAGGTTTAACATCAAAACCTAAAATCATCCACAATCATATCGGCAATAGAAAGTTCTTCTTTTGTTTGCGTCGTGGATACCGCAATTACTTTCATTCCAGCAGCCTTCGCAGAATTGATTCCAACTACTGCATCTTCAAAAACCAAACAATTTTTTGGAGCAAGATTCAACAGTGAAGCAACTTTTAAGTAGATTTCCGGATGAGGTTTTCCGTGGGTAATGTGAGAAGAATTCACTATAACTTTAAAATATTTTTTGATCGGAATATTTTCAAACATAAAGTCTATATTAGGTTGTATGCCTGAAGTGGCGATTGCCATTGGAAGATTTTTTTTGTCCAATATCTCCAAAAAATTTAATAATCCGGGAACTGGCTTGATAAAAGGTTGGTAAATCTCCCGATAAAGCGCCTCTTTTTCTAAAGTGTATTTAGTAGATTCTTCCTCACTCATTTTTCTTCCGTAAATGTATTCAACGGCGTCTTTATTCGTTCGCCCATTTAAATGAGCATTGAATTCTTCTTTTGAAATTAGCTTCCCCATCTTCTTTAAATACGCCTCCCACGTTTTCCGGTGAAAAGAGTTATTGTCTAATAAAGTTCCATCGAGATCAAAGATTACTGCTTTTGTGTCAAACTTTTTTATTATCTCATCCAATTTTACTTCCAGGCTCTTTTCTTTTGTCAGCATAATTGTTCATTGTTATATTAATGCACAAAGTTCGTGTATCTGTCATTCAATCTTTACCAAACCTTTTTTATCTGAATCGTTATCTTTATAAAAAAAATTATGAAAAAGATATTTTATGCTACTATTTCTTTACTATTATTCTCCTTTATAATTCCATCTTCAATATCAAAAACCACTAAAGCAGAATCAATTTACCAATTTAAAGTTCCCGGATTATTGGGAGGAACCATCGATTTTTCTCAATTCAAAGGGAAGAAAATCATGATAGTAAATACTGCTTCCAAATGTGGTAATACACCACAATACGACGACCTTGAAAATTTGTACAAAGAATATAAAGATAAATTGGTAATCGTTGGATTTCCTGCCAATAACTTTGGAGGCCAGGAGCCGGGTACCAATGATCAAATCGCTGAATTTTGCAAAAAAAATTACGGCGTTACATTCCCAATGGCAGCCAAGGTTTCAGTAAAAGGCGATGATATGGCACCGATATATAAATTCTTAGTTGCTGATGCAGAAAAACAGGGTTTTGCCGACCCGATTAAATGGAATTTTACAAAATTTCTTCTTGATGAAAACGGAAATCTCCTTACCGTCTTTTTTAATCACGACCGTTTAATTCCAAATAATCCGGATGAAAAAGGAAAAGAAGCCTATAAAAAATTGTTAGGTTATTTGAAATAAAAATTCTTAACTGGCTTATTTTTTTATTCCTTTTTATAAAACTCAAAAAGAATTCCAAGTATTTCTTCCATGCAATTCAATCAAATAATAGCACAGGAATCCATCAAAAATAAATTGAAAGATCTGGTGAAAAAAAACCGTCTTTCACATGCTCTTCTTTTTTTAGGAAAGGAGGGTTGTGGCGCTTTGCCATTAGCTATCGCTTTTGCCCAATATATTTTGTGCGATAGGGTGAATGGAAAAATTACAGTTAAAAATGAAGCTGCCTTATTTGAAGAAGAATTGATCCAAGAAAATAAAAATATTTATTTAGACGATAGCTGCGGCGAATGCAATTCCTGTAAAAAAGTAAATCAACTGATTCATCCTGATCTGCATTTTTCGTATCCGGCTTTAAAGAAAGATAGTCGTCATGATCGGGTTTTAAGCACTGATTACATCAGTGAATGGCGTGAATTCATGCAGAATTTTCCTTACAATAATGTAACGGATTGGATCAATTTCTTAAAGGAAAATTCAAAATCCAAAATTGAAAACCCGGTCAATAAACAAGGGAACATAACCGTTTTCGAATGTGATGATATTACTCATAAATTGAGTTTAAAAGCCTTTGAAGGTCCATATAAAATTTTGATCATGTGGATGCCGGAATATTTGGGTAAAGAAGGGAATAAACTATTAAAACTGATAGAAGAACCGCCACCAAACACACTTTTTATTTTTGTAGCAGAAAATGAAGAAGCTATTTTACCAACGATTCTTTCCAGGACCCAACTCATTAAAATTCCTTCCCTTGAAAATGAAGATGTAAAAAGCGCTCTTATAAATGGTTATGGCATTGATCCTGTCAAAGCCTCTCAAATTTCCTCCGTTTCCGAAGGTAATTATCGGGAAGCTTTGCAATTATTGCAAAATCCGGAAGAAGATCTTCAGTCGCAAGTAAGAGATTGGTTAAATATAATAGTGAAAAACAACGTTAGTTCTCAGTTGAATTGGATTGAAGAAATAAGCAGGGTTGGTAGAGAAAAGCAGAAAACGTTTTTAAAGTACTTTATTCATCTGCTGGAACAGGCCATTAGAAGCAATTATTTAAGTGAAGAAAGTTTGAAAAAGATCCCGGAAAAAGATCTCGATTTTTCAATAAGGCTAAATAAAATTTGTTCTTTTGAAGCGCAGCAGTCAATGGTTGAAGAACTTGAAAAAGCCGTATATTTTGTTGAAAGAAATGCTCATGCTAAATTGTTATTTCATTCACTTACGATACGCTTTTTTCATATTATTAAAGATAATTCGGTAATTTTGGTTAATTAACAGAAAATACCTAATGGTAATTTATAAAACTTGGAAATTATAGGTCTTTTTGTATTATATGTGTAGTATGCTGTTTATCAACATCTTATTTCCTTGATATTTTACTTTTAAAAATTTTTTTTAAAAAAGTTTTCTGTTTTTACCTTAGGTTACCTCTGGTTGATTTTTTTATTTATTTTTTAATCTATTTTTTTAAATAATTATATGGGTTGTACGTCTTGTGGAACAGGTAAGCCAAATGGCTGTAAAAGTAATGGTGGATGTAGTTCAGGTGGGTGTAATCGTTTAAATGTACACGATTGGCTATCAGACCTTCCTTTAGCTGATAATGAAAGTGTTTGCAAAATTGTTGAAATTTCATTTAACCAGGGAAGCCGAAAAGATTTTTATCGGAATACTACACCCAATACTTTTTACAAAGGGGATATTGTTTCTGTTGAAGGAATAAGTGGATTTGATGTCGGAACTGTAAATCTTACCGGCGAATTGATAAGGTTTCAATTAAAAAAGAAAAGGCTTGATGAGAATAATCCGGATTTTAAAAGAATATTAAGATTAGCTACTGACAGTGATATAGCAAAATGGAAGGAAACTAAACTGCGTGAACGACAGGTCTTGATAAGAAGCAGGGCGATAGCACACCAGTTAAACCTAAATCTTAAGATGTCGGAGGTGGAAATTCAGGCTGATTCCAGGAAAGCTACTTTCTATTACATAGCTGATGAAAGGGTAGATTTTAGAGAACTAATTCGTCTTTATGCCAATGAATTCAAGGTTAAGGTAGAAATGAAACAAATTGGTGCACGGCAGGAAGCGGGCAAAATTGGAGGAATAGGAAGCTGTGGCAGGGAGCTTTGCTGTAGTACTTGGCTAACGGATTTTAAAAGCGTTAATACAAGCGCCGCTCGTTATCAGAACCTAAGCATTAATCAAACTAAATTAAGTGGGCAGTGCGGAAGGCTCAAATGTTGCTTAAATTATGAACTTGATACTTATCTGGACGCTCTACAATATTTTCCAGATGATGCTGATGTAATAGAAGTGGCCAAGGGACGTGCCTTTTTAGTTAAAAAGGATATATTTCGTAACCTGATGTGGTACACCATGGCTGATTCGACAAAGCATTATCCTCTTACAATTGAATCAGTAAAAAAAATTAAAGAACAAAATAAGCAAGGAATAAAACCGGAAGCACTAGAAATTGTAGAAATTGTAAGTGATAAGCCGAAAGATATAGAACCTGAATTTGTTGACGTAGTGGGACAGATAAGTCTAAAATCTTTGGAGAAGAATTCAAGGAAAAGAAAAAGCAATGGTAATAAAAATACAGGTCCCAACAGAAACTTTCCACACAATACTTCAGCAAATCAAAATCGACAAAAGCATTCACCTAATGACAATAATCGCAGGTCCAACCAAAACAAGAAAAACCAGAACCCTAATCCTCCAAAAAAATAATCTTTTATAAAATAGAGAAGAGCCAAAATAGAAAACACACTTATTTGTCGGTTTACTGTCAATCGTAATATTGTTGGTTTTCAATTTCTTCCTTAACAATATCAGGAACAAGGAACCGTATCGATTTTTTATCCTTTATCATTTTTCGAATTTGCGAACTGGATATTTGCAACAAAGGAGCTTTTAAAACTACCCTCTTATCATTCAACAATCCTTGTTTTGCCTTAAAACCGGGCCTTTCATAAATTAAGAACGAATAATTTTCAAGTAAATAAGCAGAATTTTTCCATTTCTCAATATTTTGAAAACTGTCGCTGCCTAAAATAATAGTAAAATTATGATGGGGATATTTTTCGCTAAGATAGAGTAGAGTTTCAGCGGTATAAGAGGGTTTTGGAAGTTTAAACTCTATATTAGAAGAACGCAATTTTTTCTCACCTTCAATAGCAAGATCAATCAGGTGTTTTCTATGGCTTTCGTTAATAAGTGAAGACTGTTGCTTATAAGGACTTTGAGGAGACACGACAAACCAGACCCTTTCCAAAGAAGTATAATTAGCGATAAAATTTGCAATAATGAGATGTCCGTTATGAATCGGGTTAAACGAGCCAAAATACAATCCAATATTCATTTTTACTCTTTCAGCAATTAACAATAAGATCAACAAATATTTGCTCCGCCTCATCCAATCTTAAACTCAAAGAATACCCGGCAACCAATACATAAATTGGATCGCCCAGCGGCGCTTTTTTCCACACTACAATATCTTCCTCAGGAAGACAACCCATTTCCATTAATTTTAAAACTATTTCATGATTTTCAAAAGACTTAATTTTTACTTTTGTACCGACTTTTACATCTGATAATTTCATTAGCTCACAGAATAATTTTATTCAAATAATTTCAAATTCCTATCATCTTGGGTACAGTCACTTTCAATAATCACAAGGTAAAATTGAACCTAAAAGACAAGCTTTTACTTAAATCTTTAATAGCACGAATTTTTGCTGAAGAAAAAGAGATTTTTAAATCCGTTTCTTATATTTTTTGTACTGATGAATTCCTGCTAAAATTAAATCAAGATTACCTTACCCATGATACCCTTACAGATATTTTAACTTTTACACTTTCAAATACATCATTTCCTATTGTTTCAGAAATTTATATAAGCGTAGAAAGGGTTACTGAAAATGCAACCAACCTTCAAGTTCCTTTCTTCACGGAACTTCATAGAGTAATGATTCATGGCATATTGCACCTTTGTGGCTATTCTGACCACACTTCTTCGGAAAAAGCAATAATGAGAAAAAAGGAAGACCACTACCTGGCGCTGATCTAATGTTTCACGTGAAACATTAGATGTTTGTGTTTCACGTGAAACATTTTTCTAAGAAAAATTTCATTTTGGTACTTTTGCAGAATGTTTCAGGAATATGATGTAATTGTGGTAGGAGCAGGACATGCAGGTTGTGAGGCGGCTGCGGCGGCTGCTAATCTCGGCAGCAAAGTCTTACTTATCACTATGAATATGCAAAATATGGCTCAAATGAGTTGCAATCCCGCTATGGGTGGAATTGCAAAAGGCCAGATACTTAGAGAAATAGATGCTTTGGGAGGATATTCGGGTATTGTTTCAGATAAAAGCATGATCCAGTTCCGAATGTTGAACAAAAGCAAAGGTCCGGCAATGTGGAGCCCACGAACTCAAAATGATCGAATGCTTTTCTCACACATTTGGAGAAACCAGTTAGAAAACACTCCTAATCTTGACTTTTACCAGGATGCAGTTATTGGATTAATCAAATCAGATAACCGAATCATAGGCATAAAAACTGCAAGAGGGCACATAATCAATTCAAAATCAGTCGTACTTACCAACGGAACCTTTTTGAACGGTATAATCCATATAGGAGAAAAACAATCGAAAGGAGGAAGGATAGCAGAGCTCTCTTCGTATGGCATAACAGAGCAATTGGTGGATTGGGGATTTGAAAGTTCCAGGCTGAAAACGGGAACTCCAGCCCGCATTGATGGCCGAAGTTTGGATTATTCCAGAATGGAAGAGCAAAAAGGAGACGATTCAATCGTTGGATTTTCGTTCCAAGATATTCAAAAACCAAAAGAACAGAAAAGTTGCTGGATAACCTATACCAACCCAGAAGTTCATGAGATTTTGAAATCAGGATTTAATGAAAGTCCAATGTTCCAGGGTAGAATAAAAGGCATTGGCCCCCGATATTGCCCAAGTATTGAGGATAAAATCAATCGCTTTTCAGAAAGAAAAAGACACCAACTGTTTGTAGAGCCTGAAGGATTCGAAACTATCGAAATATATCTCAATGGATTTTCCTCCTCTTTATCAGAAGAAGTTCAATACAAAGCACTTAAGAAAATACCGGGACTTGAAAATTGCAAAATGTTCCGTCCAGGATATGCCATTGAATATGATTATTTTCCACCAACACAGCTTAAAACAACATTAGAAACCAAATTAATTAACAACCTTTTCTTTGCCGGGCAAATTAATGGAACGACGGGATATGAGGAGGCTGCCTGCCAGGGAATTATGGCCGGAATAAATGCACATCAAAAAATAAACAATCTTGAAGATTTCAACTTGCGAAGGAATGAGGCTTATATAGGAGTATTAATTGATGACTTAATTAATAAGGGAACCGATGAGCCCTATCGAATGTTTACCAGCCGCGCAGAATACAGAACGCTCCTCAGACAGGACAATGCAGATCTTCGATTAACAGAAAAAAGTTTTAGAATCGGCTTAGCCTCGCAAGAAAGAATGGGAGCCGTAATTAAAAAGAAAAATATCGTTAAAGAAATCCTTCAACTTATAGAGAACCTAAAACTTGAACCTGATGAGATAAATGGATATTTAGAAAGTAACTTCTCAGCTTTAACAAGCCAAAAAGTAAAAGTGTCACAGGTTTTGCTTAGGCCACAGGTCCATTTGAAAAGCCTGATTAAATCTATTCCATCGGTAAGCGCTTCTTTAAAAGATTTTTCAGAAGAAGCTCTTGAGCAGGTAGAAATTCAAGTAAAATACCAGGTTTACATTGAAAAAGAAGTAGAAATGGTAAAAAAAATGAGTTTGTTGGAAGAACAAATAATCCCTGAAAGTTTCAATTATGAAAATGTGTCTTCTCTATCAAATGAAGCCCGTCAAAAATTTAAAAAAATAAAGCCCCAAACTCTCGGACAGGCAAGTCGAATAAGCGGTGTAAACCCAAGCGATGTACAAATTTTGATGGTATATATGGGCAGATGATTACGTCTATGCCTAACCGTTATAAACAATATAATATGATATTAAATTTAGATCCCCATCTCGGAAAGACTGAAGTATTTGAACAAGTAAAAAAGTACCTGGAGGAAAATGGTTTTTCAATCATAGATTCAGATCAGACAAGGCCTTGGGGCGGTTTTTTCGTAATAGACGACCATCAATCGCAAAAATTTATTGACTTCTTTTTCTGTGAAGTTGAGGATTCCAAAAAAGAAAGTTCCGGCAAGATCAGCCCTAAGATTTTAATAGTCGAAAAGGAAAAAAGACTTAGTTGGCAATATCATCATCGCAGGTCTGAACTCTGGAAAGTGATTGGAGGTAAAGTTGGAGTCGTTCAAAGTGAATGTGATGCTGAAACGCCTGTTCAAACAAAGACGCTGAATGATGTTATTTCCTTAAGCAAAGGCGAGCGCCATCGGCTGATCGGACTGGAAACATGGGGAATTGTGGCCGAAATCTGGCAGCATACAGACAATAACAATCCTAGCAATGAAAATGACATTGTAAGAGTACAGGACGATTTCGGAAGGTAATATTCTATTTTACTTTATGTTTTAGTTTCAAGAAAGGATGCTCTATATATTTCCAGGATAAAATTGCAAGCGGAAAAACAATAATTGTAGTTATCATAAAAATATAATAGGGATTAATCAAGCCTTTTGCAATCAACATTTGCTGCACCGGAAACGAAAAAACATAGGTTCCATACGTAAAATCACCATACTTTCCCGCGTAATTTAATTTTCCTTTTATTTTAGCTACTGCGTTCACTAATACCGGAAGAGCGAAAAAATAGATCATGTCTATTTTTGGAAAAACTATCCCGACTAAAAAACAAATAAAAGCTACGGTAATAATGAAAACCTGGTTTTTCCCAAATCTGAATTTTAAAAGATAGAGAGATGCAGAATTTAAAAACATTAATGAATATAAAAAAGCAGAACCTGATAGATAAGGCAGCATTTCTCCATAAAAAAAGTAACGATTAATTATATACAAAACGTTCAATAAAACAATCAAAAAAATAAAGTAGTTGGATTTATCTTTCCTATACAAGAAAATTACAGTCATTAAAAGATACATCCTTTCCTCTATTATCAAAGTCCAAAAAGAACCATTAACACCATGATCACCCAGGTGGTGAATAAACACCCCGGGCAATGTAAATTGAATGCCAAAAACAGGAAGAATATTTCTGAAATAAGTATATGTTTGACTGTTACCCAAATATTCTTTCAACGATAATTCAGTGAAAAAGGGGCCAACAAGAAAGATGGTGAAAAGGCATGTTGCTGCCAACAACGGTTGGATTCTAAGTAAGCGCTTCCATAGATAATTTACAAGAGTAGGCGATTTTACTGCACTCTTTGCTATAAGAAAACCACTAATACAAAAGAATATGCTTAATCCGATAAAGGCAAAATTTATTCTGTCACCTGAGATCCGAGTAAGGGGATCTTCATTCGATTTCCCTACAAGAGCAAATGAATGAAAAAAAATAATACAAAATGCTGCAAAAACCCTCAGAAAATCATAGTTGTTCTGGAACCTCTCTTTTAGGTGCATTTGAAATATATT